>JAYSTO010000100.1:0-6553 GCA_043719675.1 Gammaproteobacteria bacterium | reverse complement strand
TGTGAATATTATGCGTTGGAAGGCTTGTCGGCGTTGCTTGAAACCGTGAATCGTATTCAGGCCAGTGTGAATCCTGAATTAAAAGTAGAAGGGTTGTTACGCACGATGTTTGATCCGCGTAATAATCTGTCTAACGATGTTTCGGGGCAGTTGATTCTGCACTTCCCAGAGAAAGTATACCGTACCGTGATCCCGCGCAATGTGCGTCTTGCCGAGGCGCCCAGTCACGGCATGCCGGTAATCAAATATGACAAGACCTCGCGTGGCGCATTGGCTTATTTGGCGCTGGCCGGTGAGTTGTTACGTAAACACGAAAACACCACCTTGATCGGCGCCACGCGCGGGTTTTAGTATTCTCATTGCAGCACACATAAAGTAACGAATCATGAAAAAACGAGGTTTAGGTCGCGGACTTGACGCCCTGCTTGGTGAGGGGTTTCACAGCGATGACACCACACCGCCGCCGCCGTCGGTAGGTGTGCAGGAGCTGCCGGTGGATGTGATCACGCGCAGCCGTTTTCAACCACGGCAGGATTTTGATCCCGAGGCCCTGCAAGAACTTGCTAACTCGATTCGCGCTCAGGGCGTGGTACAGCCCATTGTTGTACGACCGTTTCCAGGCCAAATCAACCGTTATGAATTGATTGCCGGTGAGCGTCGCTGGCGCGCTACTCAATTAGCCGGCCTGCATAATATCCCCGCCGTAGTGCGTGACGTGGATGATAAATCCGCGATGGCCATGGCCTTGATTGAGAACATTCAGCGTGAGGCATTGAATCCGATTGAAGAAGCGGTAGCCTTACATCGCCTGATTGATGAATTTGGTTTAACTCATGAACAAACTGCGGATGCGGTGGGGCGTTCGCGTGTTGCCGTCACGAATTTATTGCGCCTGTTAACGCTTGAACCTGATGTAAAAACACTGCTCACCAAGGGCGAACTGGAAATGGGTCATGCGCGCGCCTTGTTGGGTCTGCATGGCACGGCACAGATACTTGCCGCACAACAGGTTGCACAGCGGCGTCTGTCGGTGCGCGAGACAGAAACCCTGGTGAAAAACACAGACAGTGGTAAGCCCGGTAAAAAGGCAACACCGTCGGTGGATTCCGATACACAACGCCTGCAAGCGGATCTGTCGGACAAGCTCGGTGCCAAGGTGGAGTTGCAGCATGGTAAACAAGGTAAAGGTAGGATCGTTATTCATTACAACTCGCTCGATGAACTTGACGGTATTCTTGAACACATTAAATAGGAGGAATAGACGTATGGACTGTTTTTCAAAATCGTTTTGTTATGGGTTGGTTCTTTCTGTGCTTATTATAGGTAGCGTGCAAGCCGACAATGACAAGGAACAACAGCGGTATAAGATGAGGCAGAAGGTGGTGGAAACGAATCTTTATGTATTTAAGACCATGTTCGACCTGTATAAAAAAGATAATGCCGTCTATCCAACCAATGAACAAGGATTTAAGGCCCTGGTGGAAAATCCGTTGAGTGGACCCAAAGCGGTGACATGGAAGGGGCCGTATATGAAGGACATGCCGCTGGATGTATGGAGCCACCCTTATCAATATCAATTAAAGTCGAATGGCACAATAGAAATATCCTCATTGGGTCGCGACGGTAAACCGGGCGGGACGGGCATGGACAAAGACATCAAGTTAAGTGATTTTGAATAAGATCATAACGCATTAAAAACGGTGAGTTCTCACCGGCACGACAACAAAGGAGCGGTCAAGGCAATGTCAACCATCATCACATTAGTAGTAATTCTGGCGATTGTTTTTTATGTCATTGCGATATTTAACAAGCTGGTGGAGTTAAAAAACCGATTTAAAAACGCCTTTGCGCAGATTGAGGTCCAGCTCAAGCGGCGTTATGACCTGATCCCCAATCTGGTGGAAACCGCGAAGGGATATCTCAAACATGAACGTGAAACACTGGATGCGGTGATCACGGCGCGCAACACCGCAATGACAGGATTGACGAACGCACACGCCAGTCCCGGTAGTCCCGAGGCAATGAAAAACCTGGGTCAGGCAGAAGGTAATCTGATGGGCGCACTGGGTCGGCTGAATGTGGTGATGGAGGCGTATCCGGATCTGAAGGCCAATCAAAACATGATGCAAGTCAGTGAAGAGCTAACCAGCACTGAAAATAAAGTGAGTTTCGCCCGGCAGTCATTTAATGATGCAGTGATGGAATACAATGTCTACAAACAGTCGTTCCCGCAAAATGTATTAGCCGGGATGTTTGGTCATAGCCAGGATGCGGCGTTACTTGAATTCGCAGATACTGTTGCAATTCAACAGGCACCCAAAGTAGCCTTCTGAGTCGAGCCGCAGTGAATTTTTTTGCGGCGCAGGCACAGGCACGGCGTTCCACCTTGTGGATGGTGGTTCTGTTTATTTTGGCGGTATTCAGCCTTATTGTTATTACCAATCTGCTGGTGATGACGGTTCTTGCGTATTCTAATAACAATCAGAGTCAGGCGTTACGCATCGGCGCCGAGTTCGACTGGAGTACATTTTTCCTCATCAGTATCGTGGTGGTTGTGGTGGTGCTGTCCGGCACTTTCTATAAATTATTACAACTCTCCAGTGGTGGCCGGGCGGTGGCGGAGGCCTTGGGTGGACGAATCATTCCGCAAAACAGTCGTGATCCGCTGCAGCGCAAAATATTAAATGTGGTTGAGGAGATGGCGATCGCCTCGGGCGCGGCGGTACCCACGGTGTACCTTCTGGAAGGACATGATGTCATTAATGCTTTTGCGGCGGGCATGTCGCCCAGTGATGCTGTCATTGGTGTTACCGAGGGTGCGGTACGCTATTTAACCCGTGATGAATTACAAGGTGTGGTGGCGCACGAGTTCAGTCATATCTTCAATGGCGATATGCGTTTGAATATCCGGCTGATGGGTGTGCTGCACGGCATATTGTTAATTGGCATCATCGGTTATTACTTGATGCGCGTCATGTCCGGTAGCCGTGATTCACGCGGGCGTGATGGTTCCGCCTTCCTGATGTTGGGGCTGGGCTTAATGGTCATTGGTTTCATGGGGACCTTCTTTGGCCAATGGATTAAGGCGGTGGTGAATCGGCAACGTGAATATTTAGCCGATGCATCAGCAGTACAGTTTACCCGCAACCCGGAAGGTATCGCCGGGGCGCTGAAAAAAATTGGCGGGTTACCCAATGGTGCTGCCATCGAATCCCCCGCCGCACCCGAATACAGTCATGCGTATTTTGCCAGCGGGGTCAGTTCGTTTCTGATGACAATCTTTGCCAGTCACCCACCGCTAAACAAAAGAATCAAACGTATTGATCCGCGCTGGAGCGGCCGATTCGTTACCCCCAAGGCGTTGGATGTTGAATCAGTTACTGCCAATAGCAGTACCGTCGCACCAAGTATAGAAAAAAAGAAATTTGCCACAGCGCTGGTTGGTGATGCGCTTTTGGCGATCGACATGATGGGTCAGCCCGGGCAGGCGCATCTTGATCATGTGCGCGATCTGCTCAGCGACATTCCGGCGGCAGTGATCGCGGAGGCTCACGACACACAAGGCGCACAAAGCATTGTGCTCGCCTTGCTGGCCGACGCCGATCCGGCAATACGGGCGCAACAATGGAATGTTTTACATTCCCTTGATAACTCGACCATCATGACCAAAACCACGCAGCTGGTTGATGCGGTGCGACAACTGCCGCGTGCGACCTGGCTACCGCTCATTGATCTGAGTATTCCTGCGTTACGGACCCTGTCCCTGCCGCAGTATGAGCAATTCAAAAATGCCGTGATGGGTTTTATTAAAGCGGATAAAAAACTGGCGCTGTTTGAGTGGGTGCTGAAACAAATCATCGTTCGGCAGTTGGATATGCTGCACGGCATACAAAAACCGGCGACTGCCGTGCACAGTTATCTTGGTGCAGTCAAGCGACCGCTGGAAATTGTATTATCGATTCTTGCCTATTCAGAACAGACAAATGAGCAACAAGCCCAAGTGGCGTTTGACGTGGCGAAAAAGGCCATTGGTGCGACCGCTTTTAAAATGGTGCCGCGTGCTGACATCACCTTAAAGACTCTGTCAGAGGCCATGGATGAATTAACTAAGGTCAAACCGTTACTCAAGTCGCGGATTCTTAAGGCCTGTGTATGGTGTGTCAGTAGTGACAACGAAGTGACGATCGCTGAAATGGAAATATTGCGCGCCATCGCCGCCACGCTTGACGTACCGCTGCCGCCGATACTGCCGGAGGGCCTGCTAAAACCCTGAAAAGATGTGTCAGGTGTTGCGTTGTTATTTTAGCCGTTGCTTACCTTTACCTTCCCCCACCAGCCGCAAGGTGTATTTACACTGCAAATAAATCCGCCCGCGTGCGAGTTGAATACAGCGTTTGTGTTCGAGCTCTTTGAGAATGCGGCTCACCATTTCACGGGTGGTGCCGAGTTCATGGGCGATTTCATTGTGGGTTAATGCAATCGGCTGGCTGCGGCTGCGATCAAACTGTTGCATCAACCAGCAGGCGACGCGCAGATCGAGCCGATCAAACGCCAGCCCGGTAATTAAATCCGCCATATGTGACAGGCGTTCCGTGAGCGTGCGCAGCACATAATTGCGGAAGCTGGTGGATTCCGCCAGCGCCTGGTGGAATTCGACGCGTGGAATGGCCAGGCCACGCAGTGCGGTTTCCGCCTGTGCCATGACCGGGTAGGACAGCCCGTCGACCAAGTTGTTAAGGTTATGCACACACAGTTGTCCCGGCTCCACCCGGTACAACGTCACCTCGCGGCCTTCATCCGATTCCTTGTAAACACGCGCCGAACCCTCGACGATTAACATCAAGTGTTTACATTCCATCGATTCGTGAAACAAGACGGTGTTGGCATCGAAGCTGTGCAGTTTCGCGGTGCTTAACATTTTCCAGCAATAAGAATCGGCGCTCTCAATCAGGCCGGGGTAGTCGGCCAATAAGAGCTTGAGACTAGCGTAGCTCCCCTGTGTGGAGGGGCGGGTAAGTGTCGCGATGCTCATTGCTGTCCTCGTTAATACGCTGCTATTGTTTTGTTAAAAATATCAGTTACAGCAAATTGACCGTTTTGGTCGATAGTGATTCAGTATTGCGATTATTATTATCATTTACTCTCATCGTGATTTTTCCCCGTTCCTCGAAAACAGCGGAGGCCGAGAGAAAACCGTGTGAGTACTATAGACCTATGCCGGTCGTGTTGTTAAGCATTATCTCTCCAGTAAAGGGCGAGTTCTGTAACTTAAGATACACAACGGCATTTTTCTGTCCTGGAAATGAATCGTTTATATTACAATGTGTTAAGTGGGGATTTTGGCTTTAATACATTTAGCTGGAAGCAAATAACAAAAAAAGGGCTTGGTGGCCCCTTTTGTTTTGCTCGTTGTTGGATGGGATTAGAACTTCCAGCCCCAGCTAAGCTCTGCTTCGTATTGCTTCATCTTTAATGTCACTTGTTGTGAGGGGTTCAGGGTATTTGCCCCATTTATGCTGTTTTCCAACGCGTGCATGAAGCGAAAGTTCAGCTCGCTGGTAGCGCCGGTCTTATTGGTGAAGCCGAAGGTGACGTGATCTTCTATTACCGCAGGCGCTATGATATTAAAAACCACCTCGGTCGTGGGAATAGGCTGGCTGCCATGGCTATAGCCGACGCGCCACGTCCAATCTGCGCTGGCTTCCCATTGGTAACCCAGTTTGTAAATAGTCATATCGGTCCAACCAAAACCGGCACCTTCTGAACCACCCAGGCAGCGCGATGTGGTACCGGTGGCGCAGCTATTTGAGCTGCCGACTAAGTACGATATCGGGTTGGCAATCGCGGCCACATCGCTGTACATGATTTTCTGCACATCAAACGTTACCACATTCTTTGGCTGTACATTCCAGGCAAGGCCCACGGTCCAAGTCGCAGGGACATCAAAATCACCCTGCTCGGCAAACAGGCCTTTGTATTTATCAAATTCGCTCATGTCTACTTTTGTTTGATAAGAAGCTGCCAGATTTAAACCAGGAACCGCTTCGGCCTGAACACCAAATTTAAAACCAAACCCGGTAGCGGTGTCGACGCCATTATTTGACAGGTTGGCACTGTCATTTGAATAGCCTGCAAAATTGGCCAGGCCTTTGGCTTCAAAGCGCTGATACGCCAGAATGGCGCTCACGCCCCAGGCGGCGGTGGGATTGAATTTTCGCGCATACGTACCCGCAATGAATAATTGTTCTAAGTTCTGGCCGGTAGTGCCGGCGCCAAACGTGCCGGCTGTTGTTACGGCAGTACCTAAACCATTGTTATGTTGTGCTTGCCCGCCTTCATACTCCGTATTCATTCCGCCATTACCATATACGGTGATGCCCAGAGAAGCGTCGCCACCTATCATCCAGTTATAGGCAAAATGTGGAATTAAAAAATAATCATTTTCACTGGTAATCGATTGTGCGGTTGCATTACCGCCGAAGGTGAAGGGACAGTTTGCGCCGCAAGCTGTGCCATTTGTAACGCCAGCTGCATCCGCAGTAGCGGAATAGGA
>JAYSTO010000099.1:0-2943 GCA_043719675.1 Gammaproteobacteria bacterium | reverse complement strand
CCACCAGGTATTCCAGATCACGTAGATTCATTCGGCGCTTACCCGCTGTGAGTATCGATTGGTAATACCAATCAATATAGTAGAAACAAACGATTTCCACAATCAACAGCCTTTACCGATAATCCTCCCCGTAGCCCATCAATTACCCAAGACGAGGAGATTAACCATGTTAGAAAACCGCGAAGGCCAACAAGTGCCAAATATTATTTTCAAGACCCGCGCCAACGGCGAATTCGCCGATGTCAGCAGCACCACGCTGTTTAAAGGTAAAACCGTGGTGGTGTTTTCGTTGCCCGGCGCCTTTACCCCAACCTGCTCGGCGGCACATTTGCCGCGTTATAACGAATTGGCCGCTGTGTTTAAGCGCAACGGCGTGGATGAGATTGTCTGTGTGTCCGTCAATGACGCCTTTGTCATGGAGGCCTGGGGCCGGGATCAGCAGGCCAACAATGTTACCTTAATGCCGGATGGCAATGGCGATTTCAGTGCCGGTATGGGCATGTTAGTGGACAAAACCGACTTGGGTTTTGGCAAACGCTCCTGGCGTTATTCGATGCTGGTCAAGGATGGCGTGATTGAAAAGATGTTCATCGAACCGCAAAAACCCGGCGATCCCTTTGAAGTCTCCGATGCTGACACGATGTTGGCGTACATCAACCCAAAGGCAAAGAAGCCGGATGCAATTAGTTTATTCACTAAACCAGGCTGTCCATTTTGTGCCAAGGCGAAGGTCATGCTGGAGACACGTGGCATGTCCTACGAAGAGATCGTCGCCGGTCAAGATGCCAGTTGGCAATCGGTACGCGCCATTACCGGTCGTGAAACGGTGCCACAGGTGTTCATCAATGGCCATCACATCGGCGGATCCGAGGAGTTGGCGAGTTACTTCGGTGTCGATACGGAACAAGCGGCTTGATGATCAACAGTAGCTAACAGAGTGGGCCTGGCACGCAGGCCCACTCAAACCAAGAGGTGCAGTATGGACAAACAATTTGAGTTAATTGTGATCGGTGGCGGCAGCGGGGGATTGGCTGTTGCAGAAAAGGCGGCACAATTCGGTAAACGCGTGGCACTCATTGAATCCGCGCAACTGGGTGGCACCTGTGTTAATAATGGCTGTGTACCGAAAAAAGTGATGTGGTATGCCGCACACGTGGCGCATGCAGTGGATGATGCCGCGGATTTTGGAATTGCGGTGACACGTGGTGACACCGATTGGCAAAAACTGGTGAAAGGTCGCGAGCGATACATTAGCAATATTCACCGTTATTGGAATGGCTATGTACGTGATCAACGCATCACGCACATACAAGGGCACGCGCGTTTTTTCGGGCCGCATCAGGTTGCGGTGAATGACGATATCATTAGCGCCGATCACATCGTGATTGCTACGGGCGGCAAACCCCTGGTCCCGGATATTCCCGGTGCAGAATTGGGGATCAGCTCCGACGGTTTTTTTCAATTAACCAAACAACCTGAACGTGTCGCGGTAATTGGCGGTGGTTATATCGGTGTGGAACTCGCGGGCATGTTGCGCGCGTTGGGATCGGCGGTCACACTCCTTGTGCGCGAGCCGCGCATGTTGGCACACTTTGACCCGATGATCAGTGACGCACTCAGCGACGAGATGTGCCAGCAAGGCATTCACGTATATACCCAGGTGAATGTGGCCGCATTGGCAAACAGTGCCGAAGGCATCGTTGTCACGGCAAGCGATCAACAAGTACTTGCCGCGTATGATTGTGTCATCTGGGCGGTTGGACGTAAAGCAAATACGGATGCGCTTGGTCTTGCAACGACAGGGGTGAATCGCTTGGCCAATGGTATGATCCCGGTGGATGAATACCAGAATACCAATGTTGCTGGTGTCTATGCCATTGGTGATGTCACCGGCAAGGCCGCGTTAACGCCGGTGGCGATCGCCGCCGGTCGCAAATTGGCTGAGCGGTTGTTTAACGGTGCGTCGGATAAAAAAGTGGGTTACGACAATATTCCCAGTGTCGTGTTCTCTCATCCACCCATTGCAACACTGGGGTTAACCGAGGCGCAGGCACGCGAACGGTTTGGTGGGTTAACCACTATATATAAGAGCATCTATACACCGATGCGTTACGCCTTGTCGGCACGGGGCAGTAAAACAGCCATGAAGCTGGTGTGTGCCGGTGAGACGGAACGTATCGTCGGTATCCATTTAATTGGCGATAATGTCGATGAGATGTTGCAGGGTTTTGCGGTGGCAGTAAAAATGGGCGCAACCAAGGCCGATTTTGATAATACCATCGCGATTCACCCGACCAGCGCTGAGGAGCTGGTGACAATGAAAACACCAGAACCGGCGGTTAGCAGTAACTCCGAGTTTGAATGGAAGGCCGCGAGTTAATCGACCAAATAAAACGGGAAGTCACTGACTTCCCGTTTTTTTATGCGTAACTGAATTGCATCCTGTGTGCGCCGTCTCTTTTATTACCAACTGGTAATGTTCAGGCAAGCTTGTACTCATGTTAGCTGCGTAGTCTCTGTACACCCGGCAGATCCGCAACAGCGGTCCGTCGTGGCAAACGAGTAATTACCAGCAAAAACAGGAGAAATGAAAATGAATACAAATTGGCATAGATTGACCGTCGCCTCTGTTGCGATGGCCGCTTTTATTTTGACGGCTGTGGCACCAGCGGCTTGGGCGGATGATGATGATGATGAGGAAACGCGGGTTGCGGAAACTAATAAAAAATCGGAGGGTAGAATAGTCAAACTCAAGGATGCACGGCTTAAGATCGAATTGAATGCCACTGACGGAGATGCCGGCATTCAGGTGTTCATTGATTCCGATCCCTGGAAATCGATGGATATCTTCGATCCGAATGGCAAAATGGTGTTTCGATCCACTACGCGCGGCAGCTTCGCCAAGCAGGGGGGAACAGAGTTGTTTCTGGAGAGTGCTGAGCC
>JAYSTO010000098.1:0-2952 GCA_043719675.1 Gammaproteobacteria bacterium | reverse complement strand
AGGGCGATGGTACCCAACAGCAAGACGACGAAAAACCCGATCAGTCGGCCACTCACCTGTTTATCCAGCCCGTCTGGTCAATCGAATTGTTTAACATCAAAATTGGGAGATTCCGCCAGCACTTCATCGAGCCCGCGTTGTAATTCGTCGGGGCTGTTTGCCGCTTTATATAACGTGCGTCCCGGCTGATTGAGTGAATGGCGTGTACCGATACAAAAACCTATCGTATGAATGATAATCGGCGTTTGCTGCAATATGCTGTTCACTTCGTCAGTAGGATCCTGGCCGCTGCTGGCTTCACCGTCCGTGACAATCACGAGGTTGTATTCACCGTAACCCAATTGCCGCCGGGCTTGTTGCTCAAGCGCCTCACGACCTTGTTGAATCGAATCGGCCAATGGTGTCTGACCACTGGGCGTCACCGTGTCTACTTCAAGGATAAATTGCTCACGGTTATCGGTCGCCAGTGAAATGCGCTCGGTGATGCCCTGGTTGTCAAACGCCAACAGACCAAGGTTGGTATTCTTGCTAATCCCCCTGGCAAAAACCGTTAACGCCGCACGTGACTGCTCCATCTTACTGCCTGTGCCCTTGCACGCTGCATTACTCATGCTGCCCGAGCCATCAAAAATAACATAATAGTTTCGCGCAGTAAGATTACTCACCAGCGCGACATTCTCACCTGCTGGCGGCCATACCTTCGATGTGGATGCATCTGGTGATTTGCTGTCTGATGGCCCCACCGCATCACAGCCTGCCATACGATACAGGCCAAATGCTAAAACCAGCGCGAGACCAAAGACGACTTTTTTACTGCGGCCGGAAGACACTTTCTTCTGCCTCCACCTGAATTAAGCGAAATTCAACCCGCATGTTGCTCAACCACTCTTGCTCGGTCTTCGGTGTACAGGGGTCGGCACCGCACATCCCCAGCCGTGGCTTGTTAATACCATGACCAATCGCGGCAAACTGGCTGGTATCCAGTTTTAAACCCTTGCTCTCACCGTATTGTATTAAGCTATCACGTACCGCATTCGCACGGGTCATTGACAGGTTCTTTGCCGATTGCCGAACCCGATTGAGCACCAGTTCAGATTCACCGGCACTTTTCTTTTTGGTATACGCCAATGGATCGGCGTGACCCTCCACCGTAATAACTGCACCGCCATACGTTGCTGCCAGCGCAATGGCGCGATCAAACTCTTTCGCATAATCCTTTGCCACAAAATCATTCTGATTGGGTTTGAAGAACACCTCAAAGCTGAATAACTCACCTTCAGAAAGTTTTTCCTGTTCACTGCGCCGGGCGACCACGCGTGACACTTGATCTTTATCAAACCGCGGGGTTTCAGCAACGGTGGTTTGGCTCAAGCCGGTTTTTAATGCATTAAAATCCCAGCGTGCCTGATCGATTGTCTGTTTCTGCTTGGTTAGACCGATACCCAGCATCGCGATTTGAATTTCCTGGTTGAGCACATCAAAGCGACGCGGAAAAGTTTTATTATTAAAAAAATTGGAATTGCCGCTCCATCCCGCGAACTCTGCATCGTGGTACATCGCCTCAGCGTCCGCGGTTGCCTGGGCGCTGTCCAGTAATAACGTGGCTGACGCCGTCAGCAGTTTGCGGTACTCGGGGTCCTGGGCGTTCTTACCGCTGAATAATACCTTCAGCTTTTGCTCAGCCAGCAACAGGCCTCGCACCAGACGCTCAACCTTGTCACGGTTGGCCTTGAAATAATCCGCGCGCACGGCATACACATCACCGATGATGCGGTTCGCGGTTTTGGTTGAAAGCAGAATACGCGCACCTTTAATGGAATCTTCCGCGCCGGTCCCCACGCTGCCGCGCGTGGTTAAGGCCAGCGCGTCAGGAATAATGACAATGGCGGCATCGATGTTGGTTTCATATAACTTTGCCTTGGGCGAATCTTTGGTACCCGTGATATCCCGGGTCCAATGGATGTTGACATCCTTCATGGTCAAACCGGTATCCGCCAAGACCTTGGCCAGGTAATCGATATGTGGCCCGTAAGCTTGTACAGCGATTGTCTTACCCTTGAGGTCGCCCGGTTTTTTGATATGGGATTTGGCAACGATGGCGTCACCACCAACCGACCACGTCATTTGATAAATCACCACCAATTTGGTGCGTGGATCGCGATTGGCCACTTCGGCCGCCTGATTAACCATTCCCAGGGTACCGCGCAGATACGGAGACTCACAGGTTACATACGCCTTCAGCTGATTGGCAAAAACATCGTCGCGCAGCAGCTTCACCTTCAGGCCCTGCTGATCGAACAGGCTACCGCTGGTTGTTTGCGCCGCATTGCCGTTCGCATAGATGGTGGCAATATCCCCACCCCATGTAATGATTGGCAGCGTCACTGTTTCCGACTTTGCGCAGTCACGCACCGGGGTGTTAACCACCTCCACTAAGGGTTGTACCTGTGTAGTGGCGTATATGATGGATGGGAAAAATGTCAGGCTGCTGGCAATCAGCAAGCTCCTGGCGAATGGTAATGAAGAGTGACGCATGGTGGCTGTTACCCCTACTTGTGTATAACTATAATGCCACAGCCAATTCGACAAGCAAAGATAATCCCTGTGGATTCATATACCAAAATCATTAAACTGTGGTACTGACGCAGCCATTATTTTACTTCCCTGGCTGGCCTAATCGTGCACCATCCCTGATAATGCAGCTTGCCCTCCTTTCGCAAAAACCATGATAACAACCGAACAGCTTGTGGATATCCTGCAACGTAACGATACCAAGGCGCTTGCCCAGTGTCTTGCCGCAGGAACGGATCCTAATACCCCGCTCCCCGGTGGCGAAACACCCTTGATGATGGCGGCACGCCAAGGACATAACGAACAGGTTGAGCTGTTGCTGCGTTATGGTGCTGACTCAACGCTACGTGATAACAATGGTATGTCCGCCGCGGATTATGC
>JAYSTO010000097.1:0-2953 GCA_043719675.1 Gammaproteobacteria bacterium | reverse complement strand
AGCATGGCATCCTGCTATTTTCCAACAATCATCAAAAATTCCGGCTGGATAAAGAGGCCTTGGCCGATCTGGACGTCAGCGACATCACGCAGCAAACCTTACCGAAGGATTTTGAGCGCAATCCCAAGATCCATCACTGCTTCCGAATCACCCGCCGGATAAATACCGTTACTTTATCGCGATCAGGATAGTGTTGTAAGGCAGAAGAGTGTATCCATACTTTTTAAGGTATGCACGCACGGGCTAACTCAAAAGAATGACCGCCCTGCGCGCGGCAAGGCGGCCAAAGAAGAATATTGTTCAGGCTGCTTTTGGATTTTCGCCGTATTGATTACTACTCTGCTGACCTTCCATCACCATAAATACCAGCAATACAATGAAACCTATCAACGGTACAAAGGCGATCAAGAACCACCACCCGCTACGATCGGTATCATGCAAGCGGCGCACGGTAACCGCAATTCCGGGAATAAATACCGCAAGGCTATACACTATATTGAGTATTCCGCCTGTACCAATTACCGCATCAAGGACAATTAATACGATTGCAAAGATAAGATTGAATAGAAAAAACATCCAGTATTCCTGGCGACGCGCCCGCCCATTAAATTCCACATACTTTTTTAACACCGCAAGATACCAATTCATAATTCCTCACTTTTTTATTGCCCCGGTTAAAGTAATTGAGTAATGGCCTTGGGGTTAATCCACTACTCAATGTTCGATTTAATGGCTCAAAAGTGCTGAACCACAATATACGAACCCTTTTATTCGCTCATCGATTTGTTTGCTACCTCGAAATTTTGCAATAATACGCAGGCTATTTCTACCATATCGGCATAGCTTCGGTGTAATTTATTTTAGAGAAATCGCACCCTAAATAAGCGAATCCTTATTAACCTACCGTCGAACAGGTATAACGCCTGCATCACTGCTTTCGAATCACCCGCCGGATAAATACTGTCACTTCATCACGATCATGATAAAGTTGTTTTGCTGCCAGATGATAAACAACCTTCTTTTCACTCAACTTGCGATCAATCAAATCAAAACAGCGCTGTAATTCCGTATAGCGTTTTTTCATCGGTAGTTTCAGGTTAAAAATGGTGTACACACACCAACCATTCACCAGCCAGCGTGCAACCAATTCTGCAATCTTGATCGGTTGTTCTATCATGTCACACACCATCCAATCCACCGGTCGCTGGGATCGGTAATGAAAGCCGTCTTCCCGGCGATGCTCGACCATCTCCGTCGCCATCAAAGTTTTGTCCATGTTGGCATTATCCACAGCAATCACCTGCATACCACGCTGCACCAATTGATAAGACCATCCGCCCGGTGCCGCACCCAAATCCACCGCGCGGCGACCTGCTTTAAAAAAATCACTGCGTTCACGCTCGTTCATCAAGAGCAAGATCGCTTCCTCCAACTTTAAAGTCGAACGGCTCGGTGCCTCACGTGGAAATTTTAACCGGGGAATGCCCATCGGCCAAGGCGAACTATTATTTTCTTGTGCATAACCAATATAAGCCGCATCCGTGGCAACAAAACAGACATGGGCACGGGATTTACTCTTCTTGTTGATTTTGTTTTCTTTTTCCAATGCCTTCATTAATGGATTAAATATGCCACGACACAGAGGTGACAGTGGCTTAATCGCATTGGTGTCGGGCGTATCAATGAAAATATCGGTAAACGATTCCTTGGTGGTTTTAAAGCCTTGCATGAGGGTGGTGACACGATCCGTAATGGGCATCGCCGTATAGGCATCAATAACCGTAAACCACTGACGTGCGAAGATAAATGAGCTAAACGGGATTTTCTGTTCCAATGCTGTCGTGGAGTTGGTAGTAAACAGCACATAACCCGTATCGGGCTTTGTTGTTGTGGTACCTTCCAAGCCAACCGCCTTGGCGCGATTCTGCGCTTCTGCTGCACATTCCGCTTCAAACCCGGAACGACAATATAAAAAAGTGGTGGGCAATGTATTCTCGGTAAATAGGTTGGTGACAGCAATAATTATTTAAGGCACCTCCGCAGGTCCGTCCCGCGAACGCCTACAGGGGTAATTATAGATGGTAGAGCGACGCAGGATGACGAAAAAATGAATTTCCGGAGGGACCCTTCAGAGCTTCCTTAATTCACTTGTTAATAATTCTTCATGTATTTGACAGCCAAGATGCGCGGCAATGGAGCGCAGATCCTGTTCGCCATTTTGCAGACAACTGGTGGCGCCCGGTGAGGGTGTCATATTAAAGATAATGCCATTACCTGGATTGATCTTCGCCTCACCCAGAAGCAGCTTACGGTTGGGTTTATCGATCATTACCGGACGTACCCCACCGATACGCGGCGCAAACTCAAGATCGCTGCGCTTGATCGTTGGGATAATCTTGCGCACATCGTCGATAAACAGGTGTTCGCGTAACAGAGGAATTTCAAACATCACATTACGCAACATGTAAGCGCGAATCTCACTGTCTTTAAACAGGTCCCACATGACACCGCGCACCCCTTTGCCAAAACTGAATACCTCGAAGAATTCTGGAATGGTACGCCAGTTATGACGTTCCAACATCGGCAAGATCAATGCTGTGGGGCCAAAGCGTGTCTTACCCGGAACAAGCACGTCTGGATCGCCATGCACCGCCGCAAAGGGCAATTTTTCCTTTTGCACGGTATACACCTTGCCGTTTAATACTTGCGGCGTAAAATAAAAACTGCCTGCCACCGGCAGGCAGGCGAAATCCTTGCCATAACCCATGCGTTGTGCAAACAGTAAACTATGCCCGCCCGCCGACACCACCACAAACCGCGCACGTAAATTGCCATTATTGGTCCGCACCAGAAATTCCTTGCCGGTTTGTTCGATGGCAGTAACACGGGTATTAATATAAGTATTTACCGTCTTGCCAGCACTGGTCTTGGCATCGTACACAAACGCATCGGC
>JAYSTO010000096.1:0-53672 GCA_043719675.1 Gammaproteobacteria bacterium | reverse complement strand
AATTACCCCCCAGGGATTTTACCTTGATGGTGTAATAAAACTCTTGTCGATATGCGGCGCAGGGTAATTGGATACGAAAGTCGATCTTTTTAATGTTGGCCTTGGGATCGAGGGTGAAAGATGCGATGGTAGAGGGTGAGGGGGGTGTCCAATCAAGACACTCACGAACAGCCGGTGATACATCATTCAACTCAACTTGTGTTACCTTATCGATCTCCATGTGTATGGACAGTGGAACAAGCATGGGGGTTTCGATTATGTTTGGATTTTCGTCGAGTGTTCCGCCATCCCTATATACCAAATATATTTTATCGGTTTCCATATAGTCAGAATCTGCGCTGTGACACGCAGAAGCAAACAACAATAAGGATATAAGGATGATCCGTTTCATGATGCGCAGGTCCTTTTACTTTGGTTTTACAAATATACGCGGATCGGCTTTGTCGGTGGCCTGGATACCGCCTTTTTCCTCTCCGGTGATAATATTCATGGTAAACGGATACTTATCATTTTGAAGTGTTGTGCTACGAATTTTGCGGAATAATGGTCACGCTCCTGAACCGGCATTCCAGATAACTTTACCGAGGAATTTCCTTCTCATGACATAATTACCCTCCAGGGATTTTACCTTGATGAGGTAATAAAATCCTTCATCATAAGCGGCACACGGTAATCGGATGCGGAAGTCGATCTTTTTTATGTTAGCCTTGGGATCGAAGGTGAAAGACGCCATTTTAGAAGGTGAGGGCAGAGCTTGACTATAATTACATATCTCGTCAGGCGATACATCACTAAACTCGACGTGCGTTACCTTCTCGATATCCATATGAATGGACAGTGGAACCAGTGTAGGATGGTCAATTACTTTTTCTTTATCATCTAATCTTCCATCGCTGTAGAAGAGTAATTGTATTTTATCGGTTTCCACATAACCGGGATTCGCGTTATGGCATGCAGTGGCAAACAACAATACGGAGACGAGGATAATGCGGTTCATGACGCGTTGGTTCCTCTTACTTTACTTGTATCAATATGCGCGGATCGGCTTTATCGGTGGTATGGATGCCGCCTTTTTCCTCTCCGGTGATAATATTAATGGTTGTCTTTTTTTCGGGATGATAATACGCATAACGCGGTTCATTTTTATTGTACATCCGGGCCGGATTCTCCCTGTGAATCACCGCAAGCCGCTCGTCTTGCATTGATACTTCTACTCCTGGCTTATGTCCGGGGGCAAAGCGGGTGTGGCCGAATTCGTGATGGATCATCGCCAGGGGATCAATCGTGTCTCATGTTTCTAATACGGAGATGAGAGGAAACCCGGAAGGAAATGTAATAAAATTTGTACTCCCTTTTGCCCCGTCGTTGTCGTCATGTCTGACTTGAAACAGCTCCTCGCCGGGTATGCGGATCTCCCGCAATATCTTTTGAATCATCACGGCCCCATATTCTGTTTTGGAATAGACCTGGAAGGTTTGATAGGCTTTTGTATAGATAATACCGACTTTCGGCCAAGAAAAATTGGAATAAGTTTCAAAATCATTTTTTGCCACATAGAAGTGTTGTTTGACGAATTTAGTAAAATTATGGTCACGGTTGTTCATTGTCGGTACTTCGTTCGCGTTCGCGATGCCCAGTGCCGTGGCTATCGCGCCGGGTGTACACATGTCCACGAACTTATCGCAATAAATTTTTACCCGCTGGACTCGCAACTCCTGCTCTGTTTTAATTGCTGCCTTCACCTCTGCCATATTGAATTTCCTTATTTTGATCGTGGGACTGAAGGGAGCATAAGCCCCGATTATTCTGACGTCAAGACGAAGCTTCGCTGCTTGTTGCAGAACGCGGTAATTGTCAGCGTAGTTGTCGCCTGATTCCAGCGTGGTGGGAATCGCCGCCTCTTTACCCTCGTTGCACTGAATATGTATTGGTTGGTATCACTTATGCCTAATAAAATGAAACAATGCCTTTTTGTCAGCCACCGTTTTGTAACGGGGGCCGCTGTGAATGGGGATTAGATCACAGTTACATTGCGTGGGCGGTCACACGGAGGTGCGGTGGGTGGCAGGCAAAACAGACCATCACGGAGAGACAGGCCGGTGGCCGTCGGCGATCCTCAGTAGCGGATAACGGAAGGCTTCCCAGGAAATGAAGGGAACAGCGACCAGGGGTGTCGTGCCACGGTATCTGACAACAGGCCAACGTGATCGCTTGCCGACAAAGATACCATTAATAGTAATATTGTACTATTATCATTTCAAGAAACATGTCATCCGTACGTTGTGTTGTTTATTTTTAAAACTATAAGAGTTTAACAAGCAGTCTCGCCGTACTGAGCAATTAACCGATTGGAAGGAGTGCGCTATGAAAAATTCTAAATTACAGATTGCCGAGAAATATTCTATTTCAGACTACTTTAATGATGACTATGAACAGTTGAGTACGGATTACCATGCGCAGACGTGCTCTCTCTGGTTTTATATGAAGAGTGAACCACGTCCTTGTTTTAGCTGGCCATTACTGAACGATTTACAAAAGTTATTTAATAAGATTGAAACCTACCCAGATACTCCGCATCCGGTTGAATATGTGATTGCCGCATCGGGTGTTGACAGGGTATACAATCTCGGTGGAGATTTGGAAAACTTTATACACTATATCAGAACAGATAACACAGAAAGATTGCGTACCTATGGTTATACGTGTCTTGAATTGGGCTACAAATGTCATCAGCAATTTCATCGTGGAATCACAACAATAGCATTAATCGAAGGCAGTGCCTACGGCGGTGGTTTTGAAGCGGCGCTTTCCTGCAACATCATTATTGCGGAGGAATCTGCCCAGGTATGTTTTCCGGAGATTACTTTTAACTTATTTCCCGGCATGGGCGCATATTCTTATCTGATACGCCGGGTAGCGCCGCACGTAGCTGAAAAAATGATCACATCCGGGCGTGTGTACACGGGCCGGGAATTGTATGAGATGGGTGTCATTGATCATTGTGTGCGTGATGGCGAGGGGCACCAGGCAACGCTGGATGTTATTACCCAGCACCGTCGGCAACAACACGGACGCGGCGCAATGCTTAAGGCGCGTCAGCTTGTGCAACCGCTGGCCCTGGCGGAATTACAGCAGGTAACGGATATCTGGGTGGAGGCAGCGCTGCGACTGGATGACAAGGCATTACGTGTGATGGAACGGTTTGCAAATGCTCAGCAAAAGAGAAAATTCGAAAAACGAGATAATAAGGTAATCCATCGTGTTGCTTAAGAGGGTGACTGGTCGTTGCTATCACTGACGGACTTTAATTTGTGCGCAATTCGCCACAGTGCGAATTGCGCACGGTGGAAGGCATGGGTGATTTGATCGGCCAGATCGGCGCCTTCATCCGTAAAGCGTTCTTTTGACATTCTTGAGGCGACATTGAGCAGTTTATAAAGTTGATTGGCGCCCAGGCTACCGGCAGGGCTTTTAAAGGTATGGGCCGTGTCTTTAAACGTGACATACTGTTTTTGTTCAACGGCTTGCGATAGATCACGCAACAGTAATTGGCCATCCTTGATAAAACTGGTCACGAGGTCGTTGAAATATTCTTCATCATCAAGATAATATTGAATGCTTTCAATATTAACGGCCTCCGGCAAATTCGGGGAGTCGGTATTTATGGCGTTTTTATTAATAAGATCTGGTTTAGGTACAGTTAATGGTTTGACGATCCCGACGATGGCGTTTAACAGGTCATTCGGTCGCACCGGCTTGGTCATGTATTGATCGACACCCACTTCGCGACAGCGGGCGATGGCATCGGTGGTGACATTGGCGGTAAGCATAATAAACGGCATTTTATTGTCGGGATAGAGTAATCGAAACTGTTGTACGGTTTGAATACCTCCCAGCACCGGCATGTGCATGTCGACGATGCATAAATCAAATTGGTCGTTCTCCAGAATATCGAGCGCCTCATCACCGTTGTTGGCGACTTTCACCAGGTGGCCCGCCTTTGTCAGGGTATGCGCAATAATTTTCTGGTTGGTGATGTTATCTTCGGCAACCAGCACACGGAATTTTTGTTGTGCGTAGTTGGGCGCCTGCTCGGAAATAAATACCACGTTGTCCGCATCGAAATGTAATGCAGGAGAGGAATGTAAGGCATTATAGAGCTGTTTTTTATCCAGTGGCCATGCCAGGACATAGTCGTAGCCATATTTTAGTAAGGTCGCTTGTCTTTTTTCTTCAATAACATCTTCTATGATAATGAGCTTTGCGGAGGCAAAGGCATCCTGCCGACGGATAGCGGCAACGGTGTTTTCCGCATCAATATCATAGGAAGACTTTGCGATAATAAAGGCATGCGCAAGTGATTGATGCGGCGTGGTACGCATGTACTCCAGCGCGGTTTCTACCGAAGTAAAGTCATGCACCGTGATACCCCAGCTCTTGGTGTATTCGACGATGTTCAGTAATCGGCGGCCAATATCAGTAATGACAATTACATGTAATGATTTTAAGCTTACAGCATAGTCCACTTTAGCGGGCTGGGTTTCAAACGGTAACGAAAAATAAAAGGTCGAGCCTTCGCCATACACGGAGTCGAGGTTAATTTTCCCCTTCATTAATTCGACCAATTGTTTGGCAATGGTGGTTCCCAGGCCGGAACCGCTATAGCGTCGTGTTTCAGAATTATCCACCTGGTGAAATCGCTCAAAGATGCGGGATTGTTCATCTTGCTTTATGCCGATACCTGTGTCGCTTATTTGGAAACGAAGTTGCGCCATAGAGCTGTCAGCAGGCAACTCCGTCGATAAGGACACAGTGACTGTAACCCCACCGGTCTCGGTGAATTTAATCGCATTACCGATGAGGTTAAAGAGTATTTGCCGCAGCTTGTTGTGGTCGCCAATGAGCGCAAAGGGAACATTGGCATCGATATGTAATTTCAGGGCAAGTCCCTTGATGTTCGCGTGCGACTTAAACATGCGGATAACGTTATTCAGCAGTTGATGCAGATCAAAAATATCGTGATGAATCTCAATTTTACCTTCCTCAATTTTTGAGATATCGAGGATATTATCAATTAAACTCAGCAATGACTTGGCCGAATAGTCGATGGCTTCTGTGTATTCGTATTGATCTTTGTTAAGCCGTAATGATTTCAGCAAGTCGTTAGCACCAACAATGCCATTGAGCGGAGTGCGGATCTCATGGCTCATGTTTGCTAAAAATTCGCTCTTGGCCCGATTCGCAATCTCAGCGTGATCAATCGCTTTTTTCAGCCGGGTTAACAAGGTGGAGACATAAAGGGGTAACAGGATTAAGCCTCCCAATAAACCCGTATATAAGACGTTGTGTTGGTGCCAGTAATTGGAATACAAATATACGACAATAAAACCAATGATGCTTAGTGTGGCACTGATGGCCAGGTGTAATCTGCCAAAACGAAAACCGAAACCAAAGGTGACCCAGAGATAAAGCGGGTATAAGGCGGCACCGATTTCATTGCCGAGGTATAGCGCATAGGAAAGGCCGGTTATATCAATAATGTTACTGAAAATATACCGTGTACGATCAGAGCGAGGATTTATGGCTATCCAGGCAAAGATACCGATAGCAGCGGCCGTGTACAATAATATTTCCGCTGCAACAAGATAAATAACGCTGAGATTTCCCAGGTGTGTGATGGCAATGTAACAAAAAACACTCAAACCGATGATTAAACGAATCAGAGCTTGCTCATGTTCGTGGCCCGGCGCTTGCCGGATGCGTTCCAGAAAGTGCTTAAAGGGCGAAGTCATCATTAGCTGTTTTTTTGATTGTTCGAATGCAGACTGCCTTCGTCGGCAAATTTTTTATGTATTTCCTCGACGATGTGTTGCTGGCCCAAAAAGGCAGCGATGCAGTTGGGATCAAAATGCAATTTTGCCTGTTCTTTGAGGAAGGTCATGGCTTTGTTGAGTGGCCAGGCGGTTTTATAGGGTCGTATACAGGTGAGTGCGTCAAATACATCCGCCACTGCGACAATTCGTGCCTCAAGGGGGATGGCATTACCAGCCAGGCCTTTTGGGTAACCTGAACCATCGTATTTTTCATGGTGGTGAAGCGCGATGGTGGCGCCCATGTGCATATATTTTGACGTGGAGCCAGCAAGAATTTCATAACCCATTTCACTGTGGGTGCGCATGATCACCCATTCACTTTGGTTCAGTTTACCGGGTTTGAGTAAGATGTGATCCGGAATACCAATCTTGCCGACATCGTGCATTGGGCTGGCATGTTCAATAAGCTCACAATAATCTTCTTCCATGCCAATACCTTTGGCAATCAAGTGGGAATATTTGGCGATACGCAAAATATGGTTACCCGTATCCGCATCGCGGTATTCACCCGCTTTGGCAAGGTGGTAAAGTGCTTCACGTTCGCGTTCAATGACGGTGTGTGTGGTGGCTGTCACCAGATCCGCCAATTTTTTGTTGTGGTGTTCGATCTGCAGTTGATGCGAGCGCATTAACAAAAGATTGGTACAACGTGCCTGACATTCACGATAGTCGATTGGCTTGCCGATAAAATCGGTTGCCCCGGCATCCAGTGCCGCATAACGGATACTGAGTTCATCGTAGGCGGTGACAATCACAATGGGTACGCCACCGTATTGAGGCCATTGCCGGATCAGTGTGATCAATTCCAGGCCGCTGATGTGGGGCAGTTTATAATCAAGCAAAATTAAATCGGCGATATTGCTTTTTAACCAGGTCAGCGCCTTAGCTTCGTCGGAAAATGTCACAACTTCCACGTTGGGGAAGCGATTAATGCTACTTAATATCTTGGATAGGAGTTTTAAAGTAGTGATTTGGTCGTCGACCACGACAATAGTAGGCATAGGTCCGTCGCGCTTTAGTTGGATGAGGGGTATGCCATTTATAGCACATTAAACAAGGTGTTACATCAGGTACGGGTTATTTCTGTGGCTAAACTCACGTGAATAAGGCCAGAAACATGAAAAAAGGGGTACCTCGACCTTCCGGAGTGATGCTTGGTCTATCGTGGTACGAGTGTAATGAAATTTGGCCATATGACCTTAGATTTGGTGATGCAAAGTGTTTGGCAGATTACACAACCCATCGATTGGATGCGCCAGCGGCGGATCAAGGAATAAAAGTCGGTTTAGTCAAAAGCCCGGCTTCCCGGTTTTTCCGCACCGGGTGATAATGTGAATGGTGAACGGATATTTATCATCTTGAAGTGTTGTGCTACGAATTTTCCGAAATGATGGTCACGCTCCTGACCCAGCATTCCATATAACTTTACCTGGAAACTTCTTTCTAATGAAATAATTACCCCCCAGGGATTTTACTTTGATGAGATAATAGAATTTTTGACGATAAGCGGCGCAGGGTAATCGGATGCGGAAGTCGATCTTTTTTATGTTAGCCTTGGGGTCGAAGGTGAAAGAGGCTATTTTAGATGGAGAGGAGGGAATATCGCCAAAATCACATATTTCGTCCGATGACACATCACTAAACTCAACCTGAGTTACCTTCTCGATGTCCATGCGAATAGACAGTGGAACAAGCACAGGGGTCTCAATTATTTTTTCATTTTCATCTAGTGCGCCGGTTCCGGCCTCTTCAAATAGCAAATGTATTTTATCACTTTCCACATAGCCGGAATCCACGCTATGGCACGTAGAAACACATAGCAGCAACGATATGAAAATAAGACGATTCATGACGCGTCTACTCTCCTTGTTTTGGGTTTACAAATTTACGCGGATCGGCCTTATCGGTGGCCATGATACCCGCTTTGACTTCTCCGGTGATAATATTTATGGTCTGATTAAAGAGCGGACTAAAATAGGCATAACGCGGCTCATTTTTATTGTACATCCGGGCGGGATTTTCCCTGTGAATCACCGCAATCCGCTCATCTTGAATCGATACTGCTACCCCTGGCTTGTGTCCGGGAAAAAAACGAGTGTGGCCCATTTCGTGGTGGATTATGGCCAGGGCATCGACCGTGTCTCCTGTTTCTAATACGGAGATGAGCGGGAACCTGGAAGGGAATGTAATATAATTTGTACTTCCCTTTGCCCCGTCGTTATCGTCGAGTCTGACTTGAAAGAGTACTCTGCCGGGCATGCGGTGTTCCATTAAAATTTTATTGATCGTCAACGCGCCATATTCTGTTTTGGAATAGTCCTGCAAGGCCTTGTAGGCCTTGAGATAGATGATACCGGTCTTTGGCCAAGAAAAACTGGCAGTCGCTGCAAACAGGTCATTTTCGACATAGAAGTGTTGTTTTACGAATTTAGCAAAATTATGGTCACGGTTGTTCATTGATGGTACTTCATTCGCGTTGGCGATGCCCAGTGCTGTGGCTATCGCGCCGGGGGTACACATGCCCACGAAATGATCGCAATATATTTTTACCCGCTGGGCTTGCAATTCCTGCTCTGTTTTAACGGCTGCTTTCGCCTCGGCCATGTCACCTCTCCTTCATTTTGAACGTTAGATGTAAGGCAGCATAAACACCCAGATATTTGAAGTCAACGGTATAAATGGATGGAATAACAGCGTGGGCCAGGTATTTTCACCGATAGTTGCGTAGCAGTTGGCCTTCATCACCACAGGTGGATTTTATCGGTATGCTCATAGTCGGGATAGGCGGCGTGAGACGCGGAAACAAACAACGATAAAGAGGCGAGGATAATTCGGTTCATGATGTGCAGGCTTTTTTGCTTTGGGTTTACAAATATACGCGGATCGGCGTTGTCGGCGGCCCCGATGCCTACCCTGAACGCGCGGGTGATAGGCGTGATGGCAGGCGGATCCTTAATCTTCTGGATTTTTATATCAATGAAGGGTCATGGTCCGTCCCCATCTATACGGTTTAAAAGTTTAACGGGGAATTTCTTTCGAATAAAATAATTACCCTGCAGGGTTTTTACCTTGACCGCGTAATAAAATGCCTGCCGATACGCCGCGCAGGGGTATAAGAAGCGCACAACGATATTTTTAATCTTGATCTTTGGATTGAGTGTGTACGTGGCGATGGTGGAGGGCGAGAACGGCGCTCGATTATAACAAGTGGCTAAATCTGACACATCATTGAATTCAATCTGGGTGACATCCTCCAGGTCTATTTTTATGACGACCTGCACATGTGGATCATAATCGAGGATTTCTTCTTCATGTAATGCCTTGTCGTCACCATAGACAAGCAGGTGGATTTTATCGGTTTCCACATAACCGGAATACGCGGCATACGACCCGGAAGCCAGCACCAGTAAAGAGATCAGGAGGAGGTGTTCCATGATTTTTCTCCACTGCACCCAGGGCGCAGGATTAATTTTGCGGGGAATTTTTTTCGACTATAAAAATTTCCCTGCAGGGTTTTCACCTGAATCACATAATAAAAGCTTTGGTGATAGGCACCACAGGGGAGTCGCATACTGAACCCCATCTTATCCACTTTCCAACCGGGATCCTTGGGGTCTCTTTTGTACGACGCAATCGTTGAGGGTGGGGAGGGCTTCCAGTTAAGACATTCTTCCGCTATCGAGACGTCGATAAAGTCAACCTGCGTGATATTCTCCAAGTCAATGTGTATGTATACCGAAACAGTGGGGTCATCGACAAGGACTTCTTCTTCATGTCGCTCATTGTTTTTTCCGAGGACAAACAGGTGAATTTTATCAGTATGCTCATAGTCATCAGGATAGGCGGCGTGAGACGCGGAAACAAACAGCGATAAGGAGACGAGGATGATTCGGTTCATGATGTGCAGCTATTTTTACTTGGCAGTTGCTCGCGCTATTGCGTGGAGAACCATGCGTTTAAAGCAAGCGAAAAGCTATTCTGCCGATTCACTGAAATAATGGTCACGCTCGCTCTCCTCTCGAAATGATGACAGGGAATTTTTTTCTCATCACATAATTACCGCCCAGGGATTTCACCTTGATCATGACATAAAATTCACGAAAATAAGCCGCGCACGGTAACTTCATGCGGAAATCGATCTTTTTAATGTTGGCTTTGGGATCGAAGGTGAACACGGCGAGGGTGGACGGTGAGGGCAGCACATCCTCGGTTTTACATGCCCTGGCCGACGACACATCACTCAACTCAACCTGTGTTACCTGTTCGATATCCATCTGGATGGATAGTTGAACAATGGAAGGGAATGCAATTATCTTTTCTTTATCATCAAAAGTTTCTGAGGGGTCGCCAAATAGCAACTGTATCTTATCGGTTTCCAGATAGCCAGAATCTGTGCTGTGACACGCAGAAGCAAACAACAAGAAAGAGACGAGGATAGTGCGGTTCATGATGTTCATCCCCTTTTACTTTGGGTTTACAAATTTACGCGGATCGGCTTTATCGGTGGCATGAATGCCGCTTTTTTCTTCTCCGGTGATAATGTTAACAGTCATCGGATTATCGCCATCATCATTGTAATACGCGTAACGCGGCTCATTTTTATTGTACATCCGGGCCGGATTCTCCCGGTGAATCACCACGTCCCGCTCGTCTTGCAGGGTGACATCTTTACCGGGCCGATGACCGGGATAGTAGCGGGTGTGGCCGAATTCGTGGTGGATGATCGCCAGGGGATCGACCTTATCGCCGGTGGCTAACTCGGTGAGTAACGGGAAACCGGACGGCAGCGAAATCCAATCGGTATCCCCATGGGCTCTGTCCCCATCGAACAATTTAACTCTAAATCGCTTTTTAAATCGCTCCCAGCCGGGCATGCTGTGGTCTTGTAAGATTTTGTTAATCATCATCCCCCCGTAAGGCGTTCTGGCATAGTCCTTGAAGGTCTGGTAGGCTTTTTTAGAGAGGATGGCGCCGCCCTCCGGCCATGAATAAATAAAATCGTATTCCATGACATTTTTTTCCCGGACGAAGTGTTGGGCGACGAGTTTAGCCAAATTATGGTCGCGGTTGTTCATGGACGGCACTTCATTCGCGTTGGCGATGCCCAGCGCCTGGGCTATCGCCCCCGGCGTACACGGCGCGCCGCCTTTG
The DNA here is from genome assembly GCA_043719675.1 of Gammaproteobacteria bacterium. Taxonomy (GTDB): domain Bacteria; phylum Pseudomonadota; class Gammaproteobacteria; order UBA6429; family Thiohalophilaceae; genus JACQBC01. The sequence continues at coordinate 42,648 of JAYSTO010000096.1, read as the reverse complement.
GTTTCTTTGCAATAAATTTGCAGCCGCTGTTCGCGTAATTCTTGTTCTGTTTTAACGGCGGCTTTCACCTCGGCCATGTCACATCTCCCTATTTTGAATGTCAGACTGTCATGCGAGTGTAACTTCCCCTTTATCTGAAATCCAGCCGAAGCTTATGTTTCTTGCACGACCGTACTGATATCTCGTGATGTGATCAAAATGGCCTTCGGCTCGGTGATACACGCCGCACGGCAGAGTGCGCAACCTACACACGCGGTTGCATCAATGCGGGGTTTTTCGCTTGACCAACGCAACGCACCATCAACAGGACATACAGTTGCACAAGCACCGCATTCAGGACCTTGATAAGGCAAACAGCGTGCTTCATCAATACTCACCATCGCCAGCTTCGGCAATGGCACGGGCTCTGTGATCGGTGGTTGCAATGCACTGGCGGTACACGCCGCAACACACGGATAACCATCACAGAGGTGACAGGCCTTGTTCAAGAGATCCAATGCCGGGGTGCCGAAGACATCCGCACCGTGTCGAATCGGTAAGGGAAAGATAACCTGATGCGGACAGGCGGTGATGCAATCCGTACAACGTGTGCACTTTAATAAAAATTCCAGTTCCGCCAGGGCATAAGGTGGCCGAATCCATTGGCGTGCTCTTTCGATAACGCGTGATTCCATCTGTTGGATCACAGTTTCCGATGTTTTACCGGCCAGGCGGCGAAAAAAGTTCCGGCGTTGCATGTCCATGTCAATCTCACATGCGCATGATCATGGGCTGTAACAACAACCACAGATCAAACAAACTGGTAGAGAAAAAAAAGCTGATCAGTAATGCTTGTTGCAGATTGCCGATCGGGAAATGAACTACGCGTTGTTTAAAGAGGCGTAACGCCCACCAAAAACCGATAATTATGAGCAGGGTTTGCAGCATAAATGTCAGGTCATCCGGGATTAATGGATACAAATGCCGGGCGTGTTTTTCCGCCATGGTCATTGGCAGGGTATTGTGACCAAAGGGATTTAATAACACAGCGGTAAATCCGTTGGACTCGCGCACCAGGTGTGTAAGGTTATGGGCAATGTGATAACAAAAGGCAATCGGCAACAAGGGCAGGGCAAATTGGTTAAACAGACGTGAGAACTCCCACTGTGGACGATGCAGGCGTTGCGCCAGAAAAATGATCAGTGAATAAATGCCAAGCGGGATTAACATTGCCAGACTCATTAAAATACTAAAGGTCAGCAGCAGTTGCCCTCGATCATTCAGGGCCATTGCCGTCTGTCTGACCATGGTTTCCCACAATGGCAGCATCGTGACACCATGAAAGATAGTTAAGGTGGCGAGGATCAGGATAAACCAGGCTTCACTGCTATTAATCCGTGTGGCGGTTAGTCGTTGCAATGGTTTTTTTTGCCAATGCCAGTCCACATTTTGTTTTGGGCAACTGAATACACATGCGCCACAGGAAGTGCAATACCGCACATCTTCATGTCGGCCAATCACTAAATGTGTCGGACAGGCCTCGATTTTTTCGCTGCCGTGATAACAATCCAGTGTCGTGCAGTTTGCGCAAATGTCATTATTATTGGCACGTAATACCAAGGGTGACAATTCAGTATAGAAGCCAATGGTTCGGCCAACCGAACAGAAGTGGCGGCAAAAGGCCTTGCGCTCAAACAGTAACAATGACAATGTCGCCATCGCGATCATGGTCAGGGCGAGGATGGCCGTGGCATAAGGACTGGTAGTGATGCCCACGCCCAGTTCAAACCAGGTTAAAATAATAAACATGCTGCTTGCAGGCCAAAGGGTGCGTAATCCTTTTGGTACACGCAGATTCAAACCTTTGGCGAATACGGGTTTATACCAAACACGCAAGCGCACCAGTATGTTTGCAATGGTGTCCCATGGACAGATGGTGCACCAGGCACTGCCGACAAAATAAATGGCAATGATGATCCCGCTCCACCATAAGGTCCAGGTCAACGTCGTGGCCAGATTCCGTTCGGCAATCGGTGTGCCAAACAAACCGGCGGTGATTGCCAGCACAAAGACAGCCGCTGTGATCACGCGCAAGACAATGATCCAGGCAGGCGAGCGTAGCAGGGGTTGGAGTAATCTTCCCAGCAGCGGCGTTGATGTCAGTTTGATTGGGATACCCGGCGAGTGTGTCATAAAGGACGTGGTAACCAACAACGTCATCATGCACAGGATCGCCAGCGTGGCCCAAAGGGTTGGCAAGCCGCCATGGGTCATGCCTTCTGCGTTTAAGCGCAGCAGATCAAAAATATTTTTATCAAGCCATTCGTTCATGGTGGTACCGGTGTATCACGTTGATAGCGATTCGATTGGAGTCGCTGTAAACGGTGACGTTGGATAAGGGTGACGGAAATTAAAATAATAAAAATAAAAATCGCCACACTGCCGATGGTGCCAACCGGGAATGGTCTGCCAACGGTTAAGGGGAAGTCAATAGTGTAAGGTTCGCCGTCGCTGTGAAAGTCAGCGGTAATAATATAGTCACCTTCTTTGCTAAATACAAAACCTTGTTTATAGATGTTTTCAACCGGTGTCTGCGCACCGAGTATTTCTTGATCAGTTGAAAACCAACTATCATCGCGGACCTTAAAGGTGATGGGCACCATCAGCGGTGCGCTGTCCTCGATGCGGCTGGCATAGAGGTGTACTCGACCCTGTTCATGGGGTTTGGGGAAAGCCGGATAGGCCATGAGCGTGACAAAGTATTTACCGATCTGGGTTTCAATTTGTATACTCGGTGGCGTGGCGGAATTTTCAGAATGACTGTAAGCGGGTTTACCCAAGACATGATGGGCGTGACAGGGAGCGCTGACGATAACGAATATAATACTCATCACTAAAATGTTTGATAAACGGCTCATGCATTACCTGCGGTTTTAAATCGTGTTGGAATGTGTTGATGGTTACGGCTGATGCGAATCGGCAAGCTGGGTTCGGGGCATACTTCAACACACAGCCCGCAGCCGACGCAACCGTTTTTGACAACGGGGCGATACATATTGGCAAAGTCAAAACCAATGGCCGTGTCACCTAATGGGCAGATACTCACACAGGCACCGCAGACACCGCGATCTACCCAGGGGTAACATGCATCCCGATCAATACGGGCAAAACCCATCGTCACTTTTTCAGTTTGCGTAATGGTTAACGCATTGGTTGGACATGCCGCCATGCATTTACCGCAAAGAATACAACCTTTGTATTCCGGATTGATATACGGTGTGTTCAACGCCTTCGCGCCGCTGCGTTTGTAAAATAAAATACAGCGTGGCGGGCAAACCTCACCACACAAACCGCAACCGATACACGTCGCAATAAATTCATTTTCATCCGCCAGTGCGCCGGGTAACGGGATGCGTTGGCTCGGCGGAGGGGATTCCGCCGGTGCAAGTAAACGGGTGAAACCCAGTAAACTGCCGCTAACCACCACCGCGGTAATACCATACGTACCTGCACTACGCAAAAAAGTTCGCCGTTCCATTAGCGTGACGCCTCCGTCATTGTCTGGCGGTGACGGTGGCCAAGATGCCCCGGCCCTTGATAAGCGATGTCTTTATGTTGTAATTTAAAATCCAGTGCGTCCGTTGGGCAGACCGCAATGCAGGCGGAGCAGTTATTGCATTCCTGGCCGAACTCATCGCGCATGGGATCAAGTCCAAATTGGCAAACAGCGGCACACTTCACACAATCATTACAGGTTGCAACGTTGCGCTGAATGCGCACCAGGCGGAAACGTCCAAGCAGGGAATACAATGCACCGCCGGGACAGACGTAGCGGCAAAATCCGCGCCGGGCAACGAACAAGTCAAACAACAACGTCAGTAAAAAGAAAATAATACCGATGCCAAACCCCTGCGCAGCGATTCCAAAATACAGTTCACGACCAATCACCGCGGGTGGGTAGATGGCCGCAAACAGCATGGTGCTGGTGATGCCACACAATAGGCTGCCGACAATCAGCACACCGTATTTGAGATTGACATGGAGTCGGTGTTGACTGATGGGCACGCCAAAACGCTTTAACCAGGTAGCTAAATTGTCATTTAATTCATACAAAAATGTCGCCGGGCAAATCCAGCCACAATAAACCCGGCCAACGAAAACAGTAAACAGGACAGGAATGAGCGCCGTCAGGACAAATGGCCAATAGATTGTCAGTCCTGCGATCGATTGTCCCAGTACTGCCAGTGGGTCGCTGATCTTCATGCCAAATAGATTTCCTGACCAGGTATTGCCTTTGAGCTTATTCAGATCATTCACCGGGTCGTTGGTAAATGGCTTGGTGAGCACCGCCAGGGTATCAAAAATAATTTTTTCACCGGGGGTTAAACGATCATACGAATGGCTGGCTTCATAGGTTTGATACAGGTGCAAATAGGGGATGAGGATGAGCATGGCAAACACTGTGCTCAAACTGATCCAGCGCAGTTTATTCAGATGTCGTTGCCAATGTTTCATGCCGGGAGACCTGAGTAAAGGGGTTGAATACGGATCGCTTGTGGGATTTGGATACAGGAGCGTTCACACAACCCGCAACCTACGCATTTATCCATCACTACCGGTTGTTCCAAACGTTGCACACGGATTGCCACGTCTTGCAACGGACAGGCGCGATAACACACGCCGCAGGTTTTCCCTTGATACGATAAACATAATTGTTGATCAACACGTGCAATCCCCATACGCACCTTTTTCATGATGTGTTCGGCATCGGCTTCAATGGGCGTGAGCGCACCGGTGGGACAGGCGACGCCACACTTCATACACAAGATACACGCCTGCTCGCGTGGAATAATGTAGGGTGTGCCCATGGAGGGCAGACCATTTTCTGTTTGAAAAAAGGAAATACAACGATTGGGACAGGCTTCACCGCAATTACCACAACGAATACAGCGCGCAAGAAAATCATTTTCCGCCAATGCGCCGGGCGGGCGCAGAAAACGTATGGAGGGGACATTGGTTGCCGCACGCACCGATCCCAGCATAGCACCAAGACCGGTGGCGGTTACCCATTGTAAAAAGCCACGCCGCTGCATGTACGTCGCCTTATTATTGCTTACGTGATCTTTTCAATGCGGCAAGCGAGTTTTTTGAAATCCACCTGACCGGAAACAAGATCCCAGACACGACTGGACGTGCCATTGACCAGCCATTTATTTTTGCGTGGATCCGCACTGTCAGCAACTGACAGATTCCACGGACTAAACATATAACCACGCGGTACTGAGTTGCGCGATGGTTTGACGATACTGTTGTTACCCACTTGCGCACGTGCCTCGTAAAAACCACGGCGCGTGACCAGTCGGACTTTTTCACCGTCTTTAATACCGAGGTCTTTGGCATCATCGGGATGTACCTCGACGTACATCTCCGGTACCAAACGGCGCGTGGTAGGACTGCGGTGCGATTTGGCGGTATGAAAATGTTCGTAGACCACACCCAAGCCCAACCAGTACGGATATTTATCTTTAGCTATTTGATCCCATGCCTTGCCACGTTCCTCATCATCGGGCAGATCGGGTGTTAAACCCATGTCACGTGCCTTTTTCAACAAGTCAAGATTGTCGATGGTGTAGACACCGGGTTTGGAACCAAACTCCATCAACTGCGCGGTGATCTCTTTGCGTTGCGAATAATCCTGATGGCATAACTTGATGTTGACCTTGCCATCTTTGGTACGAAACATGCCGTAGGGGCGGCCTTTCCATTCACCTTCCTGATCCATGTAGCGACGCTTGGTGCCACCCTCCTTAGCAATGATGTAGGAGGGCGCGGGCCATTGTACTCCGCGTATTTGCCGGATTTGTTCATAGGGACTGATGTTATCTTTCTTTTCAACATCGAGCATACCGGTAACGTCCGTGTCCGTGCCTTTGCTGGCGCGCAACACATCGCGAAAGACTTCTTCGGCATCGTAAAATCCTTCTTTATCGCGTTTGTAGGGAAAGATTTTTTTACCGTCCATACCCAACAGGTCGGCGATTTCAATGCCCTTGTCGATCACCATGTCCATATCCGGACGGCATTGGGGTGGTGGTTCCGCTGCTTTATCAACGATATTGATACGTCTTTCCGAACTGATATAGGTGCCTTGTACTTCACCCCAGGTCGCGGCAGGAAAAATAACATCGGCAAATAAATTATTCGGTGCGTGCCGGTATATTTCCTGGACGACATTAAATGTTTTCATCATCGCCGGACGAATGAGATTATGTTGATCGGGTAAGTCAATGTGCGTGGCATAGACCCAGAAGATCGCCTTCACTTCATCTTTCATCGCGCGTTCCATCATGCCCACCGCAAAGCCGGGATTGGTGGAATTCATCGCGTTATCAAGATTTTTTAAAGGCACACGCCAGTGTTGGGCAATGTGCTTGCGGTGTGCATCATGTTCCAGCGGCAGGTTGAAGGGTAAACGGCCCGTTAAACCACCGGTGAAGCGTTCGCCCATCGCATTGGGTTGACCGGTCATGGAGAAGGGGCCGCAACCGGGCTTGGCCAAATTGCCGGTCAGTGCGCACAGGTTAATGATGGAAATAACATTATGCTGACCGTGGATGTGCTGGTTATAACCAATGCCCCACATGATCAGTACGCCGCCATGCGCGTCTTTGCCACGGTTGAGGCGTTGGCGTGTGGCGTCGGCAAATGTCGCGGCGACCTTGCGGATTAACTCCGGTGTCACCTCCGGACTACCCATGCGATCTTGCACTTGTTCGGGGCTGTAACCCTTTAACACACCCTCGGTATATTCCTTCCAGCCGCTGCTAAATCCTTTTAAGAACGGCCAATCGATCACGTCAGGGTGTTCCTTGAGTAACACGTGGGCAATGGCGTTTAAGAAACTGATATCACCGTTGAGGATCGGTACGTGTATTGAGTTATTCGGGTTAATATCGGCATAGCCTTTTGAGGTTCCGGTGTAACGCGGATCTACCACCACGGTAGGAATATCGTTTTTCTTTTTATGATCCGCGCAGCGCCAGAAAATGATCGGGTGCGCTTCGCGGGCATTGTGGCCGAAGTGCATGATCATGTCAGTGAGCTCAATGTCTTCATACGAGGTGGGCGGCGTGTCCGATCCCAAGGTGGCGAAGTAACCGGTAACAGCGGAGGTCATGCACATGCGCGCATTGGCCTCAATGGTGTTGGAACCCAGCACACCTTTCATAAACACGTTTTCCAGATATTGGCCTTCCATGGTCAATTGACCGGAACCGTATAAGCCAATCGAATTGCCACCGTGTTTCTTGGCGAAGTGGGCGATCTTGTGTGCCGTCATATCGGAGGCTTTTTGATAAGGCACACGGACAAAGTGTTCGTCGTCGAAGTTACCTTTGGTTTTACTGATGTAACTGAGATCACCGTGGTTGGGTTTGTTCCATTCCTCCCAGACGTCTTTACGCACATAACAATCGCCTTCCATGCGATCAACATAAATAGGTTCTGCGGCAGTCAAACCTTTAATACACTGCAAACCATAATTGGTCGGATGATCTTTGTCGGGGCGCATGGAAACGATTTTGCCGTTTTCCACTTGAATGATGGTACCGCAACCCACGCCGCAATACGGACATTGTGCCAACGCGGTCTTGCGAACCGGTGTGGTGCCTATTTGTGGCGCGGCTTCCAGTTCGGGGTTGGATGCACTGAACAGACTCACTCCCACACCGGCACTGGTGATGAACGAACTGCTCTTCAAGAAATCACGCCGTGACATTTTAGAACCTTTCATGGATTACTCCTTTAATTTTTGCTGGGGACAGTGCGTAAATAGGCAATGATGTCATCGATTTCCCGATCACTGAGATCGGCCATCGCTTCCGAGCCTTGAAAGGGAAGCATGCGCGTGTTGGAACGACCTTCTTTGATGGTGACACGAATAAAACCATCGCTGGATTTATCCAGAAAGCCAGCCTTACCAATGGCCGTGCCCGTGCCACCGGCAGAATAGCCATCACCTTCCGGGCCGTGGCAAGTGGAGCAAATCTGATGGAACCAGATAGAACCCAGGCGCGGATCGCCATTGGCCTGTTCTTGTCTGTCTACTTCATCCGAGCGCGAAGGCAATTTGGCGTGTGCACGCAAGAAGGCAATGATCCCTTTGATTTTTTCATCGCTCAAGTGAGCAAACGGTGGCATACCGGTGCCCATGCGGCCATCGTGGATCGTCGCGTATAAAAACTTGTCGGAGGCCACCGATAAAAATTCTTTGTTGGTCAGTGAGGGGGCCACACCGGGTCTGCCAATGGCATCGGCCTGATGGCAAAACACACAATTTTGTTTGTAAAGTTCCTCGCCAATGTGCGCCAATGCCGGGTCAATGACCGGTATACCGTTGCCGGGGAAATGGGACTTTGCAGAATGCGGGGGGGCTTGGCCGACCCCGGTGGACGATTGCGGGGATGTGCAACTGGAGAGGATAACCATGGAGAGTGCAAGGACTCCACGGTACAGCAAGGTATTTAGCTTCACACGGCCCCCTTCTGAGGTGTTTGTTAACATGCGATTGCATGGTAATACAGACAGAATAGGCTGGTTTGATCTATATCAATTAACGCTGATATTCCTGTTGTGATGGGCTTAGGTGTAAGTTTTGATCCCCTACCGTTGTCAGCAGGCGGTGGTGTTCAACCGCACGTGCTACAAATGCCCAATGAAAGCCGACACCCAATAAGACGCCGACATGAAATAACTCGTGAGGACCCAACACACCGGCAATCAGGATCGGTGCGCGAATAAAATCGAGAGTCGCCCCCACGGTGTAAGCGAAGGAGCCATACAGCAACGGTTTTATAAATTGAAAACCGAAACGGCGAAACAGCAGGACAGCGGATACAGCACCGACCCAACCCAGCGACAGATACAAAGTGAGGCCCAACCATTCCGGGATGTCGTTAAAATAAATGGTTTTTAAGGTCAGACCAGTGATCGCAGCGATCCAAATTACGAGCAAAATACCCCAACGGGTTATGCCTTTAAACAAGACTAAATGCAGCGGGGTAAACGTTGCGGCGATTAAAAAGAAAATACCGGCGTGATCCAGTCGCTGTAAAACGTCACGACCGGTGGTGCCAGGTGTCAGCAAATGAAAAACTCCGCTCATCGCTAATGCAAAGAGCACCCCAAGGATAAAAATTACCAGGCCTGTTACACGCAGACTACTGTGACGGTGCCTATATATCAGTATGATGCCCAGCGTCAAAAAAATGCCCGTTGCAAACAAATGACTCATCGAACTAAACGGTTCGCTGAAACCGGGGATGTCAATAATACTGAATTGGCCGGGGTCGGTCATTTGCCGATTATATCGTGAAATATTCACGCAGCCATGATACAAAAGATAAATTTAGCAGAATATAACAAGGTGTTATTACGAAGAACAAGTGGGGGATTGAAAAAAATACCGGAGCGGCAAACGCAGTATAAAACTTGAACATACAGAACATAAGCGTGAGTCCAGCCGTCTTTGCGACGGCTGGACTCACGAGACAACTATATTAATATTAACTTCAGAATAATAATTTAATAAGCAGCAAGACCATTCGCTCCAATGGGCAAGCCACTGGCACCAGGAATCGCAACGAGTCCGCCATTTTTCAGTACACGGAAGGCACCGATAGCATGGGTACCATTGTTCAATGTATAGATATATTGGTCGTTATTCGAGAAGGCAATATCAAGGGGTCCACTACCGGTACCTGTGTCACCCGTGCGACCGCCCGCATCGCGCAAGGTAATACTGCCATTACGCGCAACACGATATGCTGAGAGTGATCCACTGCCCGTGTTGCTGACATAGGCAAATCGCCCGTTTTTCGTTACCACCACCCAGCATACCGCGGTTTCGGTGGTAGCCACGGCTGGACTGATTACTTCGAGAATACCATTGGCAGTGATATTGTATGAAGAAACAGTGCCGGCATCGACTGCACCGCCTACCGCTTCTGATACCAGCAACCGGCCACGACGATCAAAGGCAAAACCAAACGGTGTTGCATTAGCGGAGTTGTTGACATGTGGTCCATTCGTCAAACCATCGTTGTTCACTGCATAAGTGTCGATGAAGTTGGTCGCTTTTTCGGTTACTACTAATACCTCACCATCAGGACTGAAACCGATCTGCGCGGGTGCGGTATTGGGTCCACTCAGTGGCCGCGTAGAACCCGGCAGTGGGGCTAAGTGACCATTGCGATGAACAGTAAAACCACTGATGTTACCATCGCCACCTGCATTCAAGACATACAATAAATCACGATCTACCGTTAGGCTGATGGGCCGAATACCACCTGAAGGCACTGTATTAGTCAATACCAGTCCATTAGGACGCACGGCGAAAACAGAAATATCGTTGCTGCCGGCGTTCACTGTATATAACCAACGCCTATCCTGGCTCAGGATCAGCGCACCTTGATTACCCAAACCACCACCACTGCCAATACCACCGGTTGGAAAACTTCCGGCGGCTGTCAAGCTGCCATTTGCCGTGCGTGTGAAGCGCAAAATGGCATTGCCGCTGGATGAATTACTCATCGTATATACAGCGCCTGCTACGCTTGATCCATCATCGTCGTCATCGTTTTCCGATGCGTGCACACTCGTTGCCAGCACGGCGATTTGAAAAAATGCGAATAAAGCGTGTAACCATCGTTTTGATACTGTTGGTACCATGTTCATCTCCTTAAAGTATTCAGTCTTGTAGCAGAAAAAACAGCGTTACCCGCGCACTTGAACCACTGTGAAACGGGGTAAACAGACTATGACAAACTCCATTATCAAAAATCATCACGCCAAGGTCACATTAGTATCACAGGCGCAATATACATGGCGCATGTTCAAATTTTCATCGGAACCAGCAGGATGGGTGATAAGATAACATTAATGATATTGTGGTAAGGCGAAGAGAATAAACAGCAGCAGGCCGCTACGCGAGTAGGGGTTTTACATCCCACCGCCAATCAGTAATTTATAATTCACGCCCACTAAATACCCTAAAAAAATAAACACCACGGTCAAACACATCGCCAACAGCATGATGGCAAAAAAACGCAGCACCTCAGAACGAAGCGGTTGTACTAATGCTAAGTTTGTGTACCACAAGGCAAGAAACAACACGACCAATGTTATCCAATACAATAATCCGGCGACTATGCCATCAAAACCCAGCGTCACGTCCAGTGTTATAAGAAGTAACCAAAAGGCTAAGGCGTAGGCAAATAAGTGCAGGTTGCGTTTGAGCAGCGTCATCATATATTACTGAGTCACAAGGAAACGATACCCTTCAACCAAGACACGCTGTAAATACATCCGTGTAGGCTCGGCAGCAGCATCCCTGCTGCTGACAGTCTTGGTTGAAGGGTATTCTTTCCCTGTAACGCGTTAGTAAGGGGTGGATTACTCTGGGCATCGTTAACAACATTGGGTGTTCGTTTATCGCATGATATTTTATTTATCCTTCACATCACAGATCGTTTTCGCCGTATCGTATCTGTTGCCATCCAGGATCTTATTTTTAACGCAATACCATTGCGAAGCGGTGTTGGTGTTGCCTTGTTGGCAATATTCGGTGTTTTCAAATTTGATCATCCCGGTATCGTATAACCATTTATTCACATCCATGCAGATGCGCATGTCCATCTCGCCCAAGATCGCGGCGGATGCGGTATTGCTGAATATACCCAGGGATAAAATAACGATAAAACGTGTCATGTGCTACAGCTCCTCTGCTGGTGAAAGATGGCATCAAATCAGTGCCGGGTGTCATCCGGTCGTGTTTTTTATCGGGGACGCCGGGTAGCGCCGATAGCCTAGCATAAGGCGGTGGCCTGTTGGGTAACTGTCGATTCCTTCGCAAAATCAGCGCATTTGGCCCGTGTTGTTGCGTCGCACTGCACCCCGCCGTGCGTTTTTCAGCGACCTGCCAGTACCTTGGGCAGACTTGTCAAGACTTGCAACATTGGCAGATTCCTTTATAACTGTACCCATGTCATCCTCCTTTGTGCATCTGCATTTACACACCGAATATTCCCTGGTTGATGGGCTGGTGCAAATCCAACCCCTGGTCCAGGCGGTGGCGCAGGCCGGTATGCCGGCGGTGGCGGTGACCGACCAAAGTAATTTGTTTGCCTTAGTGAAATTTTATCGGGAGGCCATGACTGCCGGGGTCAAACCCATCATCGGTGTGGATCTGTGGCTGGGCAGTGCGCACGACACCCAACCACCGACCCGTCTGGTGCTGTTATGCCAAAACACTCAGGGCTATCACAACCTGACCGAATTAATTTCCCGCACCTATTTACAAGGACAACACCGTGGCTTGCCGATGCTGGATAAGCAATGGTTGGTGGGACACAGCGATGGTTTGATTGCGCTATCCGGCGGGCGTGACGGTGAAATGGGTCAAGCACTACTCAATAATAAAACTGAGGAGGCCAAGGCCGCAGCTGAATTCTGGCAACGGCATTTTCCGGATCGCTTTTATTTGGAGTTGCAGCGCACGGGTCGCCCGGGTGAAGAAGCTTATATTCACGCGGCGGTGGATTTAGCCCAGGCATTGCAATGGCCAGTGGTGGCCAGCAACGATGTGCATTTTCTGCAGCGCACTGAATTTGAAGCGCACGAGGCCCGTGTCTGTATTCATGATGGCCGAACCTTGGATGATCCACGTCGGCCACGGCGTTATTCCGAACAACAATACCTGCGCACGCCGCAGGAGATGTCCGCCTTGTTTGCGGATATCCCCGAAGCAATTGAGAATAGCGTTGCGATTGCGCAACGCTGCAATCTGGAATTAACCCTGGGCAAAAACTTTTTACCCGATTATCCCGTACCGGCGGGTATGTCGATTGAAGAATTTCTTGAGCACGATGCGCGGCAAGGGTTGGAGCAACGTTTGCAGGTCATCTTATCCGGTGATCAGGCACATGCGGCGGGGAAACGTCAGGTCTATGTCGATCGCCTGGCATTTGAACTGGACGTGATCAACAAAATGGGCTTTGCCGGTTATTTTTTAATTGTCGCGGATTTTATCCGTTGGGCAAAACAAAACGGCATTCCAGTGGGGCCGGGCCGTGGTTCAGGGGCAGGTTCGTTGGTTGCGTACGTATTGACGATCACCGATCTGGATCCACTGCAATACGATTTGCTGTTTGAACGATTCCTTAATCCCGAACGCGTCTCAATGCCGGATTTCGACGTCGACTTTTGCATGGAAGGCCGTGATCGTGTGATCGACTATGTGGCCGAACGTTATGGGCGTGACAAGGTTTCGCAGATCATTACCTATGGCACGATGGCAGCGAAGGCGGTGGTACGCGATGTTGGTCGCGTGCTTGGTCATCCCTATGGCTTTGTGGATCGTATCGCCAAACTCATTCCATTTGAGTTGGGGATTACCCTCGACAGGGCGCTTGAACAGGAAGATCAATTACGCGATCTGTATAACCAGGATGATGATGTGCGTGGCCTTATCGATCTGGCGAAGTCGCTCGAAGGCTTGGCGCGCAATGCCGGTAAACATGCCGGTGGCGTGGTGATCGCGCCATCCAAGCTTACCGATTTTACGCCATTATATTGTGAACAAGGCTCCAGCAGCGTGGTCACTCAGTTCGACAAAGACGACGTCGAAGCCATTGGCCTGGTTAAGTTTGACTTTTTGGGCCTACGCACGCTGACGATCATAAACTGGGCCGTACAAACCATCAACACACAACGTGCGGTGCAGGGTGAAGCACCGGTTGATATTACCCAGATCCCTTTGGTGGACGCGCGTAGCTTTCAGTTATTAAAAGAGTGTGCCACCACCGCGGTGTTCCAATTGGAATCGCGCGGCATGAAGGATTTGATCAAACGCCTGCAGCCGGATAGTTTTGAAGACATCATTGCCCTGGTGGCATTGTTTCGTCCGGGTCCATTGCAATCTGGCATGGTCGATGATTTCATCAATCGCAAACATGGCCGTGCCAAAGTCGATTATCCGCATCCGGCGCTTGAGCCTGTATTAAAACCCACCTACGGGGTGATCCTGTACCAGGAACAAGTGATGCAGATTGCGCAGGTGTTGGCGGGTTATACACTGGGTTCTGCGGATTTATTGCGCCGTGCGATGGGCAAGAAAAAACCCGAAGAAATGGCCAAACAACGCAGCATCTTTGTCGATGGGGCCAAGTTACAGGGCGTAGCAGAACCCTTGGCCATGCACATTTTTGACTTAATGGAAAAATTTGCCGCTTACGGCTTTAATAAATCCCATTCGGCGGCATACGCCTTGGTGTCTTATCAAACCGCTTGGTTGAAGGCACATTATCCGGCGGCGTTCATGGCAGCGGTATTATCCGCAGATATGGATAACACGGACAAGATCGTGACCTTGATCGACGAGTGTCGTAATCTCAAAGTAACTGTTGAACCACCGAACGTGAATATCTGTGAACACCGTTTCACGGTGAAAAACGACAACACCATTATTTATGGCTTGGGCGCGATCAAGGGGGTGGGTGAGGCGGCAGTAGAGGTGATCAAAATTGAACGCCACAACCACGGTGGTTTTAAAGATTTATTTGATTTATGCCAGCGGATAGATTTACGTAAGGTGAATCGTCGTAGCCTCGAAGCACTGATCATGGCCGGCGCCCTGGATGTGTTGCAACAAACCCGCGCCACACTCACGGCAACACTTCCTGCCGCCCTGCAACTCGCTGAACAACATGGCCGCAATCGTGAAGCGGGGCAGACGGATCTGTTTGGTATGGCTACGCAGACCGACAGCGGGCCAGGCAGTTATTCGCTTTTGCCGGAATGGGAAGATGAACAACGACTGGGTTATGAAAAACAAACACTGGGTTTGTATTTAACCGGTCACCCGATTGAACGGTATGAAAGTGAACTAAAGAAAATTATCAGTGGGCGTATTGTTGATCTCAAGCCTACTTACAATCAAAGTGTGATTGTCGCCGGATTGATTATGGCGATTCGCACCATGAACACCAAACGCGGTGACCGGATTGCGTTTGTGACATTGGATGATCGCAGTGGTCGCATCGAGCTGGCGGTGTTTTCCGAACCCTATCAACGTTATCGTGATCTATTGACCAAAGATAAACTGATCGTCGTCGAAGGCGAGGTCAGTGTCGATGAGTATTCGGGTGGTTATCGCATGAGTATCAAATCCATTTATGACATTAATCAGGCCCGCGAACATTTTGCCAAACGGTTGCTGATCGCGGTGGACGAAGCCCGCGTCGGCAACGGTTTTATCCCGGCGTTGCAACGTACCTTGCAACCGTTTCGCGAAGGGGGCTGCCCGGTGGTCATTAACTACTCTCGTACCGATGCACGTGTGGAATTGCCGTTGGGTCAGGATTGGCGTGTCCATCCAACCGATGAATTATTGCACCGCTTGCGTGAGCTGGCCGGGGCGGACAAGGTCCAGGTAATATATAGATAGATACAGCTCAGCGCGGACAGTTTTTTTGATATACTTTTGACTATCATGTGGAATGTGTAGGATACCCTTATATGAATCTTAATTTTCTGGATTTTGAGCAACCCATTGCTGAGTTGGAAGCCAAAATCGAAGAATTGCGTTTTGTCGGCACTGATAATGAGATCAACATCAGCGAAGAAATCGCCCGCTTGCAAGGTAAAAGTCGTGAATTAACCAAATCCATTTTCGCCAATCTCGCCGCCGCCCAAATCTCACAAATGTCACGTCATCCGCTGCGCCCCTATTTTCTGGATTATGTGCAGCGGGTGTTTACCGATTTTGAAGAATTGCACGGTGATCGGACCTTTGCGGATGACAAGGCAATCATCGGTGGTATGGCCCGGCTTGATGGTCGTCCGGTCATGTTGATCGGCCATCAAAAAGGCCGTGATACTAAGGAAAAAGTCATTCGGAATTTCGGCATGCCACGGCCTGAAGGGTATCGCAAGGCAATGCGTTTATTACATCTGGCGGAGAAATTCAATTACCGGTGCTGACGTTTATTGATACGCCCGGTGCCTATCCCGGCGTTGGTGCAGAAGAACGCGGGCAAAGTGAGGCCATTGCCCGTAATCTGTTTGAGATGTCCAAACTGCGTACACCGATCATCAGTACTGTGATCGGTGAGGGCGGGTCCGGCGGTGCGTTGGCCATTGGTGTGTGTGATCGATTGTTAATGCTCGAATACAGTACCTACTCGGTGATCTCACCGGAAGGTTGTGCCTCGATTCTCTGGCGTAGCGCCGATAAGGCTGTCGAGGCCGCTGAAGCGATGGGATTAACTGCGCCGCGATTGAAAGAACTGGGTTTGGTTGACAAGATCATCGATGAGCCACTGGGTGGTGCGCACCGTGATATTGAAGCCATCGCTGAAAGTGTCAAAGCCGGATTAATCGAAACGCTGGAATATCTGGAAGGGCTGGCCATCGATAAATTACTGGAGATGCGTTATAGCCGGTTAATGAGTTACGGTCACTACAGCGAATAACGCGCCCTTCATGTCATTTACTGCCGCATCGTTGCACCCGCACATGCTGCGACTGCCTGATCCCCGCCGTTACTGGGTCGCCTTTAGCGGCGGACTTGATTCTCACAGTTTGTTACATGCCCTGTGCGAACTGCGCAGTAGCCTGCCTTGCCCGGTGCACGCGGTGCACATTCATCATGGATTACAATCTGCTGCAGACAGCTGGGTGCAACACTGCCAAATGATTTGTGCGGAACTCGGCGTTGAATTGACCGTGCGGCATGTTGTTGCCCAGGCACGGCCAGGTGAAAGTCCTGAGGCGGCAGCGCGCGACGCACGCTACGCCGCCTTGCGTGATGTGATGCAATCCAATGAAATGATCCTTTCTGCACATCATCAGGATGATCAGGCCGAGACGATCTTGCTGCAATTATTACGCGGTTCCGGTGTGAGTGGGTTGGCTGGCATGCCCGTCAGCATTCGATTTGGTTCCGGTTGGTTATGCCGACCCTTGTTGGGTTTTACCCGTGAGATGTTGGCCGCCTATGCCACACAACAGCAGTTGAACTGGATCAATGATCCGTCGAATTCCAATATCGATTTTGATCGCAATTATCTCCGTCATGAGGTGATGCCTGTGGTCCAGCGCCGCTGGCCAATGAGTGCCGCGACACTTGCCCGAGCGGCCATGCACCAGGCGGAGGCTGCGGCCCTGCTCAATGAACTGGCAACACTGGACTGGCAACAGGTGCAGGGGAATTTACCGCAGTGTATAGCCGTGACAAAATTGCAAGGGCTGCTGCCGTCACGACAACGTAATGTCCTGCGTTATTGGTTGAAAGAAATTTGTCGATTACCGCTACCGGACACACGACACATGGCGCGGATTCAAGACGAGATGATGACGGCGAAACACGATGCCAATCCCGAAGTCTGTTGGCCGGGTGTGGAAGTACGGCGTTATGATGATCAGCTGTATGCGATGACACCGTTAACCGAGGTAGTGGAAGGCTGGTCGAGTCACTGGGATATGAACCAACCACTGGCTCTACCCGGTATGTCGCTGGCCTTGCAGTGTCGACCAGTACGTGGTGCTGGGTTGCGATCTGATGCAATACAGGCGGGTGTAACCGTGCGTTTTCGACAAGGTGGCGAAACATTACAGCTGCCACATCGCGCACAACACCACGCGTTGAAAAAATTACTGCAAGAATGGGGGGTGCCACCCTGGTTACGCGATCGTATTCCACTCATTTATGTTCAAGATAAACTGGCGCAGGTGCTGGGGTATTGTATCAGTGGCCAGTATGCGGCAAAAAATGCTGAGACGGGGTTGGAGATCAGTGTAGTACCTTATTCAACGGTGGCAACCTAATTAGTTTGAAGTGAATATACGGATTGCAATCACGGTGAGATATTCACTCAATTTACCCGTTGCATGCCCGAACAAAAACTAGGACAATAGCCCGGGCCGATATCGCGGGTGAGTCAATGCCGGACCCCGGCCCAACGAATCCACTTATCGACATATCGCGGGCCCATGACCAAGTTTGTATTTATCACTGGCGGTGTTGTTTCTTCTCTCGGGAAGGGCATTGCCTCCGCATCACTCGCGGCCTTGTTAGAGGCCCGCGGGATCAAAGTTACCCTGCTCAAACTTGACCCCTATCTCAATGTTGATCCCGGCACGATGAGCCCGTTTCAGCATGGCGAAGTGTTTGTCACCGAGGATGGCGCAGAAACCGATCTGGATTTGGGCCATTACGAACGGTTTGTCCGCACCACCATGACCAAAAAGAATAATTTCACCACCGGCCGCATTTATGAAAATGTGATCATGAAAGAACGCCGGGGTGACTACCTGGGCGCCACGGTACAAGTTATCCCGCACGTCACCGACGAGATTAAACAGAACATCCTCGAAGGCGCCAATGGCGCCGACGTGGCGATGGTCGAAATTGGTGGAACGGTAGGTGATATCGAATCCTTGCCGTTTTTGGAAGCGATTCGGCAATTGGGTATTGAAGTGGGGCGTGACAACGCCTTGTTCATGCATTTGACCCTGCTGCCATATATCCCGACTGCCGGTGAATTGAAAACCAAACCCACGCAACACTCTGTCAAAGAATTACGTTCGATTGGTATCCAGCCCGATATTTTGATGTGTCGTGCGGATCGGCCCATTCCCAAAGACGAGCGGCGCAAGATTGCCTTGTTTACCAATGTGGAACCGCGTGCGGTCATCGAAGCGCGTGATGTGGATTCGATTTATAAAATCCCTGGTTTGTTGCACGAGCAGGAACTCGATCAGATTGTCGTGGAGAAACTGCGGATTCAAGCGCCCCCAGCCGATCTGCATGAATGGCAGGCTTTTGTCACGGCCATGGCGAATCCGACTGGCAAGGCGACCATCGCCATGGTGGGCAAATATATGGACCTCACCGAATCGTATAAGTCATTGTCCGAGTCCTTGATCCATGCCGGCGTACACACCCGTACTCAGGTGAACATACGCTATATCGATTCAGAACGCATTGAGCGTGAGGGGACATCGCTGCTGGCGGATGTCGACGCCATCTTAGTACCCGGTGGCTTTGGTGAGCGTGGCATTGAAGGTAAAATTGCGGCCGTGAAATGTGCGCGTGAGGAACAGATCCCTTATTTGGGTATTTGTCTTGGCATGCAAGTCGCCGTGATTGAATTTGCGCGCAATGTTGCTGGCATGAAAGACGCCAACAGCACCGAATTTAACCTCAACACACCGTATCCGGTGATCGCCATGATCAGCGAATGGCAAGAGATCGATGGCCGGATCGCAAAACACTCAGCGGATTCGAACAAAGGTGGAACCATGCGCCTGGGTGGACAAAAGTGTGCCTTGGAACCGGGTTCCAAGGCGTGCAAAATCTATGGCACTGATACCATTAGTGAACGCCATCGTCATCGCTATGAATTCAATAATCGCTACAAGGCCGACCTGGAGAAAGTGGGCTTACGGTTTTCCGGTAAATCCATGGATGGCAAATTGATGGAAATGATCGAAATCCCGACACATCCGTATTTTATTGCCTGTCAATTTCACCCGGAATTTACTTCGCGTCCACGTGACGGTCATCCATTGTTTAGCAGTTTTATTAAAGCGGCGCGCGAATGCGCAGTCAAGTCACGTCGGGAGGCGGTCACAGCCTGATGGATTCACTTTGCGGTTTTCCCGTGGGACTCAAGCATCCCTTCTTTTTGATTGCCGGCCCGTGCGTCATCGAAAGCGAAACCTTGGCGCTGGAGACGGCAGGGCAACTCAAGGCGATCACGACGCGCTTAGGCATCCCCTTTATTTATAAATCTTCCTTCGACAAGGCCAATCGCACCTCGACCAAGAGCTTTCGTGGGCCGGGCCTCGAGGAAGGATTACGCATCCTGCAAAAAGTAAAAGATCAAATCGGTGTACCGGTGTTAACCGATGTACACGAAGACACGCCATTAGCAGAGGTGGCCAGCGTGGTGGATGTGTTACAAACACCCGCGTTTTTAGTTCGACAAACCAATTTTATTCAAAATGTCGCCCGCCAAGGCAAGCCCGTCAACATCAAGAAAGGCCAGTTCCTGGCGCCGTGGGACATGCAAAATGTGGTGGATAAGGCACGTGCGGTGGGCAATGATCAAATCATGGTGTGCGAACGCGGTGTTTCCTTCGGTTACAACACCTTAATCTCCGACATGCGTGCCTTGGCGATCATGCGCACCACCCAATGCCCGGTGGTGTTTGATGCGACCCATTCGGTGCAACAACCGGGTGGCCAGGGCAGCCAATCCGGCGGCCAGCGTGAATTTATACCGGTGCTCGCACGTGCGGCAGTGGCCGTGGGCATCTCAGGATTATTTATGGAAACCCATCCTAATCCGGCCAAGGCCTTGAGTGATGGCCCCAATGCATGGCCATTAGCGCTGATGGAGGAGTTATTGATCATACTGAAAGACATTGATCAAACAGTGAAGCGGCATCCATTTCATGAAACAGGCTTGATTAAATAGCAACGTCGGATTCGAAAGAACCGCATTAAAGAACAAAGTTGGTTGGTTTTAAAAGAAAGAGAAGTGAGAGCAAGCATGAGTAGTAGCAAGATCAAAACAGTGATTGGCCGTGAAATTATTGATTCACGCGGTAATCCGACGGTAGAAGCAGATGTGATATTGGAATCGGGTGTGGTGGGTCGTGCGGCAGTGCCATCGGGGGCCTCAACGGGTACACGCGAGGCAATTGAATTGCGTGATGGCGATAAGCAACGCTTTGGTGGCAAAGGTGTGTTAAAAGCGGTGCAACATGTCAATACAGTATTGCGTAATACGGTTGCCGGTCGCAACGCAACGGATCAAAAAGCCATTGACGCGGCACTGATAGCCGCAGATGGCACCGCGAATAAAGATAAGTTAGGTGCCAATGCCTTATTGGCCGTGTCCTTGGCCACGGCTCATGCGGCCGCCAAGTCACAAAACCTGGCGTTATACGAATATCTCGCCACGGACACAAATTATTTATTACCCATGCCGATGATGAACATCATCAACGGTGGGGCGCACGCCGACAATAGCGTTGATCTGCAGGAGTTCATGATTTTACCGGTGGGTGCCCCGACCATGGCCGAGGCCATTCGTTATGGTGCAGAAGTATTTCATGCCCTGAAGAAAGTTTTGCACGACAAAAAATTGAATACTGCGGTGGGTGACGAGGGTGGCTTTGCCCCGGATTTACCGTCGAATGAGGCGGCAATCTCGATTATCTTACAGGCGATTGAAAAGGCTGGCTTCCGTCCGGGTGAGGATATCTGTCTTGGGATTGATGCCGCCAGCAGTGAGTTTTACAAAAATGGGCAATATGTCCTGGCGGCCGAAAACAAGTCGCTCTCTTCCTCGCAATTTATCGATGTGTTGGCGGATTGGGTAAACAAATACCCGATCCTGAGCATTGAAGATGGCTTGGCAGAAAATGATTGGGCAGGCTGGAAGGAATTGACTGCCCGCTTAGGCAAAAAGGTGCAACTGGTGGGGGATGATCTGTTCGTCACCAACACTGCGATCTTTAAAGAAGGCATTGCGAAAGGTATTGCCAATTCCATATTGATAAAGGTGAACCAGATCGGCACCTTAACCGAGACCCTGGCGGCGATGACGATGGCCAAGCAGGCCAATTACACCGCTGTGGTGTCACACCGTTCGGGTGAAACCGAAGACACCACGATTGCGGATTTGGCCGTGGCCACGTCGTGTGGGCAGATCAAAACCGGCTCCATGTCACGTTCGGATCGGGTTGCCAAATACAATCAATTACTGCGTATTGCCGAACGGTTGGGCGCGAAAGCGACCTATGCAGGTAAAAAAGCCTTCTATAATATTGGTAAGTGATCATTTAGGACGCGTATGAAACTGTTGGCACTGATACTGATGGCGTTGTTATTCGCCTTGCAATACGACCTGTGGGTTGGTGAGGGTAGTCTTACCACCTTGTGGCAACTGCAGGGTGAGAACGAGGCGGCGCGTGCTGACAACCAAAAACTGCAAGCACGCAATGATGCGTTGATGGCAGAAGTGGATGATCTTAAAAGTGGCATGGCGGCAATCGAAGAGCGAGCCCGCAGTGAGCTTGGCATGGTGAAACAACATGAGACGTTTGTGCAAGTGTTTGATAGCCCTGCGGCAACGCCTGACAAACCAGCAATCAAATCCGATAAATCCCACTAACTTTATTTTCCGACGGCGATGGCCGCTACCTCTGTTTTCTCTGCTAACCCGCGTTACTGGGCGGTGATACCCGCCGCCGGGTTTGGCCGACGCATGGGTAGCGTGATCCCCAAACAATATCTGCTATTACATGGGCGTCCGGTATTGGCCTATACCCTGGAACGCTTGGCACAACATCCCAATATCGCTGGAATTGTGGTGGCGATTGCTCACGATGATCCACATTGGCAAGTCATGCCAGCAATACAGTTTAGCGTGCCAGTGCACACGGTAACGGGAGGGAAGGAGCGATCTCATTCGGTGTTAAATGCATTGAATTATTTAAGCCAGCAGGCACACGCGGAGGATTGGGTATTGGTACACGATGCGGCACGGCCATGTGTGCGGGGCAGTGATATCGATCGATTAATCACCCAGCTGAAAGAGGATGCCGTGGGTGGCTTATTGGCGATACCGGTGCGGGACACCATGAAACGCACCGACAGCACACAGCATGTGACGGCAACCATTGAACGCGCAGATTTATGGCATGCATTAACACCACAAATGTTTCGACTAACGATGTTACGCGATGCCATTGCCGCCGCGCTAGCTCAAGGTGTACAGGTGACCGATGAGGCCATGGCCATTGAATTAACAGGCAGGCAGCCGCGGTTAGTTGAAGGCGCTGCCGATAATATTAAAATTACCCGGCATGAAGACTTGCAACTGGCTGAATTATATTTACTGCAACAACAACAAAATAATCCATAGGATAGCGCACAATGGACATTCGCATCGGTAATGGTTTTGATGTACACAAGTTTATTGATCATACACGCTTGGTGCTGGGCGGCGTGGTCATTCCCTATACCAAAGGACTTGAGGCACATTCCGACGGTGACGTGGTTATTCATGCTTTGTGTGATGCGATCCTGGGTGCGCTTGCCGCAGGTGACATTGGTCAGCACTTTCCCGATACGGATCCCGCCTATAAAGGCATCGATAGCCGACAGTTATTGCGGCAAGTTGTGAAGTTGATGAATGATCGTGGCTATCAGATTGGCAATGCCGATTTGACAGTTGTTGCACAAGCACCGAAGTTGGCGCCGTATATATTCGCGATGCGAAAAAACCTGGCGCAGGATTTGGCGACAGACATCAATAATGTCAGCGTGAAGGCCACCACTACGGAACGACTGGGATTTACCGGGCGTGAAGAAGGTATTGCAGTTTTTGCGACTGTCTTATTGCAACATTAATGGATGAGCTGACGTATTCCGTTGAATCACCCTATGCGTTTGGTTCGCCGCCGGTCACGGCTGTGTTTAAAGCCAGCGCGGAAGATTTTATTGTCGACGAATATTTGCCTTTTACGGCGACGGGTGCAGGCGAACATGTACTGCTGCATATTCGCAAGACAGGCTTAAATACACAGGATGTCGTCAAACTCATCGCGCGGTTTAGTGGCGCCAGAGAACGCGATATCAGTTATGCCGGATTAAAAGACAAACAGGCCGTTACTTCGCAGTGGTTCAGTATTCAACAACCCATCGGCAAAGAACTCCCCTGGCAGGCAATGGCGACGGCGCAACTTACGATTTTGGAATCGTTGCGGCATTCGCGCAAATTGCGCCGTGGTGCCGTGTCGCAGAATCGGTTTGTGATACACCTGCGCCAGGTTGCGGGCGACATCCCGGCCATGATGCAACGGCTTAGCCGCATAGCGGAGCAAGGCATCCCTAATTATTTTGGCCGCCAGCGTTTCGGTGCGAAAGGCCAAAATATTATGCAAGCACAACGGATGTTTGCCGGTGAAATCGAACCGCGCCGATTCGAGCGCGGTATGTATCTCTCCGCCGCGCGTTCCTGGCTTTTTAATCAAGTCCTGGCGGTGCGCATCATTGACAACAGCTGGAACCGGGGGATGGACGGGGATGTGTTTTGGCTGGAGGGTACCAAGCGGTTTTTCAGCAGTAGCGGTATGGATGATGAACTGCATCGTCGCCTTGTTGAATGGGATATCCACCCAACCGGGCCTTTGTGGGGACAGGGTGAACTGGCAACACAAGACAAGGCCCGCGAGTTGGAATTGAGCGTGATAGCCCGGCACACAACGCTGGCACAAGGATTGGAAAGCAGGGGCTTGGAGCAAGACCGGCGTGCCTTGCGCATTATCCCGCAACATTTTAAATACACCTACAGCGCGGAAGAACAACAGCTTAAATTGGAGTTTGTTTTACCCGCCGGAGGTTATGCCACCTCCCTGTTACGGGAGATTGCGGTTACTTCGGGAAATCAATCAGGCCGTGAGTTTGAATTGATTCACGAGGGATTGTAATTGTGATGCCAGCTTGGATAATTCATGGCTTGCGGCGGTAGTTTGCTCCGCTGCGCCCGCAGTGTCATGCGACAACTGACTAATGTTGACAATGTTTTTGTTAATTTCCTCTGCGACGGAAGTTTGTTCTTCTGCGGCACTGGCAATCATGGCGTTCATTTCATTGATGGTGGTCACCGACTGCGTGATGGCTTCCAATGACGTTGCCGCATTCTTGGCTTGTTGAACCCCCGATTGCGCCTGACTACGCCCTTGTTCCATCACTTGTACGGCATTGCGTGCGCCGGTTTGCAGTCGTTCAATGGTCAGCTGAATTTCTTGCGTGGATTTCTGGGTGCGACTGGCCAAGGTACGGACTTCATCGGCAACAACGGCAAAACCACGACCTTGCTCACCGGCACGCGCCGCTTCAATTGCCGCATTCAATGCCAGCAAGTTCGTTTGCTCTGCGATACCCTTAATCACATCCAACACCGTGCCGATGTTGGTGGTGTCCTCTTCCAACTGATGAATGGCTTGCGACGCGCGATCAACATCTTCAGCCAATTGCTGAATAGCGGTGGAACTTTGCATGACAATGGTCTTGCCGCCCTTTGCCTCAGCATCGGCGCTGCTTGCCGCACTGGCCGCCGAGGTGGCATTACTGGCAACTTCCTGTACTGTTGCCGTCATCTCATTCATCGCAGTTGCAACTTGTTCGGTTTCGCGGCGTTGTCGTTCAATGGTACCGTGCGCATTGCGTGCGACTGTTGCCATTTCCTCGGAGGCGGCGGCCAGTTGACTCGTGGCACTGGTAATTTGCTGTACTAAGGCCTCAAATTTTTCAATCATATGGTTGAAGGCAACACCAATTTCGCCCATTTCATCCTGGCTGTCGACATGCAGGCGTGCGGTCATGTTGCCTTTGCTCATTTCACCTAATGTAGTACTTATCTGGGTGATGATGTTTTGAATTGTCAGGTAATATGCTATAGAAAAATAGGTAAATAAGACGATGGTGATACCACTGAGAATAAAAATAGTCAGCCGGGTGTCGGCATCTGTGTTACCGCTGATAATAAGCCAGGAGAGTAATACAGTTGGTATGAGACTAATAGCAACGAAAGAACATATTTTTGTGAAATAGGACAGGCGATTTAAAATTATCGCCGCCGGATTAAAAAGCGAATTCATCGCATTCTCCTTGCTTCATGTTTTAACCGTGTTACAGCAGCCACACCTGAGGGACCAATAATCAGGGGTGGTCACAGGGATGTATCGGAAGAGGCGTCATTTACTTTAGGTGGCCATGCCCTAAATCGCAAAATAGAAAAATCTTGGATTAGCGGGGACGGCGCAACAGGACATACAAGGCCCCGTGCCCCCCATCAACCGGGCGTGCAGAACAAAAGGCCAGGACTTCATCGCGTTGTTGCAGCCAGTGGTTGACGTGTGTTTTGAGGACAGGCTGCTTGTTGATGGAGCCATGGCCCTTGCCGTGGATAATACGAACACAGCGCTGCTGATGATTAATACAGGTCGCGAGGAAATGCGCAAGCGCCTCACGCGCCTCAACCCGCGTTTTCCCGTGCAAATCCAATTCTGCCTGAATACGGTATTGGCCACGGCGCAGCCTGCGCATGAGGGTGGGCGCCACCCCGTCACGCATAAAGATACTTTCCTCGCCCGTTGGCAGGGCCTCATCTTCCCAGGGGTCGGATAACAGCAGTGATTGAATGACCTCTTGTTCATCGCGTAGCCGTTGGTTTGGTAGCGGCTTACTACGTTGTGCATAGGGCTTGATTTTGTCTTGTGGCAGGGGCCGGGTGCCAGCCACCGATTCCCGGAACAGGGCGCGTTCTTCCTCGCTTAATTTTTTTTTACTCATTGGGGTTGCAGGGTTGATAACGTGTCGGTGTCGAAGTTTTCCAGTATAGTACGCATGTCCCGTGTAAGGATACATAGCCACTTCCAACTCAAAATAGTGTGAATTCACATGCACATTCTAATAAGCAATGACGACGGTTATGAAGCCCCCGGTATTCAGTGTCTGGCACAGGCGCTGGCGGCAGTGGCCCGCTTGACAGTTGTGGCGCCGGATCGCAACCGTAGCGGGGCGAGTAACTCACTCACACTTGAACACCCTATTCGCGCCCACACCATGCCAAATGGTGTTATTCGTGTGGATGGAACCCCCACCGATTGTGTTCATCTGGCGATTACCGGATTGTTGACGGAAGAACCGGATATGGTCATTTCCGGCATCAATGCAGGCGCTAATTTGGGTGATGATGTATTGTATTCCGGTACAGTGGCGGCGGCCATGGAGGGGCGATTTTTGGGGCTGCCAGCAATCGCGGTTTCCCTGGTCGGCGCCAATCCCATTCATTACGAGACTGCCGCGCGTATTATCGTCAAGTTGGTGACCCATTTACAAAACAAACCCCTGCCTACTGATACCATCTTGAATGTGAATGTTCCAGATCGACCTTATGCGGACATTGCGGGGCTGCAAACAACCCGCCTGGGGTATCGCCACAAAGCGGAGCCGGTGGTGAAAGCCAAGGATCCTCGGGGTCGGGATATCTATTGGGTAGGTCCGGCAGGTGAAGAGGCGGATGCGGGTCCAGGTACGGATTTTCACGCGATTCGCGCCGGATTTGTATCGGTGACACCTTTACAGGTTGATTTAACACGTTATGCCGCCATGCAAGAATTACAGGCCTGGTTAGCAGGAGTGATATGACCCTATTGGATACACAAGGCATCGGCATGACATCGCAGCGCACGCGGGATCGGTTGATCACGCGCCTGCGTGAAAGCGGTATCACGGATGAACGGGTGTTAGATGTCGTGCGGCAGACCCCGCGTCATTTATTCATGGATGAGGCCATTGCCACCCGTGCCTACGAAGACACCGCCTTGCCCATTGGTTATGGGCAAACCATTTCGCAGCCCTATATTGTGGCGCGGATGACCGAAGCCTTATTACTGGACACACTGCCACGACGTGTATTGGAGATTGGTACCGGCTCAGGGTACCAAACGGCCGTGCTGGCAAGATTGATTGAGCAGGTGTACAGCGTCGAGCGGATTGGTGCGTTATTAAGTCAGGCGCGCCAACGCCTGGCAAAATTACAGTTAACGAATATTCAGTTTCGGCTGGGTGATGGTTATGAAGGATGGGCAAAACATGCCCCGTTTGATGCAATTCTGGTTGCTGCCGCGCCGGAGCAAATCCCGGAAGGCCTGCTCGCACAACTAGCCGATGGCGGCAAACTGGTTATCCCTTTTGGTAAAAACCAGGAACAACGACTCACAGTGATAACCCGTAAGGGCGACGATTTTATCCATCGACCCATGGACTGGGTGAGCTTTGTCCCGTTAGTCAAAGGCATGGATTGAATTTCAGCAAACCACCCATGTATCGCAATTTGCCTTATTTTGTATTGCCTTTCATTTTTCAATTAGGGTTAGCGGCGTGTTCGCAAGGGAGTAATTCGTATAGTTACGGTTATTATTCAGGCAAGGTTTCTCCCGAGACACCGGCATCGTCCCGTCCCGCCCCCGTGGCAGTAACAAAACCTGCGAATGCAGAGATGCATCTGGTAAGCAAGGGTGAAACCCTGTATTCCATCGCATTCTTATATGGTTATGATGTGCGAGATGTTGCGCGATGGAATAATATTTTCCCACCTTATACTATTTATCCCAAACAACAATTGCGCCTTACCGCGCCCCTGACGCCAACACAACCCTCTCTTGTCGCTGTGCCCTATAACGATTCATTTACTGAGGGCAAAAAAAATCCAATAACACTGCCGCCAAAAGAAAAAAACGAGGCGCCCGCCGTATTCGCAACTGTGACGGGTGATGCAAAAATCAGTTGGCAGTGGCCAACAAATGGTAAGATAATCGGAACTTATTCGGCGAACGACTCAGGTAAAAAAGGCGTGGATATCGTCGGCCAAGCACGGCAGCCGATATATGCTGCTGCGGATGGTCGAGTGGTATATAGTGGCAACGGTCTGCGTGGTTACGGTAATCTGGTGATTATCAAACATAACGAGACCTATTACAGCGCTTATGCCCATAACGACCGACTTCATGTTCAGGATGAACATACGGTAAAGAAAGGGCAACGCATCGCCGATATGGGAAATAGCGGTACCGACAAGGTAATGCTGCATTTTGAAGTTCGTCGCGAAGGTAAACCGGTAGACCCACTGCTGTATTTACCGAGGCGACGTTGATGCATACGCAGGTGGTTAAAGTATGAGGGAACGTAGTGAGCGTGGCGAGGCTGAAATTGAGCCTGTAGCGGAAGGCGATATTCCTGAGCCTGAAGAAGGTGATGTTCTCGACGATGTTGTCGAGGATGCGGAAGAAGCACTTCTTATTGAGGAAGAGGGTGATGCCCTCATTGAAGAGACACCGGTGGTTGCGGAAGTTGAAAATGTTTTCCAAGCCGGCGAAATGCCGGAAGGTCAGCTTGACGCAACGCGCCTGTATCTGAGCGAAATCGGTTTTTCCCCCTTGCTGACCGCGCAAGAAGAAGTATTTTATTCCCGGCTGGCGCAAAAAGGCGAGGAGTCGGGGCGCAAAAAAATGATCGAAAGCAATTTGCGTCTGGTGGTGAAGATTGCAAGGCGTTATTTGAACCGAGGCTTGGCACTGCTGGATTTGATCGAAGAGGGTAACCTCGGCCTCATTCGTGCGGTGGAAAAATTTGACCCTGAGCGCGGCTTCCGCTTTTCTACCTATGCGACCTGGTGGATTCGCCAGACTATCGAACGCGCAATCATGAATCAGACCCGCACCATTCGGTTACCAATCCATGTGGTCAAGGAAATTAACATTTATCTGCGCGCCGCACGGCACTTGGCACAAACCCGCGATCATGAACCCAGTCCGGAAGACATCGCCCAGATGCTCGATAAACCGATTGAAGATGTAAAACGCATGCTCGGCCTGAATGAACGGATTACCTCGGTCGATACGCCGATGGGCCGTGATGCTGACAATGCCGTGTTGGATGGCATTCCCGACGAAAACAATGTTGATCCTGTCCTGTTGCTGCAAGACGATGACGTTCGCGCCAATATCGAACAATGGCTGACACAACTTACCGATAAACAACGCGAAGTCGTCGAACGCCGTTTTGGTCTGCATGGCCATGATGTATCGACGCTGGAGGAGGTGGGTAACAGCATCGGTGTAACCCGTGAACGTGTTCGCCAAATCCAAATTGAAGCCTTGCGTAAGTTGCGTGAGATCTTGGAGAAAGAAGGTTATTCCGGCGAGGCGTTGTTACGTTAATCCTGATGGTTAATCATTAGCAGCGCTGCTGCGACCTTTCTGCCTTCGGCGGCCAGAAGATTGTAGGTTCGACAGGCGGCAGCCGTATCCATTACTTCCATCCCCACCCGATGTTGTTGCGCATGCGCCAATAGGTGTGGTGGTGGGAAGCGTAAGCGTTTGCCGGTGCCAAGTAAAATAACATCGGGCCTCAGTGCTAATACCTCATCAATGTGTGCAGCGGTGATATCCTCCGATTGTTGCGGTGCCCAGCCAGTGATTAGCTGATCGGCAGTAATAATGAAGCTTGTTTGCAGGACGAGAGGCACAGCGTTTGGGGCGGCGGCGATGACATGGATGCTGCCAGGCTCATAACGCACGATACGGTTTGAGTTGGCATTATCGCGACTGAATTTCACAAAATACCCGGCTTCTTTCTTTGTGTGGATTGACAGGGGGTTCGTAATCTCGTTAATGTTAGCAGCTTTACTGCCAGGTGGCAGTAACTTGCTGAATTCCAACCTTTTAAAGTGTTTAATTATGTTATCTCTAAATGACGATTTCCCCCGGATCAAACGGCTACCGCCCTATGTATTTAACATTGTCAATGAGTTGAAGGCCGCCGCCCGTGCCCGCGGTGAAGACATCATTGACTTTGGCATGGGCAATCCCGATCAACCCACGCCGGCGCATATTGTGGCGAAATTAGTCGAGGTCGCGCAGCGCGAAGATACCCATCGCTATTCCGTATCAAAGGGTATTCCACGTCTGCGGCGCGCGATTTGTCGCTGGTATAAAGAAAAATTCCATGTCGATCTGGATCCTGACAGTGAGGCGATCGTGACGATCGGTTCCAAGGAAGGCTTGGCGCATTTGGCGCTGGCGACGGTGGGTCCGGGGGATGCGGTATTGGTGCCGAGCCCGGCGTATCCGATTCACCCCTATGGGTTCATTATCGCGGGTGCCGATATCCGCCATGTACCCTTGGTGCCCGGCATCGATTTTTTTGCTGAACTGGAAAAGGCGATCAAGGATTCCTGGCCCAAGCCCAAGATGCTGGTGCTTAACTTTCCTTGCAATCCGACCACACAGTGCGTGGACTTGCCGTTTTTAACCAAGGTGGTGGAGATTGCCCGTGAAAACAGCATTTGGGTGGTTCATGACATTGCTTATGCCGACATCGTGTTTGATGGTTACAAGACACCGTCGATCATGCAAGTGCCCGGCGCCAAAGAGTTGGCCGTGGAGTTTTACACCTTATCCAAGAGTTACAACATGCCGGGTTGGCGGGTTGGTTTCATGGTGGGTAATCCACGCTTAGTTGCGGCATTGGCACGGATGAAATCCTATTTGGACTATGGCACCTTCACACCGATTCAAGTAGCCGCGATTGCCGCATTGGAAGGGCCGCAAGATTGTGTGGAAGAAATTCGCGCCCGTTACCAAAGCCGCCGGGATGTGTTGTGTGAAGGATTAAACGCCGCGGGCTGGCAAATTGAAAAGCCGCGCGGCACCATGTTTGTCTGGGCACCGATCCCGGAAGAATTTAAGCACCTGGGTTCGCTGGAGTTTGCCAAATTAGTGTTACAAGAAGCCAAGGTTGCGGTGTCACCAGGTGTGGGTTTTGGTCAATATGGCGATGATCACGTTCGTTTTGGTTTGATTGAAAATGAACACCGCACGCGTCAGGCCGTACGTGGCATTCGTGATTTGTTGCGCCATAAAAGTTAACAACAACACAAAATTACAGAGTGAAGGGGAAATCGTGGTAGTACCAGTGAAAGTGGGATTGTTGGGTTTGGGTACGGTGGGTGGTGGTACCGTAAATGTACTCAAGCGTAATGCACGCGAGATCGCGCGCCGTGCCGGTCGCGGTATTGAGATCACTCACGCCGCGGCGCGGGACAATAACAAACCCCGTATTTGTGATACGCAAGGGATAAAACTGACCAGCAAACCGCAGGAGGTGGTGGATGATCCCCAGGTGGAAATTATTGTTGAATTGATCGGTGGCACCACGCTCGCGCGTGAGATGGTGTTGCGTGCAATTGACAAGGGTAAACACGTGGTCACCGCCAACAAGGCGCTGATTGCCAAACACGGCAATGAAATTTTTGCGGCAGCGACCAAAAAAGGCGTGATGGTGGCATTCGAGGCGGCGGTCGCCGGTGGCATTCCGATTATCAAGGCGATCCGCGAAGGTCTGGCGGGCAATCATATTTTGTGGCTGGCGGGCATTATCAACGGCACCAGCAATTTTATTTTGACCGAAATGCGTGATAAGGGCCGCGACTTTGCTGACGTGCTCAAGGAAGCACAACAGCTGGGTTACGCCGAGGCCGATCCAACCTTTGATATTGAGGGCATTGATGCCGGACACAAGCTGACGATATTGGCCTCGATCGCCTTTGGTATCCCGTTGCAATTTGAGGCGATGTACACCGAAGGCATCGCGCAGATCACGCGGGATGACGTGGCGTACGCCGAACAACTTGGCTATCGCATCAAACTGCTGGGCATCAGCAAACGGCATAAAAACGGAATTGAGTTGCGTGTGCATCCAACCTTGATCCCCGAGCGCCGCTTGATTGCGAATGTCGATGGGGTGATGAATGCCGTGTTAGTCAATGGTGATGCCGTTGGTGCAACCCTGTATTACGGTGCCGGTGCCGGTGCTGAACCCACCGCCTCGGCGGTGGTCGCGGATTTAGTTGACGTGGTGCGCGCCTTAACCTCCGATCCGGAAAATCGCGTGCCGCATTTAGCCTTTCAAGCGGATGCGTTATCCGACATCTCGATCATGCGCATGGAAGATGTGGTGACGGCGTATTACTTGCGCATGCAGGCACTGGATAAGCCCGGCGTGCTCGCCGATGTCACACGTATCCTGAGCGATCAAGGTATCAGTATCGAGGCGATCATCCAGAAAGAACCCAAACCCGAAATGCATACCGTCAGCGTGATCATGCTTACCCACAAAGTTCAGGAACGGCAGATGAACGCCGCGATTCAACGCATTGAGGCGTTAGATTCAATCAGTGGTAAGGTGATGCGGATCAGGATGGAGACATTAATTGGTAAATAGTTTGTTACGCTCCACGGGAGCGGCTTACTAAATACATATTTTGCTACAATACAGCCAATAAAAACCATTATCTTCGCAGGAGTTTTAACTATGCCATTTCGCCCCCGTTACACCGGATTGATCGATCGTTATCGCGACCGCTTGCCGGTACGCGATGACACACGCATTATCAGTCTGGGCGAAGGTAATACGCCGCTGATCCGTTTGAATAATATTCCGCGTTTGATCGGTAAAGAAGTGGATATCTATATCAAATACGAGGGGTTGAATCCAACCGGTTCGTTCAAAGATCGCGGGATGACCATGGCGGTGACCAAGGCGGTGGAAGAAGGCAGCCGGGCGATCATTTGTGCGTCAACGGGTAATACCTCTGCTTCAGCGGCGGCGTATGCGGCACGGGCGGGTATCCGCGCATTTGTATTGATCCCGGAAGGCAAGATTGCCTTGGGTAAACTCGCGCAGGCGATGATCCACGGTGCAGTGGTGATACAGATCAAAGGCAATTTTGATGAAGGCATGGAATTGGTCAAACAAGTGGGCAAAGTGGCGCCGATCACGATTGTTAATTCAATCAACCCGTTTCGCCTACAAGGGCAAAAGACGGCGGCCTTTGAGATACTGGAAGAACTCGGTGGTGCGCCGCATTTTCACTGTATCCCGGTGGGCAATGCCGGCAACATCACGGCGCATTGGATGGGTTATAAGGAATACCACGAACACGGCATCGTGAATGATTTACCACGCATGTTGGGTTACCAGGCCAGCGGTTCAGCGCCCTTTATGCGCGGCAAGATGGTGGACAACCCTGAAACGGTAGCGACCGCGATTCGCATTGGTCATCCACAAAGCTGGGACAAGGCGTGGGTGGTACAGAAAGAATCGCAGGGTTGGTTTGATGAATGCACCGATCCGGAATTGTTGGCAGCGCAGAAATTATTGACCGAACACGAAGGTATTTTCTGTGAACCGGCCTCCGCGATTTCACTCGCCGGTGCAATCAAAGACATCAAAACCGGGAAAATTCCCGAAGGCAGCAAGATTGTCTGCACCCTCACCGGCCATGGCCTCAAGGATCCCGATACCGCGATTAAACAAAGTACCTCCGGTGTTATTACTGCCGAGGCCAAGTTGGATGTGGTGAAACGTACCATCCTCGACAACCTGAATTAACCTCGATACAAAACCAATAACGATCACGGTGGCCACCTCCTGTACCATTTACGTACCCGGTTTATTCAATGCGAATTCGCCAGATGAGATTGCGGCACAAAATGAATGGCCGCCGCTGAGCCATCTGGCCACCATCCTTAACCGCGCCAATGTCGCAACACTACACAGTGGGTCACTGTATACCACCGCATTTCGGTTGGCTGGCTACACGATTGACGCAAATGAAGAGTTGCCCGCTGCCGCAGTCAGGTTGCGAGCACGTCAGCAATCAGTACCGGCGGCAATCTGGTGTTGTGACCCGGTCGCCTTGCAGGCGGATCGGGATAGCGCGGTGTTGCTGGGTAATGAACATTTGTCGATCACGGCAGACGAGAGTGATACATTGCTTGCCGACCTCAACCAACATTTTGCAGAACAAGGGCTGCGTTTCAGTAGTGTCACACCGCAACAATGGTTAGTACAACTCCCTCGCGCACTGACCTTAGCGACGACACCACTGCATCAGGCGCAGTGGCACGATGTGCGTCACTGTGCCGTGGCGGGCACAGGTGCGCAGCAATGGCGTGTGTGGCTCAACGAGATTCAAATGTTGTTGCATCAACATCCGCTGAATCAACGCCGCGAAGAACGCGCCGCGCAGCCTGTTAATAGTGTTTGGTTATGGGGTGGCGGCGCTTATCAATCGGCGATGGCACCGGTGCTGGATATTGTTTATAGCGATGATGCCTTAATTTACGATCTGGCCCGCACCATGGGGATTAAAAGTGAAGTCTTGCCATTGAATGTGGCGACACTGCTCTGGGGCAAAAACGAAAATGTCGGCTTATTTCTTTTTGATCTCGCTTCCTTGTTTGCACAAGGAGACTATACGGCCTGGTTGACGATCCTGAAAAACTGGGACAACCGTATTTTAAAACCGCTCTTAGCCAAACTCAACACAGGTGAGATCGAGGAACTGCGGTTGATCACCGATCATTATTGTTTTGTTTTGCGTAAGCGCCATCTTTTACGCTGGTGGCGTCGCCGTCAGCCGTTTCGCACCTGTCTGGCAAAGTACACGCATGAGTGATTTTTCAAATGGCACTGCACCACGGATAATACGTCGTCCATTGCATGAGCAACACAATACCCTGCCAACAGAATTACATCCGATCCTCCGACGGATCTATTTGGCCCGCCAGGTGACCGATGCACAACAACTGGAACGCTCGCTACACTCACTGTTACCCTATCACCAGCTCAAAGGTATCGACACGGCGGTACGCTTGTTGGCGCAGGCGATTGCGATGCACAAACGTATCGTGATTGTTGCCGATTTTGATGCGGATGGCGCCACCAGTTGTACTGTGGCGGTACGCGCCTTGCGTGCAATGGGCGCCAGCCACGTTGATTTTATCGTACCCAACCGGTTTGAATATGGTTACGGGTTGACCCCGGAGATCGTCACGACGGTACTGGCCAAGTCACCCGATGTGATTGTAACGGTTGATAATGGTATCAGCAGTGTTGACGGTGTGGCTGCGGCCAAGCAACTCGGCATGACGGTGATTGTCACCGATCATCACTTGCCGGGAAAAATACTGCCGAACGCGGATGCGATAGTGAATCCGAATCAACCGGGTTGTAATTTTTCCAGCAAACATCTGGCGGGGGTGGGTGTGATCTTTTACGTGATGCTGGCATTGCGTGCCTATTTACGTGAGCAGCACTGGTTTGCGCAACAAGGTATAACCGAACCGGTATTAGCCAATTTACTCGATCTGGTTGCGTTGGGTACCGTTGCCGATGTCGTCACGCTCGATCATAATAATCGCATTCTGGTATCACAAGGCTTAGCACGGATGCGTGCGCAACAGGCCTGTCCGGGTATTGTTGCCTTGTTGAATATCGCTGGCCGACAGGCCGTGACTACTAGCACGATGGATTTGGGATTTTGTGTTGCGCCACGACTCAACGCCGCGGGGCGGTTGGATGACATGTCGATTGGGATTAACTGTTTACTCAGTAACAGTAGCGATAGCGCCGCGCACTATGCCAGCACTCTCGACAAACTAAATCAGGAACGCCGTGCTATTGAAAGCACGATGCGCGATGAAGCGATGCAGTATTTGCAACAACTCAATCAATATTCAACACAGAGCGAGTTGCCGTATGGCTTATGTTTTTACGATCCAAATTGGCATGAAGGCGTGATTGGTATTGTTGCGGGGCGGATAAAGGATCGCCTGCACCGTCCGGTAATTGTGTTTGCCCCCAGCCGTGATGGCAACATCAAGGGATCCGCGCGCTCGATCCCCGGCTTACATATCCGCGATGTACTCGACAGCGTGGCGGCACAACACCCGCACCTGCTGACGAAGTTTGGTGGCCATGCCATGGCGGCAGGTCTGACCTTACGGCAAACAGATTTTGCTGAATTCAGTCTGGTCTTCGATGCGGTCGTGCGCCAACACATTGGTGAAGAAGAGATTCAACATGTCCTGATGACCGATGGTGATTTAGCGGAAGGTGATCTGGATTTGCGCGTGGCGGAAATCCTGCGTCAGGCCGGGCCTTGGGGGCAGGGATTTCCTGAACCGCGCTTTGATGGCATTTTTGATGTCGTGACGGCGCGTATTGTCGGCGAACGCCATCTCAAACTAACGGTGCGGCCCCTTGGCGGGAAGAAGGTGATGGATGCTATTCAGTTTAATTTGCACGATATCCGTGGTATTGAGCAACTCAAACGGGTCAAACTCGTCTATCGGCTGGATATCAATGAATATCAAGGTGTGCGTGCCGCGCAATTAATGGTGGAACACCTGCACGCGGTTTAATCCTGCCGGATATTCTGATTCAACACTTTAACAATCTAACGCGAGTACGTTATGATAGGCGACTTTTTTAGGATAGCGACAAATGATTGAAGCTGGCGCCATAATAAACCGTATTAAAGACCTGCAAGGGCGTACCAACGCGCTTCGGGGGTATCTTTGACTTTGATACGAAACGTGAACGCCTGGATGAAGTCACCCGCGAATTAGCCGACCCCGCCATCTGGAATAATCCACAGCGCGCCCAGGAGTTGGGCAAAGAGCGCGCTGAGCTCGAACGCACCGTTACCATGCTCGCCAAGTTGCAACAAGGTTTGAGTGATTCCGCTGAGTTGATCGACATGGCTCTCCAGGAACAGGACGAATCGACGC
Source organism: Gammaproteobacteria bacterium (assembly GCA_043719675.1). GTDB lineage: Bacteria > Pseudomonadota > Gammaproteobacteria > UBA6429 > Thiohalophilaceae > JACQBC01. The sequence goes on along the minus strand of JAYSTO010000096.1, from coordinate 5,388 downwards.
TCAATATCTTGTTGCCGGACCTGGATACACAGGAGGCACAGCTGGCAAAACTCGAATTCACACGGATGTTTTCCAATAAAATGGATCCGAACAACGCCTTCATGGATATCCAAGCGGGTTCCGGCGGCACCGAGGCGCAAGATTGGGCCAACATGTTATTACGCATGTACATGCGCTGGGGCGAGGCGCATGGCTTTAAACCGGAGTTATTGGAGGTGTCGGCGGGTGAAGTGGCGGGCATCAAGAGTGCGACCATTCAATTTAGCGGTGACTATGCCTATGGCTGGTTGCGCACCGAAACCGGGGTTCACCGTTTAGTGCGTAAATCGCCGTTTGATTCGGGTAATCGACGCCACACGTCCTTCGCCTCGGTGTTTGTCTCACCGGAAGTGGATGATTCCATCGAGATTGAAATCAATCCGGCCGACCTGCGCGTGGATACCTACCGCGCCAGTGGCGCCGGCGGTCAGCATGTCAATCGAACCGAATCGGCGATACGTATCACCCACGGACCCAGCGGCATCGTCGTGCAATGTCAAAGTCAACGTTCGCAACACCAGAACCGCGATTCGGCGATGAAACAATTAAAAGCCAAGCTCTATGAAATGGAAATGCAAAAACGCAATGCGGAACATCAAGCCCTGGAAGACTCGAAATCCGATATCGGCTGGGGCAGCCAGATCCGCTCGTATGTATTAGATCAGTCGCGCATCAAAGATCTGCGCACCGGGGTGGAGAACACTAATACCCAGGCGGTGCTGGACGGTGATCTGGATAAATTTATTGAAGCCAGTTTAAAAAGCGGCATGTAACGAGACCTTACAGTGAGTACAGATCATGACAGATGATAATAACCAACCCCCGGTGGATGAAAATACCTTAATCGCACAACGCCGTGAAAAGTTGCGACTGATTCGCGAACGTGGCGTGGCGTTCCCCAATGACTTTCGCCGCAACGTCATGAGCGGTGAGATCATTGCCGAATACACGGCTAAGCCAACAGAGTTTTTCGAGCAAACTCCCATCCGCGTGGCGATTGCCGGGCGCATGATGAGCCGCCGGGTGATGGGTAAGGCCAGTTTCACCCACGTGCAGGACATGTCAGGTCAGATCCAACTTTATGTGGTGCGCGATACCATCGGTGAAGAAAATTACAATGATAATTTTAAAAAATGGGACATCGGCGATATCGTCGGTGCGGAAGGGGTCTTGTTCAAAACCAAGACCGGTGAATTGTCCGTCAAGGTCGATGCCATTCGCCTGCTGACCAAATCACTGCGGCCCTTACCGGAAAAATGGCACGGCCTGACCGATACTGAGGTGCGTTACCGTCGGCGTTATGTCGATTTGATCATGAACGAACCGGCGCGGCAGATTTTTCGCAAACGCACCCTGGTGGTGAATTACATTCGCCAGTATCTGACCGAACGTCATTTTCTCGAAGTGGAAACGCCGATGATGCAAGTAATCCCCGGCGGTGCCGCTGCCCGTCCATTCAAGACGTTTCATCATGCACTGGATATGGATTTGTATTTGCGTATTGCCCCGGAATTGTACTTAAAGCGTTTAGTCGTGGGTGGTTTTGAACGGGTATTCGAAATCAATCGCAATTTCCGTAATGAAGGCCTCTCGACGCGGCATAATCCGGAATTCACCATGCTGGAATTTTATCAGGCGTATGCGGATTATAATGACCTGATGGATCTCACCGAGGATCTGCTGCGCCAATTGGCGTTGCAAGTCGTAGGTAGCTTGCAAATTAATTATCAGGGTGATGTCTACGATTTTGCCAAACCGTTTGCACGCCTGAGCGTGAAAGATGCCATTTTACAGTACAACCATGAATTGCACGCCGACGACCTGGCGGATATCAGCAAGGCTCGTGTGGTTGCACAACGTCTGGGTATTCCGGTTAAGGACAGTTATGGTTTAGGCAAGTTGCACATTGAGATTTTTGAAAAAACCGTGGAGCATCGTCTGAAAGACCCAACCTTCATCACGGCATATCCAACCGAAGTCTCGCCCCTAGCACGCCGTAATGATCACGACCCTTCCGTGACAGACCGTTTTGAATTTTTCGTCGGTGGTCGTGAGATCGCTAATGGGTTTTCTGAGTTAAATGATGCTGAAGATCAAGCCGAGCGTTTTAATAAACAAGTGCTGGACAAAGCCGCTGGTGACGAAGAGGCGATGTACTTTGATGAAGACTACATCATCGCGTTGGAACATGGCATGCCACCCACGGCGGGTGAAGGCATTGGTATTGATCGTTTGGTGATGTTATTAACCGATCAACCTTCGATCCGTGATGTGTTATTGTTTCCGCACATGCGACCGAGCGAAAAAACCTAAGGTGATTTTCGAGTATGATTATGGCAGTGACATTTATGATTCAGCGTAGCGCGACTTTGGTGGCTTCGATCATTTCACTGGCGCCTTCAATGTCCACCACATTAACGTCTGGTTCGAGTCCCAGTTTGCTAAAGGCAGGGACGGTATTGAAATCCACTTTACTATGTTGATGGTGTGAGCCGACATAACTTTCCAGATTGGCAACAATCACCAGGTCGAGATAATCCGCCGGGCCCGTATGACTGCGCGTAATGTTTTCATGTTCGGCGGCAACTGCAATCATGTCGGGTGGAAAACCCCATTTTTTCAGGATCGCCTCACCGATGATACTGTGGGCTTTTTGAATAACGTTATCCAGTAAGTGTTCATCATCAAGCAACTCCGGCACGTCTTCGGCACGCGTGATGATCGGTAAGGCACCGATATCATGAATGAGCCCGGCCAGCAGGGCTTCATCGGGTTTACGTTGTGTGAATTGTCTGCACAAGGCATGACTGATGGCAGCGACCTGGGTGCTGTGTTCCCACAACACACGCAAGCGTTGATCGGTGACATCCGATGTAGCTTGGAACATTTGTTCCATTGCAATGCTGGTGACGAGATTACGCGTCATGGTTGAGCCCATACGGGTAATGGCGGCCTCGACAGAGTCAATGGAACGTGAGGCACGCAACAATGGGCTGTTGGAAATCTGAATCAGGCGTGCCGACAGAGCGGTGTCGGTGGTAATGACTTTTGCAACTGCACCCATCCCGGCATGTTCATTTTCAAGGGTTTCGCGTACGCGTAAAGCGACCTCGGGCAAGGTTGGCAGTGTCAGGGTGCCACTTTCCAGATCGTTGAGTAAGCGGTCGAGTAATTCTTCTTCCATCTGATTAAACACGATCTTGTCCTCTGGCATTGCACGTATGTGGTTTTATCGGCCACCGCGTAAGGAAGTTAAGCCAGATTTGGAAGGGAATCTTAGGATGCTTTTTGTTCGAGGCGGTAGGGCAAGGTCTGTACTTGCAGTACTGGCCCGCTGAGATTACCCAGATGCAATTTTCCACCGGTAGCCGCTTCCATTTGTAACACCGCCAGCATATCGGTTCCTTGGGACGGTGCGGGCTGGGCAAGAATGACTTTACCGATGCTTTGGCCATCGCCATGGGCATTATAGATATCCGTACCCGTAGTGGGTGTGCTGGTATTTTCCATATGTAATTTATAGAGCCGTCGCTTGAGTTTACCCAGATAATGAGTACGGGCAACGATCTCCTGGCCTGGGTAACAGCCTTTTTTGAAATTCACCGCGTCGAGAATTTCCAGATTAAGCATTTGCGGTACAAATTCGTCCACGCTGCCCGGCAACACGCTGGGCAGGCCGGCTTCGATATCCAGCCACTGCCAGGCGGCGTCACCCACCAACGTTAACGATTCGCTCAAAAACGGCCAGTTTGTTATCACGGCCTGTGGCGTGCCGCCAATCAGAAAGCGTGGCCGGGGACCGGGTAAACGTGTTATCTGTAGTCCGGCGTGATGCTGGACACCATACGCGACATTGGGCATCGGTCCAAATTGTTGTAGCAGGTGTTGTTCGATATCCGATCCTGAATATCCTAAACAAATATATTGATCGGAAAAGTCATCGAGCACCACCTTGCTGCGCAATACAAACATACGCATACGTTTTAAGGTGTTTGAGATTAAGGCGCGGGGCATGAGCAGGTTGTAACCGGATTCATCGCGTATTAACAACATTAAGGCAAGCACTCTGCCCTTTGGGCTGCACCAGGCCGTGAGTTGTGCCTGATTGAGTGTCAGCACTGTGGCATCGTTGCTGAATTGGCTTTGCAGAAAGGCCTCTGCGTCAGCACCGCTGGCGCGGATCACGCCCTGACCGTGCAGGAGGGCAAGCACATTCTCGCGGGAAGTACGACGAATTTCTTCCTGTGGATCGCCAAAGCAGACATAGCCCTGCTCGTCGTACCGGGCAGGGTATTGTTGCAGGTGGTTTAGCCAGATTGGGTCCATGTGTAGTTTTGCAGTCATCGCGGTGGTTGTGTATTGAGATGGGCATTGTATAACATTGGACGAATCATGCAATTAGACTACACTCTTTACCGATGCAACTAAAACAACAACGACCCAAGTTCCTCAATTTACTCAAAATACACCTGCCGGTGACTGGGATAACATCGATCGCCCATCGAATATCGGGTGTATTGTTGTTGCTTGCCATTCCCGGATTCATTTATCTCTTTCAGCTGTCCGTGCGTGATGAAAGTGGCTTTAATGCTGTGGGTGAATTGTTGGTATGTGGCTGGGTTAAAGTCGCGGTGACCTTACTGGTCTGGGTGTTGGCGCATCATGTTTTGGCAGGTGTCCGTTATTTACTCACCGATATCGCGATAGGCATGAACTTACCGGCGGCGCGTGCCTCAGCCTGGTTCGTCAATATCGCGAGTATATGTATTTTTCTCTTGATCGCGTTGGTGATCTGGTTATGAGTTGGCGCGCACAAGGTATGCGAACCTGGTTATTACAACGCTTGACGGCAGTGTACATGCTGCTGTTTGTCATTAGTTGCCTTATTTATTTATCCTTGCATCGGCCGATTAATTTTACCGCATGGCATGAGTTTTTTTCGTTGCCCTCGGTTGCGATTGCGACGACATTATTTTTTCTGTCGCTGTTGTATCACGCCTGGGTGGGGATACGCGACATCATGGTGGATTATATTCACGATACCGCGATCCGTTTTACGCTCTGGGTATTGATTACTTTATTACTTATCGGCATGGCCATCTGGGTATTTTTGATTTTATTACAAGTGGTTGAACTGTGAAAATTGCACATCGAAAATTTGATAGCTTGGTGATTGGTGCCGGTGGTGGCGGTTTGCGGGCGGCGTTGCAGTTGGCACAAGCCGACGCCAGTGTCGCGGTTGTCTCCAAAGTATTTCCAACACGGTCACATACCGTTGCGGCACAAGGCGGTATTAATGCCGCCTTGGCAAATGTTTCGCCCGATAATTGGCACTGGCACATGTTTGAT
>JAYSTO010000095.1:0-6637 GCA_043719675.1 Gammaproteobacteria bacterium | reverse complement strand
TACCCGCTATAATCGCAGCAAGCTTTATGCAATGTCTGTTTACCAACTGGCACGGGAGATCGTTGCAGCACGGTGATTATCAAAACGATGTTAATGCCTCTACCAACAAAACAGTCTCTGACTTGGCTCCTCCTTGCAAGTAGCCTGCAACTGGGCGGTTGCGCCTTCCATCGGGACATTGCCGACAGCGCACCCGCACGAGACATCAACCCCGCTGATATTCCCGATGCCGTGCCACACCACGAACCACGCAGTAAACAGGGTAATCCGGCGTTTTACCGGGTGAATGGCCGGACCTATCATTTGCTCCCCAGTGCCGACAATTACACAGAACGCGGCGTCGCCTCCTGGTACGGCACCAAATTTCATGGTCGCGCCACCTCCAGTGGTGAGACCTACGACATGTATAAAATGACCGCCGCACACCGTAGCTTGCCGATACCGTGTTACCTGCAAGTCACCAATTTACAAAACGGCCAGCAGGTGGTGGTGCGCGTGAATGATCGCGGCCCTTTTCATGCCAACCGCATCATTGACTTGTCGTATGCGGCCGCAAAAAAACTGGGTATCACGGGTAGTGGTACGGGTCTGGTTGAAATACGCAGCATCAGTCCCGCCACTGGCCGTCAGCGCAACACCACACCGGTTACCGTTGCCGCGAGCCGTGTCGAGCAAAAAGAAAACATCCAGTTATTTATCCAGGCAGGCGCCTTCACCAGCCGCGAAAACGCCGAACAACTCCAACAGCAACTCGCCGACGTGTTTGATCAACAACGCATCTCCGCCCGGTTCGATCAAAACGACAAACTCTATCGAGTCCGCATTGGACCGTTGGCCACGGTCGAAGAAGCCGACCGGCTTACCCAATTGATCACCGCCAAAGGTTTTTCTGCACCGCATATTGTGGTGGATTAAAAGGTTGCTGCATACCGTCGTCACGTTTTGTATACGTAGGGGCGGGTTCCAAACCCGCCCTTGCGCATAAACAAGTTGATTTATTAGCACGCTGCTGAAAACCTGACTTTCGCCCCCTCCTCGTCATTCCGGCCAAACGCAGTACGAGCCGGAAACCATTAAAATAAAAGGTTTTTGGCAAGCGACGTTAGTCGGTTTGAAATATGTTCGTTACGTTCTGTGTTTTTCAACAAATGAGTAGTGAAAATATTTCAGCAATGGGGTACAGTTTGATCAATATGGCACCGTTCGTGAGTAAGTTTATTGGTATACGCTATCCTTGTTACACTGTGCAGTAAGTAAGTGCCGAAATTCAGGTATTAAGAGGCAAAGTTCTGTTTAATTCACTGTTGGATTCAAAAAAATACGATGAGCAATTCAAAGCTGGAAAAACCAACGCTACCAGAGAAGATTGCAAGCAATCTTGGTACGAACATTGCGGCAACTTTATTAGCTGCATTTTCCGGAAATCCTGTTTCAAGTTTGTTGCCCATATTAACCAGTACTTTAGCGAGTGGTCGCCATAAAAAGCGCGTCGAAAAAGCCCTGTCTGAAATTTCTCAAGTACTAGACAACTATTCTGATAGGCTTCAAGCAATAAGTGATGAACAATATAAATTGATTAATGAGACGGTGCTCACAATATTTCAAACCACTGAACAGGCCAAGCTCGTTTACTTAAAAAAAGTAATAGATAACTCATTATCGGAAAATGACATAAAACCTCACGAGGCAGTACTGTTATCCCGTATTATTAGGGATGCCTCTGCAGACGAGATGCAGTTCTTAATTGATAATTTCCGTTACAAATATATCGAAATCGGTGGAAAATATAAAAGAGATGACACATTGTTTCTAGATGAAACATCAAAAGAGGCTCTCATTTCGAATGGATTATTCGGCCTAGGTGTCTTATCCACAACCGGCCAACTTATGGATTCAGAAAACCGCCTAGCCTTTTCCAAGATTAGTGCCAAACTGATTACATTGTTGCAGACTAAAGGGACCTAACCTCCCATCAAACCCATATCAGAAAGCAGATCGGCTTATAGAAAATATCATGGAAATAAATAAAGAGAATATAGATGTCGCACGAGATACTAGAAAATATTTTTAACAAGCAGCCCGACGGTGAGTTATACCATTACACCAATCAGGCCGGACTGCTAGGTATTATCGGCAAAAATGAAATATGGGCATCACATACTCAATATTTAAATGACCAAAAAGAATATTCGCACGCAATATCTTTGCTTAGAGGAGTTATCGAAATATCAAAGAGCAAATGTTCGTCTGTACTTGAAAAAAATATCCTCGAAGAAATTATTGAAAGTATAGAGGGAAATGAGTCAACGAATGTATGCGTATGTTCATTCTCAGCGGAAAAAGATTCATTGTCTCAGTGGCGCGCTTATGCGAACTCAACAGCTGGTTTTGCAATTGGTTTTAACGATTCATTTATTAAAAGCGTAGCGGAAGTTAATGAATACTATTTAGCACAATGCATTTATACAGAAAATGAGCAAGTGGCATTATTAGAGGCGCTTGTAGATAAAGTTGTTAAACAAAATATCGAAATGAAACAGACTGGCGAGCATGAAGATTACCCGCCTGGAGGGAGTCTGTGTGCGTATTTGCATTGCTATGCACCAATAATAAAAGATTTTACATTTAAAGATGAAAAAGAATGGAGAATAATTACGAGGCCACTTTCATGCAAAAATACGAATTACAATTTTAGAGCTGGCGCATCAATGCTTGTGCCATACTACAAAATACCATTAATCGATGCAAACGGTGAATTTTTACCAAGCAGCATTACTATTGGACCTACACCAAACCCAAAACAATCCAAAATGTCCATGGAAAGCTTTTTAGTACAGAAAAATTTAAGAAATGTAACTGTAAATGAAACAAAGGTGCCTTTTCGAACTTGGTAAATAAATGCATAACAACAAAATCAACATGGAAGAATTCCCAACCAGTTTTCCTCTGAGTCCCACAAGCTGCTTTGGCAACCTGCTCTTTGTTGGTTCAGTTGTCGAAATCCTTTTTGTGGCGTCCTATGTAAAAGAATTGTCATAGTCCGATCAAAAACGGCTCTCCTCGTTGGTATGGCAATTTCGCGCTATCGTGAAATTTTATCGCTATGATTTTGTTTGGTATTATTTTTATAAAAAGCAATCTGGGTCAGATTTCTGTTTGTTTCCTTCCGAGATCGCCTTCATAACTGCACAACAAATCATTAGCACTCATCAAGAACAAATATCTTAATGTGTTTCAAAAGAACAACTATACGATAGTCGGCACTACGAAAGAAATCGAGTTTTGGTCTCCCTTGGTGGAATAACTATGTTGACCCTGCTTACGCGCATGAACACCAAACCGACTAACGTCGGTTGCCTGAAACTAATTGATAGTGTGGGTTCCGGCTCGCACTGCGTTTGGCCGGAACGACGAAGCAGGGTCGAGTTGCTAAATAACCGTTCCGAAATGGTATCCACTATGCGAAGCGGCCGGTTGCGATGTAAATCTTGTGTTGGGCTTGCTGTAAACGAAATACGAATGCAGCAATAGGCACGAGCCCATGGAAAGGCGAAGGTAGAACAATGCAAGACGAGTCCAAGGAGGGACTCGGTAGACTGTGTCAGGAACAAACAGTCGAGCAATTGTCGAGGGATGCCATAAGCGACTGCCCAAAACGACCACCCCGACAATAGGACCGGCAATCTGACCTACAAACCCCTGGCAAGCCTTCCCGGCATCACGCTACAATAGCCCTTGTTGTCTACCTTTGGGGTTATCTATGTTCGCACGCATCACTGGCTTGGCCATCTTTATTGCATGGCTGTTACCCTTCACCATCCATGCCGCCAGCCTGGTGCCGCCACCGCCACAGATTAACGCCAAATCTTATTTGCTGATCGATCAGCACAGTGGCCAGGTATTAGCGAGCTACAATACCGATATGCGCGTGGAACCTGCCAGTTTAACCAAGTTGTTAACGGCCTATGTGGTAATGCATGAAATCAAGAAAGGCACGATAAAAGTTGATGACCCGGTTCGTATCAGTGAAAAGGCCTGGCGCATGCAAGGCTCAAAAATGTTTATTGAAGTAAACAAGCATGTCCCGCTGCAAGATCTGATGGTAGGGATGATTGTGCAATCCGGTAATGACGCGACCATTGCCCTGGCGGAACACACGGCTGGCAGCGAAGACAGTTTTGCTGCACTGATGAATCAGTACGCCCAGTTAATAGGCTTGAAAAACTCCCATTTCGTGAATAGCACCGGTTGGCCCGATCCGCAGCATTACTCTACCGCAACCGATCTGGCGGCATTAACCCGCGCCTTGATCAGCGAGTTTCCCGAACATTACAGCTTGTACAAGATCAAGGAATATACGTATAACAATATCTGGCAATACAATCGCAATCCGTTGTTAAAAGCCGACAACGATGTTGACGGTGTCAAAACCGGGCATACAGACAATGCGGGTTTTTGCCTGATCGGCTCCGCTCTGAAAAACAACATGCGCCTCATCTCCGTCGTGTTGGGTGCAAACTCCGAAAAGGCACGTGAGACGGCGAGTATGGCCTTATTGAACTACGGTTTTCGTTTTTATGAAACCGTACCGGTGCATATCGCCAACAATCCGGTCACCCATCCTGATATCTTTAAAGGCGAAAAAAATTCTGTTGCGCTGGGCCTGGGTCAGAGCCTCTACATCACCGTGCCACGGGGTAAGCGCGATCAGGTGAAAACCAGTATCAATGTTGACGCGTCCATGATTGCACCCATTATCAAAGGTAAGCAATACGGCCAAGTGGAAGTAAAGATGGACAATCAATCCGTGATTCAACCCCTGATTGCACTGGAAGAAGTCAAAGAAGGTGGTTTGTGGCGGCGTACCGTGGACAGCGTCAAACTCTGGTTTGAATAAAGCGAATTACCAAATAATACAGGTTATATAACAGCAATGAATGATTTGATTGTTTATCTGAATGGCGATTACCTGCCGATTGCCGAGGCCAAGGTATCGGTATTGGATCGCGGTTTTGTCTTTGGTGATGGGGTGTATGAAGTTATTCCCGTTTATCACCAACAGCCCTTTCGTCTGGCTCAGCATTTAGTACGCTTGCAAAACAGCCTGGACGCGGTGCGCATCAATAATCCCCGGAGTAATCCGCAGTGGGAAGAAATAATGCGTAACCTCGTCAGCAAAAATGGTTTTGCCGATCAGTCGATCTATTTGCAAGTGACGCGCGGCGTGGCCAAACGCGATCACTTTTTTCCCAAGAATGTGCAGCCGACCGTCTTCGTCATGACCAATCCACTGGCGCCCGCTGATCGCGAGGCTGCACTGAAAGGGATTGCGGCGATCACACTGGATGATATTCGCTGGCAATATTGCAATATCAAGGCGATCACCCTGTTGCCGAATATATTATTACGCCAGCAAGCCGCCGATAACGGTGCTTATGAAGCGATCCTGGTGCGTGATGGCAATGTGACCGAAGGGGCCGCCAGCAATATTTTTATTGTGAAAAACGGCATTATTAAAACCCCACCGAAGAGTCCGTTGCTATTGCCCGGGATCACACGTGATTTGGTCGTGGAATTGGCACAAGCCAATCGCCTCACCTGTCAGGAAACACCGTTCAGTCAGTCAGAACTGTTCAACGCGGATGAAATCTGGTTAACCAGCTCAACACGTGAAATTTTTCCAGTGGTCACGCTCAATGGCAAGCCCTTGCAAAACGGCCAGGCTGGCCCCTTGACCACCAAGATGTATGACATCTACCAGGAATATAAAACCCAACTCAAACAAGGCAAGGCATCGTAATCGTATGCAGGATTCCGTACCCTTACTCAGCTTCCCCTGTGACTTTGATATCAAGGTCATGGGCCGGGCCGGCGAGGAGTTTGAGGCAACGGTGATCGCTATTTTGCGCAAACATGTACCCGACCTGGGCGAGACCGCTGTGTCACGCCGTAAAAGTACACAACAGAATTATATTTCATTAAACATTCACTTGAATGCAACCAGCCGTGCGCAGCTGGATGCTATTTATACCGACTTGTATCAGTGTGGTCAGGTCTTGATGACGTTGTAAATCATGCGCACGCAAACTCAGATGATCACTGCATCACTCACGATTCGTGATCTTGGCTTACAGGATTACATTCCCATCTGGCAACAGATGCAAGCCTTTACCCAGCAACGCACCGCCACCACCCTGGATGAAATCTGGCTGGTAGAACATCCCCCCGTCTTCACCTTAGGCTTAAACGGTGCACGCAAACACCTCCTGCATCCAGGCGACATCCCTGTTGTTAATGTTGATCGCGGCGGTCAGGTTACTTATCACGGTCCCGGACAACTGGTCATGTATGTGTTGATCGATCTAACACGCCAGCAACTGGGTGTGAAACAATTCGTTAACCTGTTAGAACAGACGATCATTGCTTATCTGCAACAGCAGGGCATAACCGCGGCACGTCGCGCTCATGCGCCGGGTGTGTATGTCGACGACGCCAAGATTGCGGCGGTAGGGATACGGGTGAAACACGGTTGCACCTATCATGGTCTCGCTTTTAACATTGCTATGGATTTGTCACCGTTCACCCACATTAACCCCTGTGGTTTCCAGGACTTGCGCGTCACACAACTGTATCAGTT
>JAYSTO010000094.1:0-6679 GCA_043719675.1 Gammaproteobacteria bacterium | reverse complement strand
GTCGGCGACCGTGAGTACCAGGACAGCTCAGCCATCGCTTGTTCATGACTGAATCCCAACACCGTCTCCATTTTTTTTGCGGCGTCCGCCAGACTGGTGTGCCGCGTATGCAACTCCACATCCAACACAACCCGCAACGCACGCCAGAGTCGATCTTTGAGCAAGACAAACGCCGATTCCGGCGCGGATAAAAAACCTTGCTCCACCATTAATTGTTCGCAGTACAGCGCCCAGCCTTCATACAGTGTTGCCGAGGTATTAATCAGACGTGGCACACTGCGTGTCTTGGGATTGCGATTCGCCGTGACAAACTGCAAATGGTGCCCGGGCCAGGCCTCATGCACACAGGTGTGCTGCAACTCAAGCAGGTTATGCTCAGCAGCACTTTGACCATCACGTGGCAAGGTCACGTAATAGATGCCCTGTTGTTTGGGGTCGGTCGGCATCGGGTCCCAATATGCCGCGAAGGGAATGCGATGTCGCATGAACTGCGGCGTCTCAATGACACTGAGCGACTCGGCCTCCGGCAGGCTCACCAGCTCGCGTGTTTTTACAAATTGCCGTGCCGCCAGCATCTTATCCCGGTACTGACCGAGCAGATTCCCCTGCACCGCATAGCGTTGGCGAATCTGCGTAGTGAGTGCAGCGACATCTTCATCACCGCGCAACTGACGCGTGACGTGACGCAGCTGCGCTTGAATCTCTTGATACAAGCGTTCGCCGAACGCATGCAGTTGATCGGCAGTAATATCCAAACCATGCCGATAACGCAGCAGGGCTTCAAATAAATCCCGGCCGCAGGCGATCTCGCCCTGCGCGGTAACCGCCAATTCTTTTACCAGAAAATGGGCAAACTCTTCCAAGGCCAGCGCGGCCTGCTCCAGCAAGCTATCCAGATTGTAATTCTGCAAACGGGGATGATGGGTGAGTTCACGGAAATAGTGCGCACCAAACTCGGCTTCTTCAACGGCACCACTCAACCACAACGCCGGAATCCGTTCGGGGGCAATCAGCAGGTGCGTGCGCGCCCCGCGTAGATACTCGGGGATGGCTGCCAACCGCGCCTTAAATGCCGCACCTGGGTCTTTTACCTCACGTACCGTCAGTTGATAAATGGCATAAACAGGTAAATAGCGGCTCGGGTCACACACACGCCAATCTTGTTCCAATAATTGTTTGCGCTCGATCAAGGCCTGGCCCTGCATTAACTCAACATCGATGCGTTGGTCCTCATCCAAGGCAGCCTGATCCATCTCGTTGATGGCATCCAATAACTTTTCGTGCAAGCGCACCAGGGCGGCGCTGTCATCATCGCCATACGGTGCCAGCCGATCCGCATAACCTGGCACGCCGAGATCAACCGCTTTCTCCGGGTGATGGAAAAACCACGCCCGATAATATTCGTCGATTAAATAATGGTAGCGACCAATCACCATGAGTATCTATTACCCCGAATCGTGCCTAAGCCGGTGGTACAACATCTTCAATGACGAAGTCGTGGGTAATCACCGCCGTTTTCCCCAACATGATCGAGGCAGAACAGTATTTTTCCGCCGACAGTTCAATCGCACGCTGCACGGCCTGTGGATCCAACTTATGCCCCTTCACGATAAAATGCACGTGAATCCTGGTAAAGACCTTTGGTTCGGTTTCGGCACGTTCGGCTTGCAATTCCGCCACGCAATCCACGATTGCCTGACGCTTCTTCTTTAGAACCATGACCACATCGAACGCGGTACACCCGCCCATGCCCAGCAATACCATTTCCATCGGCCGCATGCCCAAATTCCGCCCGCCAAACTCCGGTGGCCCATCCATCACCATCGCATGCCCGCTATTTGATTCCGCAACAAAGGTGACACCTTCCACCCATTTCACTCGACCCTTCATTTCTTTACCCTCTGTCCTTTTGGAATAAGTGTGCTTGCCCCCACCGCATTGCGGCGGAAAATAAAGCCTGGGTTCCTCGTCGGCACAATTAAAGGTGAAGCCGATCTCATTTTTTTCAGGCCCAATAGAATACCCTTGCGTCCGCCCAAAAGCACTGGTATACCTTAACATTAGTAAAACTGATATCCATGGCATTGATACAAAGGGAGAATATGCCGCAAGCACCGCAACCTAAACAAACAGGAATCACCTCCTTAGACCGTTTCTTGGAGCATTGCCACCGTCGCCACTACCCCGCGAAGAGTGTCATTATCTACGCAGGTGATAAGCCGGATGTCCTGTATTACATCATTGAAGGCTCAGTCTCCGTCCTGATTGAAGACTCCGATGGCCACGAGATCGTGCTGGCCTACCTGAATAAAGGCGACTTTTTCGGCGAAATGGGCTTATTCAGTGAAGAGCACAATCGCAGCGCCTGGGTTCGCACCCGCACCGCCTGCGAGGTTGCTGAAATCAGTTATAACAAATTCCGCCAGCTGTATACCGATCATCCCGATATCGTGTTCGCGATGGCCACGCAAATGGCCGCACGCTTGCGCAACACCAGCCGCAAGGTCAGCGACTTGGCCTTCATGGACGTCACTGGACGCGTCGCCCGTACCATGCTCGACCTGTGCAAACAACCCGACGCCATGACCCACCCTGACGGCATGCAGATCCGTATCACCCGCCAGGAAATCGGCCGCATCGTCGGCTGCTCCCGCGAAATGGTCGGCCGTGTGTTGAAGACCATGGAAGAACAGGCGTTGATCGCGGTCAAGGGGAAAACGATTGTGGTGTTTGGGACACGTTAGGACGATAATTTAACTTAGGCACTACTGATTGATTCATTGCTTTTCTGTCGACCAGCGGGGCGGTTTATTCAGGTGCTTTGGTAAGTGAATACCATGGAGGAACAGTTATTTTAGCGTTTACATCAATACTAAAATAGATGCACCTATTTGATCGATTAACCAAAAAACAACTCGCGCAGCTTCATCCCAGGATCTTCGGCTACCATAAACACCTCCCCCACCAGAAAGGTATTCACATTGTGATCGCGCATCAGGTTCACGTCCGCACGGCTGTGGATGCCGCTCTCGGTGACGACCATGCGATCACGGGGAATGTCATTGAGCAGATCAAGCGTGGTGTTGAGGCTGG
The DNA here is from genome assembly GCA_043719675.1 of Gammaproteobacteria bacterium. Taxonomy (GTDB): domain Bacteria; phylum Pseudomonadota; class Gammaproteobacteria; order UBA6429; family Thiohalophilaceae; genus JACQBC01. The sequence continues at coordinate 3,586 of JAYSTO010000094.1, read as the reverse complement.
TGGCAAACGTGCGCAGGTCACGGTTGTTGATCCCGATCAATACCGCGCTGCTCTGCAGGGCGCGATCCAGTTCGGCAGCATCGTGCACTTCCATTAATACATCCATCTGCAATTCATGCGACAAGTGCAAAAGTTCCTGCATCTGCCCATCACCCAGTGCGGCGACAATCAACAAAATGCAATCCGCGCCCAAAACGCGTGATTCATATACCTGATAAGGATCGATCATAAAATCCTTGCGGATCACTGGCAGGGTACAGGCGGCGCGCGCCTGTTGCAGATAGGCATCGGCGCCTTGAAAAAAATCGATGTCCGTCAATACCGACAAACACGCCGCACCGGCCTTGGCATACGACTGTGCGATGTCAGCCGGTTTAAAATCGGATCGCAACACCCCTTTGCTCGGCGAGGCCTTTTTAATCTCGGCAATCACCGCTGGCAGACCTTGTGCTACTTTGTGTTGCAGCGCCGCGATGAAACCACGCGGCGGATCCGCCTCTGGTGCCTGGTTACGTATTTCACGCAGCGGCAGGCGGCTACGCCGCGCCGCGATCTCTTCGGCCTTGCGGCTGAGGATTTTTTTCAGGATGTCGGGGATCTTGTTCATGTAAACGATTGTGAAAGTTTTACCAGGGCATTTAATTTTTTTGCAGCGGCGCCCGAATCAATGGCGGCTTGAGCCTGTTGCACACCTGTGGCCATATCCTTCGCTAAACCTGCCACATAGATCGCCGCTCCGGCGTTGAGCACTACAATATCACGCGCCGGGCCAGTGTGGCCATCAAACACCAGGCGCATCATGCCCAACGATTGGGCCGCACCATCCACCATCAACTCCTTGAGATTGCCACGCGCAAAGCCAAAGTCCTCTGGTTTTATCATGAATCGAGCGACCTTACCGTTTTTCAACTCCGCCACGTGGGTCGGTGCGGAAATGCTGATCTCATCCATGCCATCGTCGGAATGCACCACCATCACATGCCGACTGCCCAGTTTTTGCAACACCTGCGCCAAAGGTTCGAGTAATTGATCAGAGAACACACCCAGCACTTGGTTCGGCGCATTCGCCGGATTGGTCAGCGGCCCTAATACATTAAATATCGTACGCACACCCATTTCCCGTCGTGGTCCAATTGCATGTTTCATCGCGCCGTGATGCCGGGGTGCAAACATAAAACCCACGCCTACCTCTGTGATGCACTGCGCGACCTGTTCCGGGGTTAATTCCAAATTCACCCCAGCGGCTTCCAGCACATCTGCGCTGCCGGATTTACTGGTGATCGAACGATTGCCGTGTTTGGCGACATGGCCACCCGCGGCCGCCACTACCAAGGCGCTGCTGGTTGAGATATTAAAGGTACTGGAGGCATCACCACCGGTGCCGCAGGTATCCACCAAGTAATCGACTTGTACTGCAACCTTGGTCGCCAAGGATCGCATGACCTGTGCCGCCGCTGCGATCTCATCAATGGTTTCACCCTTCATGCGCAAGCCCACCAGAAAGCCACCAATTTGTGCAGGCGTTGCCGCGCCGGTCATGATCATCTGCATCACGTCGGTCATCTCAGTGCTGCTGAGATTGCGTCGCTCGGTTACCGCCTTGATCGCAGCGGGCATGTCCATGGTTAATCTCCAATTTATAATTTTATCGTCGTCTTTTGTAGGTCTTGGTAGGTCTTGTGTAGGTCGGGCTGAAGCCCGACCTACGCAGAACCTACATCAAGCCCGACAAAATATCTGCATAAATCAAGACCTACACCGTTGCTTTATTTTCATACCGTTGTAAAAAATTCCGCAACAAGTCACGGCCAAACTCCGTAAGAATGGATTCCGGATGAAACTGCACACCTTCAATCGCATACTGTTTATGGCGCACACCCATGATCTCGTCCATACCGTCCTGATCGTTCTGGGTCCAGGCCGTGACTTCCAGACAATCCGGCACGGATTGTTTTTCGATAACCAATGAATGATAACGCGTGGCCTCAAAGGGATTACGCAATCCGGCAAAGACACCGTGATCGTTATGATAAATCAGCGAGGTCTTGCCGTGCATGATCGCGTTGGCGCGGATAATCTTGCCACCAAAAGCCTGACCAATACTCTGATGGCCTAAACACACGCCCAGGATTGGTATCTGCCCGGCGAATTTTTTGATCGTGGCGACTGAAACACCGGCTTCAGTTGGTGTACACGGACCCGGCGAAATCACAATATACTCGGGTTTGAGTTTGGTGATGTCTTCCAGGGTGATCTGATCATTGCGATACACAGCCACCTCTTGACCGAGTTCACCAAAATATTGCACCAGGTTGTAGGTAAACGAATCGTAGTTGTCGATCATTAATAACATGGGTCACACCTCACTGCTGCGTGCCGTCAAGACCGGCCTCGGCCCTGGCCACGGCATGAAAAACAGCGCGGCCCTTATTCATAGTCTCGTCCCATTCGTTGCGCGGCACGGAGTCGTACACGACACCGGCACCGGCCTGGATATGGACTTGTTTGTCTTTAATCACCGCAGTGCGAATGGCGATGGCGGTATCCATGTTACCTGACCAGCCCAGATACCCCACCGCACCGGCATACACGCCACGTTTGACCGGTTCCAGTTCATCAATGATTTCCATGGCGCGGATCTTCGGCGCACCGCTGAGGGTGCCCGCTGGAAATGTCGCACGCAATATATCCATCGCCGACATGCCGGGTTTAATGGTGCCAGTCACATTGGAGACGATGTGCATCACATGGGAATAGCGTTCGATGGTCATCTTATCCGTCACGTGCACGGAACCGACCTCGGCAATCCGACCCACATCATTGCGGCCCAAGTCGATCAACATCAAGTGTTCCGCTATTTCTTTTGGATCAGCCAACAACTCTTTTTCCAGCGCGAGGTCTTCACTCGCGGTTTTGCCGCGTGGCCGGGTACCGGCAAGCGGCCGCACCGTGACTTCCTTGCCTTCGACCCGCACCAAAATCTCCGGGGAGGAACCGGCGATGTGAAAATCCGCCAGGTCCATGTAAAACATGTACGGTGAAGGATTGACACCGCGCAAGGCGCGATACAGATCAATCGGCCGCGCCGTAAACGGGAGCGACAAGCGCTGCGACAACACCACTTGCATCACATCACCGGCGCTAATGTACTCCTTGATCTTCGTCACCGCCGCCTCAAACCCTTGCTGAGTAAAACCGGAAACAAAATCGGCTTCGTTGACAGTGATACGTTGACTGGTGACGTGGCGCGGCGTACTGCGATCCAGCAGGCCGATCAGTTGATCGATGCGCGCCTGTGCCTTGTTATAGGCATCCTGCTGCTGCGGATTCGCATGGACGATCAAATATAATTTACCGCGCAGGTTATCGAATGCGACCAGCTCCTCGGACACCATCAATAAAATATCCGGCAGGTTCAGGGGATCCGGCTTGCTGGTGTGGGCCAGTTTCGGTTCGATGTAACGAATCGTGTCATAACCAAAATAACCGACCAGCCCGCCATTAAAGCGCGGCAACTCGGTCAATGGCGGCACCACAAAACGCTGCGAAAATTCCTCGATCCAGGCCAGGGGATCAGCCACCGTCA
>JAYSTO010000093.1:0-2985 GCA_043719675.1 Gammaproteobacteria bacterium | reverse complement strand
CTTGTTTCCTGATTATGAGGTTGATGCAGCGGATTACGAAAGTGCAATCTGGATTTTGTATCCTTCCCGTGAATACCTGCCGCTTAAGTCACGTGTGTTTATCGATTTCCTCAGTGAAAGTATTAAAAAATAAAAATGCCGGAATAAACCGTATGATCTAATCAAACGCGGTGAGTGTGGAAAATCAGCAACAAATTCAGAATATTTTCAGTTACTCGGTGAATCGATCAAAAGCGCCGGGTGCGCGGCACATGGCATGTCCAGGTGATAACCCTGCACCATGTCAACGCCAAACAGACGCAGCATGGCCAGGGTTTCGGCGTTCTCGACAAATTCCGCGACAGTGAGCTTGTGCATGCCGCGTGCGACATCGACGATGGATTTGACAAATACCTGGTTGTCGTGATCATTGGGTAAATCACGGATGAATAAACCATCGATCTTCAGGATGTCCACCTTGAGGTGTTTCAAATAGGCAAAGGACGAAAAGCCCGAACCAAAATCATCCAGACACACATGACAACCGGTTTGGCGCAGCGATTCAATAAAGCGTTGTGCATCATGCAAATCAGAGACGGCGGCGGTTTCGGTCAGTTCCACCATCAGGCGTGAAGGAGTGACGGCCATTGCCGTCAGTTGTTCAGCAATATATTGCGGCAACTTGGGGTCATCGAATGAACGTCCCGAGATGTTGACAGCGATGGCGGGCAAGGAAGGAGTTTTTGCCAGAGTACGGATACTCTCGCTGATCACCCACCGATCGATATCGAGGATTTTCCCGGTTTTTTCCGCAGCGGGAATAAAATGACCGGGCATGATGATGCGTGATGGATCGGTTTCATCCAGCATGCGCACCAGCGCCTCAAGATGGCTAAGCTGGCCATTTTTGGCGTAATACACTCCCTGGTAGTGTAGCTGTAATAAATTGTTTTCAATGGCATTGCTGACCCGGTCGTGCCAGGACAAGCGGTGTAACATTTCACGCGAGTCATCGAGATCATGACGATAGACGCGCCAGGCATTTTTGCCCGCATCCTTGGCCTGGTACATGGCGGCATCGGCGTGTGCGATCAGTTCTTCGGCGTTGGCGCCGTGCAGCGGGTAAAGTGCAATACCCAGGCTGGTGGTTAAGCGCAGGTTCTGGCCATCAAACCGAAACGGGATATGCGCAATCGCACGGATAATACGTTCCGCCAGGTGAACCGCCTCATCTTCATTGGCATCCGGCACCAGCACGGCAAATTCATCACCGCCAATACGCGAGATGATCTCGTTGCGTCTCACCAAGGCATTGGTTTCACCGGCAATGCGGATCAACATGGAATCGCCGGCACGGTGGCCGAAGGTATCATTAATGTATTTGAATTCATCCAAATCAAAAAACAGCAATGCGCCATGAGAATGACGGCGATCTACATCCACTAGCATGCGCGACAGTTCTTCCTGGAAACGATGACGATTGTAGAGGCCGGTCAGTGAGTCGCGTTCGGCAAGATAGATTAATTGCTCAGCGGTTTGCCGTTCGCGGGTAACATCTTCATACAGCCACAGCCGACCGATAAAACGCCCTTCCTGATCGTGTACCGGGTAGGAGAGTTGCGTGAGGATGCGGCCATCGGCCATGGTAATCTCAAAGGTCTCGCTGACTTCGTGGGTGCCAATGGTCTGAAGTATATGGCGCGAGAAGTGATCGGGTCTGGACAGGACATTGGCCGAGAACGCAATCACATCGCGGGTTTGCTGCCCAGCCAGTTCTATATTGTCGGCAATGAGCCAGATGCGGCGGAAGGTGGGATTAAAATAGATCACACGGTTATTCACATCTTCGAACAGGATGCCGATGTTCATCGCCGACAGCAGCGAGGCCATGCGGGCACGTTCTTGTTGCGATTGTTGCAGTAACCGTTTCTGAATATCCTCGGATTGCTGCAATTCCTCTACGCTGTATTGTAAGGCAAGCTCTATCTGTTTTTGATCGCTGATGTCGCGGATACTCGACCGCAAGCCTGAAAATTCGTTTTTAGTACCGTAGATCGGTTGCCATGACATACTAACCCAGAGCAGTTTACCGTCCTTGCGTCGCACCTGAAACTCAAGATTATTGACTGCGCTGCCGTGTGTTGTATGGGTGAATTCATATTGGACGCGACGACGTTCCATGTCATTGGCAAACAAAGGTAGTGGAAAATCCGGCATGGCATAACATTCATCAGGCGTATAACCGGTGATACGCGTGACCGATGGGTTGACCCAAAGGAGTGCGCCATCCGGGCCAGTCCAGTTTTCCCAGTCGGCGGTGTAGTCGGCAATCGCAGTAAAACGCGCCTCACTATCACGTAACGCGGCATGGGTACTGTGGGTTTTTTTATAGATGCTGTTGATAACAGTTGCCAGCAGATCAAATTCATCGGTCTTGTGGTTTGTGCCGCGCGGCAACAACAGGGGCGGCGCGATGGTTGTTATATCAACATTGCGCACATAGTCGGTGATGAGGGTCAGAAAACGATTCACCTGCTGGTGAAAAAACATTAACATAAAGCCGGCGACGAGGAAGGTCTTGAAGGCATTGCTCGCCAGAATGATAATCGCCTGATTGATAATATAGTTATAGACGTTGTCAAGACTGGCAACCACGGTAAGTGTGCCAATTTCCTGGATGGTGTCACGATAATTATGTGTCAATAGATAATGCCGCTTTATCACACGTTTTGATTTTTGCCGGCCGGCATGTACGCGTAACAGCTCGCCTTCGTGTACAGCTACATATTCAATGTTCGGCATCTGCACGATGCCTTCCAGCTGCAGTAACATATCCATGTCATTGGTTGCCCATAATGATCGTGACATCGCCTTGAGATGTACACGTTCCATCTGCGTCAATTCGGACTCAATACCATTGAGCTCGTTACGGTAGGTTAAATAAAGCTGGATGCTGGTCAGGAACAAGGTGATCATGGAACTGATCAGAATAATCGCCAACGTGAG
>JAYSTO010000092.1:0-6693 GCA_043719675.1 Gammaproteobacteria bacterium | reverse complement strand
CGCCGTTGTTAGCGTGCTGATCGTGACTGGCTGCGCCACCCAAACACCGTTTGATTACACAGCATTTAAAGAAAGTCATCCACGTTCAATTTTGGTGTTACCGCCCGTGAATAGCACGCCCGACGTGCAAGCGTCATACAGTGTGTTGTCGCACGCCACCCGTCCGCTCGCCGAAGCGGGCTACTATGTACTGCCGGTAACCTTGGTGGCTGAGGCGTTCAAGGAAAACGGCATGACTCAGCCCGCGGATATGCATGCAACGCCGACCAACAAACTGCGCAAAATATTTGGCGCAGATGCCGCCCTCTACATTAATATAAACAAATACGGAACGGTGTATACCGTGATCAACAGCGCCACCGTAGTGGCGGCGGAAGCTAAATTGGTGGACTTAAAAAACGGCAAATTGCTGTGGACTGGTTCTGCTTCCGCCTCGAGCGAAGAAGGCAGAGGTCAGCAGCAAGGAGGATTAATTGGGCTGTTGGTCACCGCCATTGTCAACCAGGTTGTAGAAACTTCAATGGAAAGAAGTCATGAGATCGCTGGCGTAGCAACCACACGTTTGTTGTCCGCTGGTATGCAAAATGGAGTGTTACTGGGACCGCGGTCGCCTGACTACGGCAAAAATGAGACAACGAAATAGCCACAGGATCAGCATGTTTTAATGTTGCCTGAATTCAACTAGTAAGTGCAACTTGAATTCAGGAAATATATTTCAGAGAGGATTCCTCTCTAACCCCTTGGAGTGCAACGCCATGATGTGTAAATCACTGAAAGGTTTTCTGGCACATGACACGTTCCCATCCAAGCTGGGCAACACACGGCTCGACTCTGGCTGCCAACTTATCGACTGCCCGCCAATCATTACAAACCAGCACCGCCAAAATCCGAGGTGGGGACTTTGATTTGTTTTACGTTGTTCGAACCGCTGGCATCATTGCGCCAACAGCACCGCGACACACATTGCCTCCCCCTTTGAAAAAAGGGGATTTGTAAATAGGGAGAAAGGTGCCTGCCATCGACAAATCCCCCCTCGTCCTCCTTTTTCAAAGGGGGGAATAATGAGTTGCTTCATCAGGCCTCTGCCCGTTGATCATTGCGTTATTGCGCCACAGCACAAGATCCGATAGCGACTTTAATCGTTTTTGCGCGGCCTTCCTATCAAGTGTCCGCCGATTCTGCCGCTATCTGTGACATGCAACGCGTCCAAGCTCACGAACAAACCGTCGTTATCAGCCACACCGCCATCGACAGGTTCCTGTCTTATTGCACCCAACGCAAGGTGCCCAAGAAGGGACTGATCCTGCGCACCGGCACGCCCGCCGATCACCTTTATTATCTGGTACAGGGTTCGGCCTCGGTCATTGACTGCGACGAAGACGGCAACGAGATCATCCTGGCCTATTTGAATGCCGGTGATTTCATCGGCGAGATCGGTATGTTTTATAAAGTGAAAAACCATACCGCCAATATTCGCGCACGCTCCGCCTGTGTCCTGGCCGAAATTGAGTTTGCACCCCTGCAACATTTATTCAAAACCGAATTGCGCGAGGAACATGCCCATATCCTGATGGCCGTGGGTCTGCAACTCTCGCAGCGTTTATTACAAACCAGCCGCCGCGTCACCCGCATGGCCTTTATGGATGTCGCCGGGCGCATATCGCGGACCTTATTGGAGTTATGCACCGAACCCGATGCCATATCGACTGAACACGGTGTGCAGCTGCATGTCTCGCGACAGGAGATTGCCCGCATTGTCGGTTGTAAACGTGAAACCGTGGGGCGGGTCTTTAAACAAATGCAGGAAGACGGCTGGTTGCGTACCGATGGCATGGACGTTGTCGTGCTTAATTCCATGCTGAATAAAGATATCCCTAGCTAGGCACAATCTCGGCACGCCTGGTATACATTAAATCCCGCACCACATGTCCCTGACGCTGACCGCGTTGTTCGTATTTGGTCAGTGGCCGATAAGCAGGCCGTTCACTGAAACTCCCAACGCCCGCCTGATTTTCCAATAAGCGCTGTTGTTCCAATACCCTGAGCATGTGTTTTGCGTAGTCTTCCCAATCCGTAGCCAGATGCAGTACGCCATTGGGGACGATTTTTTGCGCTAACAACTCAACGAAGGCCGGTTGGATCAAACGGCGTTTATGATGTCGTTGTTTGGGCCAGGGGTCGGGGAAAAAAATCAGGATCGCCGCCAACGCCGCATCGGTTATCTGCGTGTCTAATACTTCAGCCACATCGGCACACATGACACGCACATTGGTTAACCCCCGCCTTTCCACCTGGGTGCAGACATTGGCAACACCCGGGCGGTGCACATCAATGCCCAGATAATTATTTTGCGGATTGTGTTGCGCCATGTCGAGCAGCGCCAGGCCGTTGCCAAACCCAATCTCCATAATACAGGGGGCGGCACGGCCAAAGCAGGCGGTTAAATCCATCGCCTGTTGCGCCGGGTCTATGCCATACTTGGGCAGCAACTCCAGCAACGCCTGCCGCAAGTTGAGAGACATCCGGCCTTGTCGGCGCACAAAGGAACGCACACTGCGAAGGGGTAATGGTAAATTTTTTGTGCGCATAAAATTAAAGAAACTATTGGTTTTTGCTACCGCGTGGAATTGACAAGTAAAGCAAAGCAGTTAATCATGAAACACACCATTACCCGGTCCAGCCAACAACAACTATGAATAGAATAACACAATTCCTCTCGCAACTTGGTCAGACCCTGGCGCAATTTAACAATGCCGAGAATTGGTTGCAACTGGGTGTCATCATTATCACCCTGCTGATCACCTGGGTCATCATTCGTATCTCCGGCCGGATCATGACCAAGCGGAATATCGGCCAGCAAATCCGCATGCGGCCATTGGCCCCTCGCTCACTGCAACGCGTCTTGATCCCCTTGCTGAGTTTGTTGCTCGTGGCCGGCGCCTATTTACTCTTTACCGTTATCCATGAACCGGCCGATCTGCTGTACATCGCCAGCGTCATGCTGCTCACCCTCACCGGCCTGCGTTCATTGCAGTACTGGTTGCGTCAACATTTTACGGCCACCGCCACCCTCAATGCATGGGAAAGATTCATCAATATGGTGGTTTGGATCGCCGTCATTTTCTATCTCTCGAACTTATTACCGGCACTGTTGGCATTTCTCGATAGTCTGGCGATTAAGATCGGCGAGATTCGTATTTCATTACTCTCAGCCATTAATTTAGTGCTCTTGATCGCCGTGCTCTTTACATTTGCGGTCTGGTTATCCGCCTTTCTCGAACGCCGCCTCAAAACTTATACGCAACTCTCCTCCAATGTCAGGGTGGTGCTCACCAAGGTCACGCGGTATGTGCTCATTGCCTTGTCGATCATCATCGCCTTAAATGCGGTTGGCATTGATCTCACGGCCCTTACGGTATTTGGTGGCGCATTGGGCGTGGGTATTGGTTTTGGTCTGCAACGTATCGCCAGCAATTTCATCAGTGGCTTCCTGTTATTGTTCGACCGTTCCATTCAACCCGGTGATCTGATACGCATTGGTGATCGTCTGGGTCAAGTGCAGGAATTGCGCGCACGTTATCTGGTGGTACGCGATTATGACGGTGTCTCCACCTTGATCCCCAATGAAAACCTGATCACCTCCGAAGTAATCAATTGGAGTTACGGCGACAGTAATATCCGTCTTAAGGTGCCGGTGGAAATCAGTTACGACAACGACCCCGAAAAGGTCTTGGCGCTACTTCTGCAAATTGCCACCCAACACCCACGCACCCTGGATGAGCCACCACCGGCGGCAGTGATACTGCAATTCGCCGCCAATAGCATTCAACTGGAAATCAGTTTTTGGATCGATGACCCGCAAAATGGCATGGGCAGCCTGCGTTCTGAAATCAACATCGCCATCTGGCGGGAATTCAAGGCGAATAATATTACTTTCCCCTCGCCGCACCACGACATCCACATCAAGGAAATACCGGCTGGGTTTGTACTGCGGCGTGATGAACCGGGTTAGCAAGTTACTTAACACATTTTTAACGTGAAGGAGTTATCTCAATGATCACAGCAAAGAAATTCTGGCAGGAATGGCGCGGTTTTTTTATTTTTATATCGCTTATGTTTGTGTTTCGCTCCGCCGTTGCCGATTGGTATGAAGTACCGACCGGCTCGATGAAACCGACGATCATCGAGGGGGATCGCATCTTCGTCAACAAGCTGGCCTATACATTACGCGTGCCGTTTACCTTGATCCCGATTACCTCGTGGGACACACCCAAACACAACGACATCGTGGTGTTTGACTCGCCGGTAGAGGCGCAGCGTTTGATCAAACGCGTGGTTGGCCTGCCCGGCGATAAAATTGAAATCATCAACAATCAATTGTATCTCAACGATGTTGCCGCACAGTATCACGCCACCGATCAGGCGCCGGTATTAAAATACTGGGAAGACAGCCACGACAAACCTGCGTTGTTAACTGAAACGTTTGACGGCAAACAGCACAACATCACCATCCTGCCCCAACGCAATAGCCGCGCACGCAACTTCGGGCCCTACGTGGTACCCGCGCAGCACTATTTCATGATGGGTGATAACCGCGACAACAGCGCCGACTCCCGTTACATCGGCCCGGTTCATCAAAAATACATCCTCGGTCGCGCCAACACCGTGATCCTCTCCTTCAGCCACGGCGAACGTTTTCTGCAAACATTGCAGTAATGTGCAAATTCAAGTTTGCGCGTGAACGCAAAAACAACTGGGTGTTCATGCTGAAAAATTATTTAAACGACTCCATTTCCGCCTCACGATACGCCGTATGCGCATTACGTCGCGCCAGTTCGTCGTAATTCTCCAGGCCAGCAAACTTCGATTGATCCAGGCGGTTGATGGCGTCGATCATATCGACATTTTCCGCGAGCATTTTTTTCATGTGACTGTGCAACAGCACTAAATAATCGCGGGTGGGAAATTCAAAGGCGGCGAGTTTAGCCGGGTTGCCGTGACCGGGCACAAAGGTGGCATCACCAAAGCGGCGTAGTTCATCGAACACCTTGATCCATGATTGCACATTACCGCCCTCAATCGTCGCCAACAAACGCCCGGAATATAAAACATCTCCGCCATACACCACTTTGTCCTGCACCACTTCCACTATCAAGGGACTGGGTGTGTGCGCTGCGCCGAATTGATACAGCTTCAAGGTCACGCCGCCCAGCTCCACGGTATCATTCGCAGTGATCACCCGCGTCGGTGCAGCGGGAATGGTGACACTGCCTGCACGTAACTTCAGTGCGTTCTCAACGCCCATCGCAAACATGCCGCCCATCTCGGCCATGCGTTGCGCCTCGGCGCTGGAGGTGATGATCGCCGCACCATGACGGCGAAACACTTCGTTACCCAAAAACCGATCCGGTTGCGAATTACTGTTGATCGCAAACTTTATTGGTTTGTTAGTGATTGCCTTGATCTTTTTGATCATCTCTTTGGCCATCACCTCGGTGTAACCGGTTTCGATCACCGCCACCGCATCCTTGCCCACCACAAAGGCCATGTTCATGCGAAAGCCGCGGTTCGTTGTATTGGGTGCGCCATGCGGACCGATCCACGCGTACACATGCGGCGACACCTGCACCGGTGCCGGTAAAATATCTGCGGCATTGGCGGTATGCAGACATAACAAACCCATTGCACCCAGCAGCCATCGCTTCGCCACGCGTGATGAAGCAAGAAGAATAGATAACATGGTACTCACCTCTTTGAAAATCAAAAAAACGTCCCATCGATCGGCGATGACGCACTGGCATATTGCCGACGTGGCATGCGTCCAGCGAGGAAGGCCTCGCGTCCGGCCTCAATGGCTTTTTTCATTGCCGAGGCCATCAGCACTGGATTTTTTGCCGCGGCGATGGCGGTGTTCATCAACACCCCGGCGCAACCCAGTTCCATCGCAATCGCCGCATCTGAGGCCGTACCGACACCGGCGTCAACGATCACCGGCACCTTGAGTTCTTCAATAATGAAACGAATATTGTACGGATTGCGGATTCCCAGACCCGAGCCAATCGGCGCCGCCAGCGGCATCACCGCAACACAACCCATCGCTTCCAGTTCTTTAGCAATCAGCAGGTCATCGCTGGTATACACCATGACCTTGAAACCATCTTTGATCAATTCTTCCGCCGCGATGAGTGTCTGCCGCACGTCCGGAAACAAAGTTTTTTGATCGCCGAGCACTTCGAGTTTTACTAAGTCATGGCCGTCGAGTAATTCGCGCGCGAGCTTGCAGGTGCGCACCGCATCGGCGGCGGTGTAACAAAAAGCGGTGTTGGGCAGGATCGTGTATTTGTTCGTCGGTAACACATCCAACAAGTTCGGCTCATTGGGGTTCTGGCCGATGTTGCTGCGGCGCACCGCCACGGTGACGATCTGTGCGCCGCTGGCCTCGGTGGCCAGACGTGTTTCTTCCAGATCTTTATACTTGCCGGTACCTACCAGCAAACGTGATCGATAACTCACGCCCGCGATAATTAAAGGATCATTCATGCGTTCTTACCTTGCTAACAATTAATGAAATACAAACGAATACGATCACCCGCCACCGACCGCATGCACAATCTCAATGCGATCCCCGGGGGAAAAGATATGCGCAGCATAAGCACTGCGCGGCACGATGTGTTGATTGACTTCCATGGCGAT
>JAYSTO010000091.1:0-2989 GCA_043719675.1 Gammaproteobacteria bacterium | reverse complement strand
TCAGTTTGCGAATAATATCGTACTCGGCGTCGCTGGTTGGCGCAAAGCCATCATAGTTCTCATCAATGGCCTTAATCACTGCCAGATGTCCCGGGTTGTTTTTGTCAAGCGCCAGAAAAGCCTTACGTAATTTTTCCAATAAGATGTCGTCGACATTTTTGCTCGCAGAGATATTGTAGGGGGGCAGATCCGCTGAGCTATATAAGATGCGGATTCCCTGTGACTGCCATTTGTAGGCCATGGTGTCCTTGACAATACCCGCATCAAAATCACCATTTAGCACTGCTCGGACAATGTTGTCGTAATGCCCGATAAATTTATAGTCATTAAATTTCTCCAATGGCATACCGGCTTCGATAACAACAGCGCGTTGCAACAAGGCGGCCTTATCGCCGAAGGCGAAGCTCTTTCCCGCCAAATCCGCAATAGATTTTATCGGGCTGTTTTCTTTTACAACGATCATAAGTTTGAAAGCGCCTTGACCCTGCGTAATGGTTTTGACGATGAGTCGTGCATTACCGTTTGCGTGAGCATCGAGATAGGCTACGGGCGTGAGATAGGTCAGATCGACCGTACCGTCAATCGTATCTTTTATCGCCGCAGGCATGTTGGGTGATAATTTTAATGACACCGGCCTGTTAATCGATTTACTCAGGTAGTCGGTTAAAGGGCTTAAGCGTTTGTGCATGACCGCTGGTATGTCCATGGCAACCGAACCAAACAACAGCTCTTTTTGTGATTCCTGTGCACAAGCCAGGAAAGGTTGCATGGTCATTGATATAGAAAAACCGGTAAATAAAATATAGGCGGTATTTTTTAACATAGATTTCTCCAGTAATCAGGATGGGGTATTAAATTGAAGTGTGATATCTATACTGTCTTCAAAGTGTGTTGTTTTGTTTCTGCCGTTTTTCTTGCTAAGATAAAGTGCAATGTCGGCGCAATGGTATATTTCCTCTGAAGTTCTGGCGTTATGGGTGTTTGGCATAGTACAAATTCCAGCGCTCATGGTTGTGTGAAAGGTGACGTTGTTAAATACAAATCGGCGTTGCTCGATGATTCTGCGCAGGTTGTCGGCGATCTTAATGGATTCTTCTTTGTTGACGCGTTTGCAGATTACAACAAATTCCTCTCCGCCGGTTCGACACAGTACATCCGTTTTACGGAGCTGTGAGTTTAATAATTGCGCGACCTCCTTGAGGACGATGTCGCCGGCATTGTGCCCATAGTTATCATTTATTTTTTTAAAATGATCGATATCCAGCAATATCAAGCTGCTGATGTCGTGATGACGTAACGACATGGCCACTTCATTTTCGATAACCGCCTCAAAATGCCGTCGGTTATATACCCCGGTTAAGGCATCAGTCAGGGACACCAGTTTTAATTCTTCATTTATTCTCTGGAGCTCTTCGGATTGCTGGATTAATTGCAGGTTGGTTTGCCGCAGTTGCGCGTCGGTGAGGTCTATTTTTGAAAGCAACTTATAATTGGCTTCATTGAGCCGGTCACTGAGCAGGTTGAATTTTTGTGCCAATGCTCCAAACTCATCGTTTGATAACACAGGTAATTTGCCGATTATCGTACCATTCTCATCAATGCTCTCGGTGAGCGCTTTGCATATCTGGCTGACAGGACGAATAATGATATAGGATAGAGCAATGAATTCACCCAGCGCAATAAGCAATATGATCGCGGCTTCACGCGTAACAAGCGTGTACTTCTGTGAATCCAAACGATCCAAGGTTTTTTTTGTGCTTAACCAGAGATGGAGCTTGCCAATGGTATTGCCGTCAAGGGTGATGTTTTCAGTAAACACCATTGTGGTGGCTTGATCCAGGTTAACTTTCTTGGTGGATTCCGCCATCATCTGGCCTTTTCCATTCTCAACCTTGACGTAATCGATGTCATCGGAAAAGGTGATTTCATCCAATAACAACTGCAGCGTATGATAATCATAACCGACAACGCTGTAAGCAAGCGACTTGCCGACGAAGCGACTGATATCATTACCGCGTTGGGTGACTTCGGTCATGACATCTTGTTTTTCTTTTTGTAAGGCTAGCCAGCCACTGACGGTCAGCGCGGCCAGCAGCACGGAAAGAAGAATGAATACTACTTTCTGGCGAACACCAAATCTGAAAATAGAAGTGATTTTATTAATAGGCATGGTGCCAGCGCATTAAGCTGATATGAGCAGGTTAGCAATTCTTGAATTGTAAAGGCATGCGTATTGACGTCGCTGTTGAATCATTGATGTTGACCGCATAACGGCCCCTGAGCGGCTGTTTTCCATGGGTATATTGTCGACAATACACTGAATTTCTTGAATTTATTGTCATGCCCGTGAGGGGCTAAACCCATATGAAGTGCAAGGCCGGAAATCGGGAGTTTTGGCTGAAACTTCAGACTAATTAGGCAGTTGGAGATTTGGCTTGGTTTATCCCCGGCGCCGGGATGGTGGTGGTCGGCAGCAAAATCCACGCCACCATCGGCGTGCCAGCACTGATGCTGGCACCCCGCTATATTGGCAGCATGGCTAGGGTGTTTTTGTGAACGTCGAACGTAGCTGTTTTGCTGCATTGATCATATTGGTCAATGCCGTTTCCACCTCCGGCCAGTGACGTGTTTTGAGTCCGCAGTCCGGATTCACCCATAAGCGTTCTACCGGGATATATTTTGCGGCGGTGGTTAACAATGCGGTCATTTCCTCGGTGCTGGGGATGCGTGGTGAATGGATATCATAGGTCCCCGGACCAATGGCATTAGGGTAATTATAATGTTTGAAGGCATCCAGTAACGCCATTTGTGAGCGCGAGGTTTCGATTGTGATGACGTCCGCATCCAGTTGGGTAATGGCATCAATAATGTCATTGAACTCGGCATAACACATGTGCGTGTGGATCTGCGTCTGGTTTTTTACACCGGAGGCGCACAAACGAAAACTTTCGGTCGCCCAGGCGAGATAGTCACGCCACTTCGTTTTTCG
>JAYSTO010000010.1:0-8412 GCA_043719675.1 Gammaproteobacteria bacterium | reverse complement strand
CAATGTACTGGACGCACGAACTGTGCATCGCGATCCGCCCAACGCATGCGCTTGGCTATCGGCAGTGCATCAAGGGCCTTTTGTACGACCGCTGGAATCACGCTGACCGCCGCTTGACCGGCTTGTTGCGCACGAAATACCAGCCAGGCACCTTTATCGGTTTCGAGTTTTTCCACCGCATTAATATCCACGCCGCAGGACTTGGCAAAACCCAGTGCTGCCGACGTAGGCTGGCCATTTGCATCAAACGCGGCTTGTAATGCGGGGCCGCGTCGTTCAATTGTTTTCCCTGCTTGTTGTGTTTGCAGTTGCGGTACCAGCAACGCCAGCCGTCGTGGGGTGGCATAAGCCGTGATCGCCTGATGTTGCAGCCCGGCTTGTTGCAGGCCGTCCTTGACCTGTTGCGCAAACGCATCAGATAAGTGGCGCAAAGACTTGGGTGGTAGCTCTTCAGTACCGATTTCAATTAAAAGATCGCGGGTGGTCATGCGCGTACCCTCACGGATTTGCACATCGGAAAGCCCAGGGCCTCCCGCGCGGCATAAAAGGCCTCGGCGACATGGCGAGCCAAATCACGTACACGCAAAATATATCGTTGTCGCTCGGTGACGGAAATTGCGCGTCGCGCATCCAATAAATTGAAGGTATGCGAGGCTTTTAGTGCTTGTTCGTATGCAGGCAATGGCAGACCAGCCTCGATTAAGCGTTGGCTTTGTTTCTCGCAGGTATCAAACCAAGCGAACAACACCTGGGTGTCGGCCTGTTCAAAGTTATAGGTGGACTGTTCGACCTCATTTTGATGAAACACGTCGCGATAGGTCACCCGGCCCAGCGGACCATCGGCCCACACCAAGTCAAACAGGCTCTCCTTACCTTGCAGATACATGGCCAAGCGCTCCAGACCATAGGTAATCTCGCCGGTGACAGGCTTGCAGTCGAGACCGCCAACCTGTTGAAAATAGGTAAATTGCGTGACCTCCATACCATTCAGCCAGATCTCCCAGCCCAGGCCCCAGGCCCCTAACGTCGGCGATTCCCAATTATCCTCGACAAAACGGATATCATTTTGGAGTAAATCCACACCTAGCCGTTGCAGCGAATTTAAATAAAGGTCCTGAATATTTAGCGGTGAGGGTTTGATCACGACTTGATATTGATAATAGTGTTGCAGGCGATTGGGATTGTCACCGTAACGGCCATCGGTGGGGCGCCGACAGGGTTGTACATAGGCAGCGCTCCAGGGCTCAGGACCCAGGGAACGCAAAAAGGTGGCCGGGTGAAACGTGCCCGCCCCCATCTCCATGTCGTAAGGTTGCTGGATCACACAGCCCTGTTCTGCCCAGTATTGTTGCAGGGTCAGGATCAGGTCTTGAAATGTCGCCGGGGTTGCCAAAGGGGAATCCTCATAAAACGGGCTGCAAAGCGGGAATTATACTGGTGTATGGCGGTCTGCGTAAGTATGCCAGCAACTGGCATGACTGGTGCTTATAAATTCTTAAGTTAGTGCTATTTTGGCCGCTGTCTAACATAGAGGGAATTGCTGTATGACAAATCTCGTCACCGATGTACAAGCAACTGCACAGTGGCATAGCCTGGTTAAAGAGGCCGAGTCGCATTCCGGTATTGCACTGGATGAAGAGGTTGAAAGTTATCTGGTGTTTATGCTCATGCGCTACACTCAGAAACCTGAAATGGCTGCAAAGATAATGGCCCTCGAATACCTGCGGGGTGTACAGGCCGCCGGTGCTGAACGGCAGGCAGCGTTGCGCGATGTTGGTGATCAGTGTTTGTTGTATTCCGGTTTATTTCCCAAGCGCGCCGAACATCGGCAGGTACGCATCAGTTATTACGTTGATCTGGGTCGCAGCGCCTACCACAATGTCGCTGAGATCACCCGCAAGACTGTCTCACAGATGTATCTGCACCTGGCGGATCGTTTTGTGGAAATGATGGATACCCTGCAAGCCATGCGCAGCTTGCAACACAAAGACCACGAAGTATTGGATCCCATCCGCGCTTTTGAATTATGGAACGACACTCACAGCAAACGCGCCCGTCAAGTATTAACGCAAACTACGCCGTCGATGCCAGTGTGGCATGATCCGCATAATTCAAAAAAACATTAATGATTTTCGATCTTAGCTGCTCAATAATACCCTGGTGCAGGGCTATTTCTTTGCGCAGGTATCGCTAACCCATTTACCTGTCATGTTAGCCTTCATTACCAGATTGGCACCGGTCATGGTGATTTCTGTCTGACCTTGCATGGTGTCCCAGCTGTAGGTAGCCGTTCCTGTACCCTTGCCACCGTTCGCACAGGTCATGGTCCATTGGACGGTGTTGCCTTGGGACTTCCACTCCATGTTACAGTCTTTGTTTTGTTTGTCTTGCGGAATGGCGCTGTCTTTGTCGACACAATAGGTCATGGTTTGTGGCGGCAGCGCAATCGGCATACCGGTCATTTCCACCGTGGCAGACCATTCACCGTGCTTGATTTTGAGTTCGGCCCAGGTGGGGCTGCTCATGGCAAACAATGAAACAAGGCCGACAATGTACAAGCGGGGGGTAGTCATACAGGTATCCAATGATTGAGCTGAGTTTATGGTTACCATTCTAGGTGAATAAGAGGGAAATGAACACATACCGTTTGCGCGAGTTTGCGTAACATAGTGTGTTCACTTGACTTGTATAGCAGCGCACCGTAGACTGAATTCGATGAAAATGTGCGCAAACAACCCAACTACTCAATACATATTGATCATATGTTTGGGTATTGCGTTGGTGCTTGGACAGACGCTCAAATTGCACATGCATATCCAGCATGATGGTAAGCCCTCATTCACCACGGGGCACGTTGTTGTTGTGCATACAGCGATCGCTCATCACGACACATTGTATGATACTCAACATCAGGAAGATCTACAGGGCCATCATCACCTCGCCGAGATTAACATGAGCCCTGATAGTGCCGCAGCGAAAGTAGTGCCATTCAACCCCTTCATGTTGCTGCTTCTCATCGTATGTATTTTTTTGTGTGCCCACCAGTTACGCTATATTCGCAGGTGGTTCGCCCTCAGCACAAAACCAGTTTCTCTCTATTATTTATTCTATCCCCCTCTTCGTGCGCCCCCCAGGTAGTTCCGCCGCTTAATCACGGCAGTAATCGGATTTAGCATTCACAACAAGCAATCGATTTGCTTTGTGGGTCTTGCCCCGGTTACACCTCTTCTTAATAATTTTTTGAGTTTCTTGGCCCACAAATCCGTGGCGTTACAAATATTGATAGGGAAGGATAATTCTATGCGTACGATTCTGGTGCTTTTACTAACGGGTTCTGGTCTAGTAAATTCTTCAATAACATGGGCAGAACCCGCTGCACGCTGGACATTGGCCGCGAGTATTCAGCGTGCGGTAGAGGTGGCGCCGGAAATGAAAACCGCTGACGCGGAAATCGGTAAACAACAGGGGAAATTAGAACAAGCTGGGGCTTGGCCGAACCCCAGTGTCAGTATTCAAGTGAACAATAAGCTCGGTATTGAAGATGCCTCCGGAGGATATGATGTTACTCAGCTGGCGATCTCCCAGCCCTTGCCCATTGCTCGCTTAACACATCAGCGCAAACAGGCTGAAGCGGAGCTTGCTGTAGCCGAGGCGCAACGCCGCCAACAACAATTATCACTGGAACATAAGGTGGCACAACGTTTTCATGCCCTCCAGCTGGCAGAAGCAAAACTGCAACTGGCAGAAGAGCGCTTTCAACAAGCAGGCCGTTATCAAAATACAGGTCG
This sequence comes from Gammaproteobacteria bacterium, assembly GCA_043719675.1. GTDB lineage: Bacteria > Pseudomonadota > Gammaproteobacteria > UBA6429 > Thiohalophilaceae > JACQBC01. The sequence continues at coordinate 4,624 of JAYSTO010000010.1, read as the reverse complement.
TAAACGCACAGATAACGATCCCTTAATTCGTTATCTGACCCCATTGGAGCGCATGCGACTGGATATTGTGCAGCAAGCGGCAAAACAGACAGTAGACGTGGCCGAGGGTGAATACTATGAGGCCGCTGCCAGTTTTAAGGCCTTGCTGGAAATACCAGTTGAAACCGAATTAAAACTGGCACCCCTCACATTGGTAGCGGCATTATCGGAACTCAACGTAATACAGAATATTTTGCAAGATCATCCTGCCTTGGAGGTGGACAAGCAGGCGGTTGCATCCGCCAAGGCTGGGGTCGCGGTGGCTAAAGCACAGCGCTTTGACGATCCCACGTTAACACTATACCGAGAGAAAGATTTCCTCGCCAATAGTCGTGAAGATTTTACCGGGATTATGTTGAGCGTTCAGGTGCCCTTGTGGAATCAGAACAACGGCGGTGTCAGTCAGGCACGTTATGCGGTTCATCAGGCAAAAGCGGAGCTGGATCTCAAGCAGCGTGAATTACAAACCAATCTGCACAAGAGTTATTTACATCTCGAACACCTGATCAAACAGGCCGAGCACTATCAGAACAAGTTGCTTCAACCCGCGCAAAAAGTATTTACTCTTACTCGCAAGGGTTTTGACGCCGGTGAACTCAACATCCTAACGCTCATCGATGCCAATAACACTTACTTTGACGCACAGCAGCGTTATTTTGAGTTATTGCAGGAGGGTTGGGTGGAGTTAGCAGAAGTGCGCAAATCAGCCGGACTTTTTCTAATGAGTAATAGCCCTGTTACTAATTTTAATGAGGTGAACTAGTCATGATTGCCAGCCTGGTACGTTTTTCATTAATACAACGCCTGATGATCCTGTTGCTTGCAACGGCGCTGGCGGTTGGCGGTGTCTGGGCTTTCAAAACCCTGCCCATTGATGCCTTTCCTGATATCTCCGCACCTCAGGTACAGATCATCGTCAAGGCACCGGGATTATCGCCCACCGAGGTGGAAAGCCGCATTACCATTCCGCTTGAAATGGAAATGCAGGGCTTGCCTCGGCAAACGGTACTGCGTTCAGTGACCAAATATGCCTTGAGTATTATCAAAATTGATTTCGCGGATGGCACTGATATTTACTGGGCACGCAATCAGGTTAGTGAGCGGCTCAACCAAGTCTGGAGCACTTTACCTAAAGGAGTGGATGGTGGTCTGGCCCCTATTACGACACCGTTGGGCGAGTTGTATATGTATCGCATCAAGGGTGAGGGCTACAGCAATAGTGAATTACGAGCCATCCAGGACTGGGTGATTCGTCCACGCCTGCGAACTGTCGAAGGTGTTGCCGACGTAAACTCGTTGGGCGGTGAAGTCCGGGCCTTTGAAGTCATCCCGGATCCCAAGGCGCTGGTGCGGCTCGGTCTGGGGCTGGATGATCTGCAAAAGGCACTGGAAAAGAACAACCGCAACGCGGGCGGCGACCGTATTGAGCGCGGCGACAAAATGCTACTGGTGCGCACCCTTGGCCTATTACGCACGGAAGAGGATATTCGTCGCGTTACCGTGGCTACGCGTAGTGGCGTGCCGATTCAACTTGGCCAGCTCGCTACCGTACAAATCGGCTCGCTGACCCGTTATGGCGCCGTCACTGCCGACGGCGAGGGCGAGGTGGTGACGGGCTTGGCGTTATTACGGCAAGGAGCTAATAGCCGTACCACAGTTGAGGGCGTCAAGCGCGAACTGGATGCCCTCAAACCAACGCTACCCAAAGGCATCGAGATCGTATCGTTTTATGATCGCAGTGATCTGACTACAGAAGCAGTATGGACAGTAGAGAAGGTCTTGGGTGAAGCGGTGGTTCTGGTTTTGCTGGTGCTCATTATTATGCTGGGCAATCTGCGTGCGGCGTTAACGGTAGCCTTGATCCTGCCGTTGTCGGTGTTGTTTACCTTTATCATGATGCGATTATCAGGAGTCTCAGCCAACCTGATGTCCTTGGGCGGCTTGGCGATTGCCATTGGTATTCTGGTGGATGCGGCCGTGGTGGTAGTGGAAAATATTCACACGCAATTGAGTCATGCGCCCAAAGGCGTTAGTCGTGTGCATTTGGTTTACCGGGCCGTATTGGAAGTAGCCACACCCGTGATCAGCGGGAGTCTGATTATTATTGTTGTGTTCCTGCCACTGTTTAGTCTGACTGGTCTGGAAGGTAAAATGTTCACGCCATTAGCAGTGACGATTTCTTTTGCGCTGATCGGTTCGCTGATCTTGTCATTGACGGTGATCCCAGTGCTGGCCAGTTTATTGATGCGGGGTGGTCACGCAAACGATGGCTGGTTATTAGCAGGCCTAAAGACAATCTATCGTCCAGTAGTGCGTTGGGCGTTACGTTTTCGTCTTATCGCCGTGGGAGTGGCAGTACTGGCGCTGATTGGAACAATGAGTTTGTTCCCGCATATCGGTAAGGAATTTATGCCAGTGATGGATGAAGGCGCCACAGTAATAATTGTGGAAAAGGCCTCGGATATCTCTCTGGCGCACTCACTGGCGCTGGATGCCCCCATTCAAAAAGCCTTCATGGAAATCCCGGAAGTGGCTGGCGTGGTGTCACGCACCGGGGCGGATGAATTGCGTATGGATCCAATGGGTTTATACCAGACGGATAATTTTATTATTACGCGCCCCCGTGGAGAATGGAGCACCGATCAGGCGGCGATGCTGGAAAAATTTCGTGAAAAACTCAAACGCTTCGAGGGCCTTGATATCGCCTTTACGCAACCAATCGATATGCGGGTCTCGGAAATGTTAACAGGTGTGCGCGCTGCCATGGCCATCAAGCTTTATGGTGACGACCTGAAAACATTAGAAACGCTGTCTACGCAAATTGAAAACCTGGTGACAGGTACTGCCGGTGCAGTGGATGTGTTCCGTGGTCGCCTGTCAGGGCAAACTTACCTGCAAGTTGAGATTTACCCGGCCAGCATCGCCCGTTATGGCATCAATATTGAGGACATCAACATGATGGTCGAGACAGCGGTTGCTGGCCAAGTGGCAACGGAAGTCATTGAAGGTAACCGGCGTACAGGAGTTTTATTGCGTTATCCGCAGGCGGCACGTACCACGACTAACGACATTAAAGCATTGTTGGTGGAGACGCCGGGCGGGGCAAAAATCCCATTGCAGCTGTTGGCGGATATCCGCGAAGTCGACGGCCCGGTGGAAATTGCGCGCGAATCCGCAAAGCGTCAAGTGGTGGTGCAGGCCAACGTCGAAGGTCGGGATGTGGTGAGTTTTGTCGATGAAGTACGGCGTACTGTTGAAGCCAAAGTACCACTGCCACCGGGTTACTATATTACCTTTGGTGGTCAGTTCGAGAACCAGCAACGCGCCGCCGAGCGCCTGACCTTAGTGGTGCCGATTGCCATTGCGCTGATTTTTTTAATGTTGTTTATCACCTTTCGCTCACTGCGTCAGGCGGGCTTGATCATCCTTAATATCCCGTTTGCGATGATCGGCGGTGTTGTCAGCCTGTATTTATCCGGGTTGTACTTGTCAGTACCCGCCTCGGTAGGTTTCATAACGCTGTTCGGTGTAGCGGTGCTCAATGGTGTGGTAATGGTGACTTACATCAATCAGCTGCGCGAAAGTGGACGTAGTGTCCTGCAGGCGGTGCAGGAAGGGGCCGAACGGCGATTGCGACCGGTATTGATGACCGCGTTGATCGCCAGCCTCGGCCTAGTGCCGTTACTTGTCGCCAGCGGACCTGGCTCTGAATTGCAGCGACCGCTGGCCGTGGTAGTAATCGGCGGCTTATTCACGTCTACACTATTAACCTTGATTCTCTTGCCCACACTCTACGCTTGGCTCGAAGGGCGCACGAAACAAACCCAATCCACTGCGGAGGAACTCGCATGAAAAATCTGACACTCATTATTCACACCAACGCGCAACAGGACGTGGCTGACCAGTTGCGCAGCATATCGCAGGTATCGGGATTTACCTTTAGTCATGTGGAAGGACACGGGGTCCAGGCTGAAAGTGATCCTTTCCTGTCAGCACGTGACAAGGTGGTTGGTTACACGCCGCGGGTGCGGGTGGATATTTTGCTGCAAGACAACGATGTGGGCACCGTGCTTGACACATTACGCAACGCAAGCAGTCACGTCGAAGGGCACGGCATTTACTGGGTGACCGGCGTTGAAAAGCATGGACGCCTGTAATTCAAGTTTCATAAGGCCAGTTTCCCGGATGAAAGTGACAGGTGTGGTTCACAAGTACTGCGATCCTCTTAACACGGGGCCTACCACGAGCAGATGGACAAGACGATCCAGGAGAATGACAAAGTGTTAACCAAGAGAAAGTTTATTACGCGTTTTTTTTACCTCGGTACAGGCCTGCTAGTATTTAGTCTGCTATCACAATTCGCATACGCACACGGGATGTCCGAGGCCGACAAGCTGGCCATTATCGAAGGTGGCAACCTGCGTTATATGTGGCTCGGTGCCACGCATATGTTGTCCGGCTATGACCACCTGTTGTTTGTATTTGGGATCATTTTTTTCCTGACCAGTCTTCGTGATATTGCGAAATACGTCACCGCGTTCACGCTCGGCCACAGTGTTACCCTTATCTATGCCACATTTAATGC
>JAYSTO010000090.1:0-6703 GCA_043719675.1 Gammaproteobacteria bacterium | reverse complement strand
GCGGATAACAGCGTGCATGTCTCTACTGCGCCCAGCCAGACTTATCCACGTGTTGAAACCTCGGTACTGGCCATTATCAGTTTGGTTGCCGGTATCCTTGGCGTCTTTTTCTTTGGTTCCTTAATTGCGGTGATCTGCGGGCATTTGGCGCGCGCAGAAATCCGGCGCAAGGCTGGACAATTAGAAGGTGACGGACTGGCCGTGGCGGGATTGGTGTTGGGTTATATCATGCTGGGGTTTACGCTATTGCTGGTATTGATTTTTGGTCTTGCCCTTGGCGGGGGAATTTTGGCGGCGATGAATGCTTAAATTACAGCACATGAGTGTTGTTAAAAAAATGAATAAATGCACGGTACACGAAAGTTGACTCAATAGTCTTGAGTCAAAATTAGTTTTTATTCCCCGTCTTGTGCTGTAATTTACCTGTTCAGAGATAATACGGATCGCATGACCGCTGTGTTTCGATAAATTTATCCGTAAATTTAGTACTAGGTCCGGGTAGTTTTACGGGAGGGCTTTTTGGACTTGGCCAAATGTGTACGTGCGTGGTGCAGTTTCGCGATCTCTTGGTCAAACTTCTCAGCAATATTCAGTCCCTCCAGCTTAACGAAATCCAGGAATGCTTGTCCGACCACAGATAGTTTTCTTCCTTTTGGATACACGACGTACCAGTGTCGTTGGATGGGAAAATCCTGGACATCCAGAACCGCAATAGGTCCGGAAGTGCCTTCCAGGGCGAGAGAGTGTAACGATAATACTGAAATGCCGAGACCGGCAGCGACTGCCTGTTTGATTGCCTCGTTACTGCTTAACTCCATGCGCGCGATGGGGGGCTTCAAACCCTTTGCTTCGAATGCCTTAATAACAGCGGCACGTGTGCCTGAACCCGGTTCACGCAGGATGAAAGGTTCATCGAGCAGGCGCTTAAGTGGAATGTTGGGGACACCCACGAGCGGGTGGTCACGATTTGTCATGACCACAAGCGGGTTCGGAACGAACGGGAATGCTTCAACATTTATTTCTTGCGGAGGCAGGCCGAGGATACAGAGGTCGTCTTCGTAACGGTTAATGCGATCAATCAGGCGTTCACGGTTGGTGACCTTGAGGGAAAAATCAATGCCAGGGTGCAGCAGGCCAAACTGACCAAGCAGATGCGGCGCGACATATTTGGCAGATGTGATAACAGCGAGTCGCAGGCGTCCGCGCTTGACACCTTTCAAGTCAGCGATTTTCATTTCTAAGTTGGCGAGTACATGGAACACCTCCTGGCAGGCGTCGTATAACTCACGGCCTGTATCAGTCGGCTGGATGCGGATACCAACTTGTTCGAATAGTGGTAGGCCGAGGCTGTCGGCGAGTTTCTTGAGCTGCATCGATACTGTCGGCTGGGCCAGAAAGAGTTCTTCGGAGGCGCGAGTAAAGCTACCGAGGCGTGCTACTGCCTCAAATACTTGTAACTGACGCAGGGTCACATGCCGGGCAAGGGTGCCAACCAGATTAGTGCGTGCCATGTCTCATCTCATGTGCATGTTTGACTATCGATCTGCGAGTCGTTGTCATGGAATTAGCATCATCATTTTGGATCGTGGAAAATACAAACAAGCTTATATCTGTGACGGGTGATGGCGTGTGAAAATTTGCTAGTTCAGACATAACCAACCTCACAGGTAATCAACGATAATGAAGGCCTAGGATCGCGCAGCGCAATGATAAAGTAAATAATAAAAATCAGAACTATCTATAATAATCTATAGGTGTGCCGAGAGATGAAACCTCTTTAGTTGTCACAGCTCAACAAACGCGCGGAAAAAAGGCGGATCAGACCGATGCAGCGGCGGGGGGTTTTCGCGGCAAGATCGAGATATCCGATACGATTGCCTTAAGCCGATGGCCACGGGCCATCATACCCTCTAGATCGTCGAGGAGAGGGATCAGACGTTGCTCCGAGAGAATGATATAAATCAGGATATTAGAGTCAATGTCGAGCATGCCAGACTGGATGCCTGAGGCACCCGCACCGCTTGCTTGAACAACGGTGTAACCACCCACTCCGCGTCGACGCGCCGTCTCAATAATTTTTTTCTCAAGTTCGCGTGCGGTGATGATAGTAAGTAATTTTTTCTGTTCTAGTCTTCTCATAATGTGCTCTCCAAGTGCCGTGCCAGCTTAACTTCCCACGAGCAGGGTGGCAATCTGATGATACAGTGGAATGCCAATCACAACGTTAAACGGAAAGGTGATCCCTAGCGATAGTGTGAGGTAAAGCGAGGGGTTGGCCTCGGGTACCGCCAATCGCATGGCGGGCGGTACCGCGATATACGAGGCGCTTGCCGCAAGCACCGCCACCAGTGTGGTGCCGCCCACACCGAATCCGAGAGCGTAATGACCGATCACAGCGCCAATGAAGGAACTACCCACGGGCATGAGCACACCAAAACTCGCCAGGGCCAGGCCAACGCGGCGGAAGTCTTCAATGCGGCGTGCCGCCTCCAGTCCCATCTCCAACAGGAACAGGCACAACATGCCCATAAAAATGTCGCTGACGAAGGGTTTGATGGCCTCAACAGACTTGGGTGAGGCAATCGCGCCAATAATCATGGATCCGATCAATAACATGACACTGCCGTTGGTGAAGGCCTCGCGCAGGACAGAGGGATGATGACTATCATCCTCCGTGCCTTCACGGACGATACCGAGTCGGCGCCTCGACCAGCTCGCGAGCAGCAGTCCTATGATAATGGCAGGGGATTCCATCACGGCCAGCATGATCAGCGGGTAACTTTCGTATTGAACTCCGGCACTTTGCAGATAGGCGATGGCTGTGAGAAAGGTGCCTGCGCTGACCGAACCGTAATGCGCAGCGATAGCGGCGGCATTTAATGTGTCGACCTTGCGTGATGCCACCAACAGAAAATAACCAATAATGGGCAGCGTCAAACCCAACATGATGGCCCAGAAGACGGCATGTATACCGGTCAGGATATCAGTGCGACCGAGTTCATAGCCGCCATGGATACCGATGGACACTAATAGATAGATAGAAAGCAGTTTTGCCAGATCGGGTGGGAAACGCAGGTCGGAGCGCAGAATGCGCGCAAGGAAGCCGAGGGCAAAAAACAACACCGCCGGAATCAGGAGATTCGATAATCCAGACATGGACAACCTCACGTTAATTGAGTTACGTGTGGAAATTACGATCTTCATGCGAAATCATCAAATAAATATTTATCATCGGGTACTGCTGTTTTGATCTATGGGATGCAAAATCACATGCATCGCTGTTTTGCAACACCATGAGTAAGAGTTTCCTCACGGTATACAGCGACAACATAAAGAGTGGCTACCTAACAGAGATGACAATAGTTGCTTATGGCATTGCTGCGCTGCGCAAATGTAAGGGTGTAGTGATGTCCAAGTCTGCGAAGTACTTTTAGTTGTGCAACAGCTTTTTAAAGTATATCTAGATAGACATGGGTGCTCAAATTAAGCTGAATAAGCGGTGCTGGACAATCAACATATATTGAGTTTCGAGTTCAACGCCAGTCGGTGACGCAATCAATACAGTAGTGTGGATTCATTGCGCATACTGCCGATTTACAATCGCACAAAATTGAATGTCGATTCTCTACATTCGCGTTGAATAACCAGATGTTTCCCGAATGTGTTGCCATCCCTCGCTTATCGATTAGTAAAGCCATAGATCTACACCTATGAGTTATATCCTAATTATTTATTTCCATTCGAGACATAAGGCCACTATCTTTGTTATCACACGGGGCGACATTTGCCGCCGTGAGGCACCACCTCCTGTCAGTTGCAAAGCGTCATCGGGGTGGATGGCGAACACAGAGTTTTCCCGTCGCGTATAGAGACGAGGCGGGGTTGACCAACACATTTTCAGGAGTTGACCATGGCTGTAAAGACCTACCAGGCTGGTGTCAAAGATTATCGCAAGACCTACTGGACCCCGGACTACATTCCGCTGGATACCGATCTGCTGGCGTGTTTTAAGATTGTCGCCCAGGCTGGCGTACCGCACGAAGAGGCGGCAGCAGCCGTCGCGGCAGAATCTTCTACTGGTACCTGGACAACAGTGTGGACGGATTTACTTACCGATATGGATTATTACAAGGGTCGCGCCTATCGCATCGAACCGGTACCGGGTGACCCGACCGCGTTCTACGCCTTCATCTCCTATCCCATCGACTTGTTCGAAGAGGGTTCGGTGGTGAACGTGTTGACTTCCTTGGTGGGCAACGTGTTTGGCTTCAAGGCCATCCGCAGTCTGCGCTTGGAAGATATCCGCTTCCCCATCGCCTACGTCAAGACCTGCGGCGGTCCACCGAATGGCATCGTGGTGGAACGTGATCGCTTGAACAAATACGGCCGCGCCTTGCTCGGCTGTACCATCAAGCCAAAACTCGGTCTGTCCGCGAAGAATTACGGTCGCGCTGTGTACGAGTGTCTGCGTGGCGGACTGGACTTTACCAAAGACGACGAGAACATCAACTCGCAACCGTTCATGCGCTGGAACCATCGTTTTGAATTCGTGATGGAAGCGCTGCACAAAGCCGAGGCTGAAACCGGCGAGCGCAAGGGCCACTATCTCAACGTGACCGCGGCAACCTTTGAAGACATGATGGAGCGTGCTGAATTTGCCAAGAGCCTGGGCGCACCGATCATCATGCACGATTTCTTAACCGGTGGCTTTACGGCTAATACTTCGCTTGCCAACTGGTGCCGCAAGAACGGCATGTTGTTACATATCCATCGCGCTATGCACGCAGTACTCGATCGCAACCCGTACCACGGTATCCACTTCCGCGTGTTGACCAAGTGTCTGCGTCTGTCGGGTGGCGATCACCTGCATTCCGGCACCGTCGTCGGTAAGTTGGAAGGCGACCGCGAAGCGACTTTGGGCTGGATCGATACCATGCGTGAATCCTTTATTCCGGAAAACCGTAGTCGAGGTTTGTTCTTCGACCAGGACTGGGGCTCAATGCCAGGTGTCATGCCAGTAGCCTCCGGCGGTATCCATGTGTGGCATATGCCCGCGTTGGTGGGAATTTTCGGCGACGATGCTTGCCTTCAGTTCGGTGGCGGAACATTGGGTCATCCCTGGGGCAATGCGGCGGGTGCCACAGCAAATCGCGTCGCACTAGAGGCATGTGTTGATGCGCGCAACCAAGGTCGCCAAGTTGAACGTGAGGGTAAAGATATTCTCACTGAGGCTGCACAGTCGAGCCCTGAACTTAAGATCGCCATGGAAACATGGAAAGAGATCAAGTTCGAGTTTGATACCGTCGACAAGCTCGACGTCAAGACGCGCTGATTGTTAATCATATTTATTGAATATTACACTGGGAGTAAATAAACATGGCTGAAGTGCAACCGTTCAAAGCAACCGAACGCAAGGGCGAAACGTTTTCCTATCTACCGCCCCTGACACCGGAGAAAATTCGCAAACAGATCCAGTATCTGATTAACCAGGGCTGGAATGCTTCCATCGAACATACCGAACCTGAAAAAGCGTTCTCGCATTACTGGTACATGTGGAAGTTGCCTTTTTTTGGTGAGACCTCAGTGGAAAAAATCCTGGGTGAGATCGAGGCCTGCCATCGGGCGAACCCAGGACAACACGTGCGTCTAGTGGGTTACGACAACTACGCGCAGAGTCTGGGTACAGCATTCATCGTGCATCGTGCAAATAGCCGATAAGTGTTGTGAGGTTAAGGAAATACGCGGCGACGTGCCGTAAGAGATTACTAAATATTAGTTACAGGTGAGTCATGAGCCAAGTGAACACAGTTATCAATGCAACCGGCGGACGTGCGGCGTCCCGTGAACGTCGTGCCGGTTTGGTGCAGGGTAAAGTTGGTCTGCCCACGGCGTCTGAACGTACTCGTGCGGGGAATGAACGTGTTAACAACGTCAGTGCTGCAACTGTTGTTATTTCCCAGCAAAGCATCGCACCGGTAATTGAACGCAAATCGATAACGGAGCAGAGCACATCCACAACAACGGTTCGCAATACTGTATTGACTGGGGTCGAGGCATCGCGTGCACGACGTGCCGCACTCGTCCAAGGCAAGCGTGCCCTCCAACCAACTCAACAAGCCACCGCTTATGTAAACAACGCCTCCGCACCGCAGACTGAAACGGTATCCAGCGAGTCACTGATGTCCGGTAGTGGTCGGCAGGTGGCGCAAGCATTACGCAGTGCGCGTGCTCGGAACGGCAGTGGCGAAGTGCAGGCCACGCGTCCCAGCGGGCGTGTCCGTAAAGCCGAACCAATACAATATCCACCCAAAGTTGCAGAGAGCCAGAGTTACGCAGGTAAGAAAGTTACCGGTGTGCGCATTGGCCACAGTTTTAATATGACAGGTGATGATTCGGGCTTGGACGTGCAAGTGACCGGTACACAATATATTGGAAAGGAAACCGGCTTTCAGCCACGTGAAGGCGGTGTCAAAGTGGGCGCGGCACGCACTGCGGCCGGATTGGTCGTGACTGGCACACAGGTACGCAGCACAATCAAGATTACCGGCGATGAGTCGAATCCGGCACTGCGTATTACCGGTGAGGCCGACCAGGAACTCGCTGATGATCTATTGGATCGTCGCGAACAGGGCGCCTACACATCCATGCAATTTGCGCGACAGAATAATCCACATGGCCATACCGTATTCGGGACCAATCTTGG
>JAYSTO010000089.1:0-2995 GCA_043719675.1 Gammaproteobacteria bacterium | reverse complement strand
CCTTCGGGCGAGGGTAAGCAACTGCCTATTTTAAACGCTGATGCAGAGACGTTACGATGATTTTTCTACTTCCTGCTCTATGCTGACTGGTATCCCGCCGATCCCTCAGCTCTCTGCATCACCTTCTCTATTCTGCAGCACACACAACGATGAAATGATCAACCAACCTGCACCTGGGATTTTTTATTGTTTAGTCTGAATAAGCGATCTTTGGCCCGGTCGTAGTCGCGTTGATTCAGAATATCTTCACTGACGAGACGGCGAATCATCCGCAGCTCTCCCGCCATCTGTTGTTCCAGACTGAGCTGCCGGAACTGCCGGGTCTTGTTGATATAGGAATTGAGTAAATCGAGAAACTGGTGGTAGTCGCGACGAGTAGGGTTGTTCACCTTAATATCAAACAGCGGGATATGCGAATTACGCGAATAAAAAACCCGTTTGCGTGATAGCATGAAAACAAACATCACGGCGCAGATCAACGCTATCACCGCAATCAACACCACCAGGATGGATTCATCAATGCCAATATTAAATCCGAATTCCTGCTTAGCAAAAAAATAACCCGGCAGCCCTGCCGCCACCAGCAACGCCGCAAACAACCAACCCCAGACAAAGTGAATGTGATAACTGCTTTTCTCGCCCAGTGCCAGCAAACTCAATGTGACTGTTTTTTGTTTCAACTTGCCTGACAGAACAATACGAATTTCTTTGTCATCAATGATGTGGTATTCACGGGTCTGGCCTAATCGGCTCTGCTGTCGTAATGTCGTAGTAATTTCTGCGGGCATAAATAACGTCCAAATGAAGTAACAGCTGGCTTAAGGTGGCATAGTCAATGGCATTATGTACTAATCACGTTTTTTGCCGCTATTTCAGAGTCCATCACCAAGTCCTTTAAAGTTGTTACTGCCAGTGCTTTGCCTGCGGCATCCTGATAAACGTCGAAAAAGTGATCAACGACTGTATCCTTGTGTATCTGCTGCAAATTGAGTGCGTCATCTTCTTCCGCCCGCCGCACCGCCTCAATTATCACCAATAAGGTGATGGTCTCCGGTGATCGGCCCGGGACATACCCGGTGGGTTCCGCGTCGGTGCGTACCAATAGCCCAGGAATGACAAGCGATTGAATAATGGGAAGTAACGATTCCGAAGCGATGTTAACTCGCTGTGCCAACATGCCTAATGTCTGCGGCGGCGCATGTTGGTAAAAAGACCTGGCCACCTCGGTCATGATGATCAATGCCAGTTTCTCTTTCATGCGATTACTCAATACCCAGGCAAGACGCAGCCGGATCCGTTGTTCGGGATGTTGAAAATAAAACGCAATGCTCGCGCCAATCAACAAAATGGTCCAGCTGACGTATAACCACATCATAAAGAAAAACATCGCCGCAAAGGTCGTATAAATTGCTGAGTAATTGGCGGTGGAGATAAACCAGGTAAACAGCCAGCCGACGCCTTGCCATAATACCCCGGCTATGGTGGCGCCAAGCAACGCCGAGCGAAACTTCACTCGGGTATTGGGCATAAAAATATAAATCAGCGTGAAGGCTAGGATCACTAATAAAAATGGGATGACATGGCTGAAGGCGCTAACAACGAAACCAAGACCGGGCAGCGCCAGCATTTTTTGATATAGCGCCGTGTTACTCACCGACGCCGTGAGACCAATGGCGGCAAATACCAAGACCGGGCCAAACAAGATCACACTCAGGTAATCGCTGAAGCGTTGCGCAAATGAACGTTCTTCGCCGACGTGCCACGCGTGGTTAAAGGCCTGTTCAATTTTGTGCATCAATGAGATCACGGTGTAGAGTAATAACGCCAGACCAAACGAGCCCAACAAACCGGAATTGATCTTTTCGACGAAACCGATGATGGTTTTGGTAATATCCGCGCCACGGCTGCCCAGCGGCTCGAGCATATTGAGCAGCACCGGTTCAATCTGATTGTGGACACCAAAGCCTTTTAATACCGAGACACTCACGGCAATCAGCGGCACCATTGCTAATAACGTGGTATAGACCAGACTCATCGCCCGCATGGTGAGCTGGGAATCGAAGATTAAATCACGAAGAATGAGATAGAAAATCCGCAACGCGCCAACCAAACGAGCATGCCAAACCGTCATCGCGCGGGTATCCGTGTCCCAGATATAGCGTATTAAAAACTGTTGCAGCAAATGCAGTTGAATCATAAAACTCGCATCAAGGACGGGGTAGGTAGCTGACTCGATTATAGTGGCTTATCTTCCCGGACAGTAGTTCTATTACAGGGAAAAGTGTCTGGCTCGGTATAACTTTGCAGATTTCCTGCCCAGCAGCTGCTCCCGTGGTGGCGGCCCTATACGGGTGGTATTGTATTCGTTGGGAGACTGTGCCATTGCCTGCATACACTGTGTGTGAGTTACAGCTAGAGGGTTGATTCCACATTATTGAGGCAGCATAATACCGCCAGTGATCACTCCATATCTAACTATTCATCTATAACCCTAGGAAGTTACCATGAAAATTGCAAACCACACCGTGGTCAGTCTTGATTATACCCTCACTGATGATCAGGGCCAGATTTTAGATCAATCCGCACAGGGACAATTTGTCTATCTGCATGGTGCGCGCAATATTATTCCCGGTTTGGAAAATGCGCTGACCGACAAACAGGCCGGTGAGTCACTCACCGTGGTGGTCAGCCCCACCGAAGGCTATGGCGAACGTGAAGACGCGCTGCAGCAAGTGGTACCGCTGGACATGTTTGAATCAGCCGGGGAAATTATGATTGGCCAGCAGTTCCATGCACAATCGGAACACGGTCATCCGGTGATGGTAACCGTGGTTGCGGTGGATGCCAATGGCGTGACCATTGATGGTAATCACCCCTTGGCGGGTAAACAGCTGCATTTTGATGTTTCAATCGTTGATGTACGTGCAGCCAGTGCGGAAGAAATCGAACACGGCCATGTGCACACACCCGGACATCATCATCACTAACAACTTGT
>JAYSTO010000088.1:0-6713 GCA_043719675.1 Gammaproteobacteria bacterium | reverse complement strand
TGTTGTTGCGCTCAATGCAGGCACTAAGGCTAAAGATATCCTAAACTGGATAAAACACAGTGGTGCTTTGTGCCTTGTTACCTCATCACGTCATCCGGAATACACAAACATTGTTGCACAAACTGAGCGAGACCTTGTTATCTTCGATGTCGATGGGACGTTATCAGATAAACATTCTGACGCGAGAATTCGCAGTAAAGAAGAGTATATTGACAACAGTGCGGATACCACGAGCGAATATATTTTGCCGGTTTATCACGAAAATGATGCGGCCACCGTTATTTATACTTCCGGCACCACTGGAAACCCTAAGGGTGTTACGTTAAGCCACCGCAATCTTGTTAGCAATGTGGAATCGATACTGCAATATTTGTCTTTAACAAATACTGATCGGCTAATGAATGTATTGCCATTTTATTACTCGTACGGCAATTCTGTTTTACATACGCATATTGCCGTAGGCGGCAGCCTTGTATTACAAAACTCGCTCGCGTATCCACACCTTATACTCAAACAAATTCAAGAAACACGTGCAACAGGCTTCTCTGGTGTGCCATCGACCTACTCACTATTGCTAAGTAGAACAAAGTTACGCGAACATGATTTATCATCGCTACGCTACATGACACAAGCCGGGGGACCGATGGCGCCGAATCTGATTAAAGAACTGGTTGAAACCCTGCCGCACGTCAAGTTTTTCGTTATGTATGGCCAGACTGAAGCGACAGCACGATTATCCTATCTCCCCCCGGAAAAACTCGTCACTAAGCTCGGATCAATCGGCATGCCTATCCCCGGAGTTAAAATTGAGATTCGCGATGAACATGAAGAACTTGTTAGTGCTGATGTCACCGGCGAGATTTACGCGAGTGGTGAGAACGTGATGCTTGGCTACTGGAACGATCCGGATACCACAAGCAAGGTATTGCGTAACGGTTGGCTTAAGACCGGCGATCTGGCCTATATGGATCAGGATGGATTTATTTATATTGTCGGCCGACACTCTGATATGATCAAGAGCGGGGCGCATCGAATCAGTCCTAAAGAGATAGAAGAAGTTATCATGGAAATTGATGGAATCGCAGAAGTGGCCGTTGTCGGTGTAAAAGATGATCTTCTTGGTCAAGTCATTAAGGCAGTAATAGTTCCGCGTGTTGATCAAGCATTGAGTGAAATGAAAATCAAGGCCCACTGCAAGGAACGCCTTGCCACGTATAAAATTCCGAAATTTATTGAGTTTGTGCAAGAGCTACCCAAGACTGCATCGGGGAAAGTTAAACGATTTCTATTGACGGAGTAAAAAGGTGATATATGGCCAAAATCAGTTCCTTATCTGATGTATTCAAACTCGATCATACTGCTGAAGTGGATAAAATCTGTAATCGCATGCGCGAGGTCTTGCGTACCGATTTACGCAAGCGTGGCTATGTCGTTGCGATGTCAGGCGGTATCGATAGTTCTGTATCGGCCGCACTGAGTGTGCAGGCCCTCGGCAAGGACCGTGTCTTTGGTTTGTTATTGCCTGAGCGTGATTCTTCATCCGACAGCTCAAGACGTGGCAAACTGTTAGCAGAGCACCTTGGTATTGAATATCTTATGCATGATATTGCGCCAACGCTGGATGCCATTGGCTGTTATAAATGGCGTGATGAGGCAATCAAAGCTGCCTACCCGGACTATGGCCAGGGCTGGAAAAATAAAATTATCATTTCAGGCGGTACCGAAGGACAGTTCAATCATTTTCAATTGGTGGTGCAGTCTCCTGACGGTAAGGAATTTAAAACCCGTCTTGGAATTAAAGAATATTTGCAGATCGTTGCGGCGACCAATTACAAACAACGTATTCGCAAGACCATTGAATATTTCCATGCAGACCGGTTGAATTACGCCGTTATTGGTACGCCAAACCGATTGGAGTACGATCAAGGGTTCTTCGTTAAAAACGGTGATGGATCCGCTGATTTCAAACCCATTGCCCATCTATACAAAACACATGTCTACGAATTATCGAGACATCTGGGTTTACCCAAGGCGATCTGTGAGGCGATCCCGACAACTGATACCTATAGCCTGCCGCAAGGCCAAGACGAATTTTATTTTGCTTTGCCGTACCAGCAGATGGATATTGCATTGTGGGCAAACAATCAAAAGATGTCAGCCGCAAAGCTGGCTGAGTTATTAGGTATGACCGCAGATCGTGCAGTGCATATCTACCAGGACATTGAGAATAAACGCAAAACAACCGCGTATTTTCACTGGCCTGCAATGCTGGTTGAAACGGTGAGTGGGCCTAACACGCGAAAATAAATGCTGATCGGTTCACGCCGGTTGCGTGGTAAAAGGTAACTGTCTGACACGTTTTTTTGTCAGCGCAAAATAGGCATTCATAACGGCGGCTGCAATGGGGGGGACTCCGGGCTCACCCAGCCCGCGTGGATCCTCGTCACTGGGAATAAAGTGGACCTCAATGCTGGGCATCTCGCTGATGTCCAGTAGCGGGAAATCATGGAAGTTACTTTGGACAACGGCACCATGCTCTAGTGTGATGGCACTTTTAAGGGTGGCAGTCAGGCCGAAGACAATCGCGCCTTCAATTTGTGCAACGGCCGAATCCGGATTCACCACCAGACCACAATCAACAGCACACGTCACTTTATGCACAATCAGTTTATTATTTTTTCCTAGCGACACCTCTGCCACCTGTGCGACATAACTACCAAACGAATAATGTACTGCCGCGCCAAGCGCATGCCCTGGCGACAACTTTTTACCCCATCCTGATTTAGACGCGGCCAATTCAAGCACTGCACTGTGTTGTGGTTTATCCTTTAAATACGCCAGTCGAAACGCAACAGGATCTTTTTTTGCCGCATAAGCCAGCTCATCCATAAAACATTCCGTAATAAAACCATTAATGGAATTGCCGACTGAGCGCCAGGGTCCAATCGGTGCAGGCGTTCTGGCCAGGACATAGACGACATTGATATTGGGTATTGTGTAAGGCAGATTGCGTGCTCCTGAGACTGCGCCAGCATCAACCTCATCCCCAAGTGAGCCAGGTTCATCCGCATCCTGGAGTGAAGGGCTGGCGAGTTTATATGACCAACTCAGCACATTCCCCTTGTTATCAAGTGTTGCAGAAAGTCTGGCAAGTGCCATCGGCCGGTAAAAGTCGTGTTGAATATCTTCTTCGCGTGTCCAAATCAATTTGACCGGTGCTGCCACTGCTTTGGATAATAATATCGCTTCTTTAACAAAATCAGTTTCCAGGCGGCGACCAAATCCACCACCAATTAATGTAGTGTTGACACGGATTGCAGCGGAAGGGGTATTGGATACTTTACCTTTGAGTTTCACCATGAAACGATCAAAGCTCGACAAGCCATGCGCAAGTGCAACTGAATATACCGTACTGGGGGTTTGTGTCGGTGCCCATATCTCGCAACCACCATCATGCACATGGGCGGTACAGTTCATCGGTTCCATGGTGGCATGCGCCTGGAACGGCACAGAGTAATCTGCATCAATACGTGTAGTTCCATTCAAAGCCAGTTTGCCGTCACCGTCATTGCGCGCAATGGCACCGGGTTTAGCCAATGCGGCGATAAATTGTTGGCGCAAGGTTGCAGAACTGATCGGGTTATCCGCAGGTGTTGACCAGGTTAACTTAACAACATCCAAGGCCTTTTTTGCCGTCCAAAAATTATTGGCAATGACGGCAACGCTGTCTCCCAAATTAACGATCTTTTTTACTCCAGGCATGGTTTTAGCGAGGCTGTCATCGATTGTTTTGACTTTGCCGCCAAATACCGGCGAATGTTTGATTGTTGCTATCAACATGTCTGGCACGCGAACATCAATCCCAAATTCTGCCGTACCGGTAATTTTTTTCGGTGAATCAAGGCGTGGCATGGATTTGCCAATGATCCGGTATTCGTTCGGACGTTTGAGCTTGACGGTAGTGGGTAATGATTGTTGTGCCGCGTGTTGTGCTAATTCACCAAAGGCAAATGAACGACCTGACGCGGGGTGAATAATTCGGCTGTTCTCGGCACGGCACTCATTGGCGGTCACTTTCCATTGCTGGGCGGCGGCGGCGATCAACATGATACGCGCCGTGGCGCCGGCATGGCGCAACACTTCCCAACCTTGGCTGACGCTGGTACTGCCACCGGTGGATTGTTTGCCATAGATTGGGTTGTACGGAGCCTGGCGCACTTGAATATGTTGCCAGTTTACTTCGAGCTCTTCTGCCAAGATCATCGGCAAGGATGTCATCACGCCTTGGCCCATTTCAGATTCAGCCAGGGTGAAGATCACGGTATTATCCGGTTGAATTTCCAGCCAGGCATTGGGTGTAAAGTGATTTGCGGCGTCGCTGCTGCTGGCTAGGGCATTGCGTGTAAGGTGCAATTCCAGCATTAATCCGGTACCGAGTGCGGCGCTGGTTCGAATAAATTGGCGGCGGGATGGGTTGTTCGGTTTAGTCATGAGGTGTTCGCGTTATTGAGAAGTTTTGCCGCGCGGTGAATGGCGCGACGGATACGTAGGTAGGTGCCACAACGGCATAGATTGCTCGCCATGTATTGATCTATTTGCGTATCGGTTGGATTTGGTATTTTTTTTAATAACGCGACGGCGCTCATCACTTGGCCGGGTTGACAGTAACCACACTGCGCGACTTGTTCATCGAGCCAGGCTTGTTGTACTGGGTGCAGTTTTTTTGCTGCCAGACCTTCGATCGTTGTGATCTCTTGCTGGGACACATTCGCAATGGGCACTGTGCAGGCACGCAAGGGTTCGCCGCTGACATGCACGGTGCAGGTACCGCATAGGCCGATACCGCAACTGTATTTGGTACCCGTTAAGCCGATGACATCACGCAGTACCCACAGTAGCGGCATGTCTTCCGGGACATCTACCGTATGTTGTTGCTGATTGACGCGTAGTGTATATACAGGCATATATTTATTTCACAAATCCGCTGGGGTTTTGTTGCAGCTTGCGTTCCCAATTTAACGCACTTTGCACAATAAAGTCCAGATTATCATAGTTGGGTTTCCAGCCCAGCAGTGATTTAAGTTTATCGCTGTTGGCGATCAGCGCGGGCGGATCACCAGCGCGCCGTGGTTCTTCCTTGATCGTCATCTTGGCGCCATTAACCTTGATCACGGCATTTAAGACTTCCCGCACACTATAACCATGACCATAACCCACATTCATGATGTTGGATGCATTGCCTTTACGTAAATAAGCCAATGCACCCAAATGGGCATTGGCCAAATCTTCAACGTGTATATAATCGCGAATCCCGGTGCCATCCGGGGTTGGATAATCCGTACCAAAAATTGAAATCGCAGCGCGTTTGCCCACGGCGACCTCGCACGCCACTTTGATCAACAAGGTGGCGTTGGGGGTGGATTGACCGATGCGTGTTTGTGGATCACAACCGGCCACGTTGAAATAACGCAAGGCGACATAGCGCAAATCAGACGCCGCCGCCACATCACGCAGCATCCATTCGGTCATCAGCTTTGAGGTGCCGTAGGGGTTAATCGGTGCGGTGGGCGTGGCCTCGCTGGCGCTGCCGCCGTCGGGAAAACCATATACCGCCGCGGTGGAAGAAAAAATGAAATGTTTGACCCCGTGTAAGTGGCATTGTTCGAGCAGGTTACGGGTGCTGCAGGTGTTGTTCCAATAATATTTCAGCGGATTGCTGACGGATTCCGGGACGACAGTATGTGCCGCAAAGTGCATGACGGTGTCAATGTTATTTTCCTTGAGTACCTTTGCTACCAGGGCGCCGTCACCCGTGTCACCTTTGACAAACTTGCCATACAGAATGGCGGCTTCAAAGCCGCTGGAAAGATTGTCCAGCACAACAATACTTTCACCGGCTTCGCCTAATTGGCGTACAACGTGGCTGCCGATGTAACCGGCGCCGCCGGTGACGAGAATGGATTTTTTGGTCATGGTTCTTTATCGGTTTGGGTGGATGGATTAATCAAGCGTCAATTGTGTCAGGTGATGTCAGGCCAATGATAACAAAATGTTGTGTCCCTTATGTGTAAAAAAAAGGGCGGTGTAAACCGCCCTTGTGTGTTTGACACTTTTTGTCCTAAGGGAACGCGGGGATGCGTGGGTCGATACCGCGCATGTCTGCCTCAGGGTGATGACCTGAGATCAGGGCACGGATCTCGTCAAGCCGACTTATGGGGACATCTACCATAAAGAGTATTCGGCCTTTGGCGATTTCGGGATGAAAGTCTTTGAGGCGTGTGTTTCCCACATTGACGGCGATGAGGCTTGCCGCAAACGAGCCGAAGGCGGCACCACCAAACACCAGTGAGGTGACGGAGAGGATTTCCAAGCCGGGCACAATCATCCCCAGTGACACGGCAAGTGTACTCAATAACATACCCATGACACCGCCGATATACATCCCCATCTGTAACCCATGGATCAGATCACTTTTTTGCAGGAGATTAGCCTCCGGCAGGCCATCCAGTGACACACCATCTTTTGCTAACACATGCATACGACCTTCTTCGATTCGCGCTAATAACAGTTCATTGTGGACAATGTTGGCACTACGTAGATCAGGAAGGAGAAAATACAAGCGACGCCGCATAACATACCTCCTACAGGAGTGAGTGGAACGATGAAGGAACGAAGACTATTCACCTAGTAGTATAGTCAACAATTTGCGAGGC
>JAYSTO010000087.1:0-3001 GCA_043719675.1 Gammaproteobacteria bacterium | reverse complement strand
GTATGCAAAAAGGTTCTATCTGGGGACATGGAAGTTATTTGGCTCCAGACTGGAGTGCTGACTGGTTACATCGGGAAGCCATTGCACTTTTGGATATTGCTGCGGAACAACAACACGGTACAGGTTTTACTAAGTTAAATAAAAGTAACCAGGAGGTTCTTAAAGCGCAGTTACGGGTAGAGATAAAAACAAATACCTGGGACCGTGCTACGGGGGTTGTTACGCTTGGCCAGAATCGGGTAACTGCTGTGCAACACGTCGCCGCTCACTACGCGACTGTTTTTCAGTATCACGACTCAGAAGAATCCCGTTCTTTACGCGAACAATATGCGTTTTCAAAATCAGTGACGCTGAGTGATCAGGACATGCACGCATTAACCGCCTTCATTTTCTGGTCGAGCTGGAGTGCGGTTACTGATCGACCGGGTGATACCATTTCTTATACCAGTAATTGGCCGTACGAACCTTTGGTGGGTAACACGCCACCACCCAGTCTTATTATTTGGACCCTACTCAGTATCATATTGCTGATCGGTGCGATCGGTACATTAGTATGGTTTTATGTGCAGCAGTATGATCTTTGGCGGGACGATCTCGAACCGGAAAACGGTGTTGCGAGTGCTAACTTATTGGCAACTACTTTTCAGACGCCTTCCATGCGCGCTACCGCAAAATATTTTTGGACGGTATTGCTGCTTTTCGTATTGCAAATTGTGCTGGGTACTATCACGGCACATTATGCGGTGGAAGGTCAGGAGTTTTATGGCTTTCCACTGGCCGATTACCTGCCGTATAGCGTTACCCGAACATGGCATACGCAACTCGCCGTGTTTTGGATTGCTACCGCCTGGCTTGCAACCGGTTTGTATGTTGCGCCGCTTATTTCCGGACATGAACCAAGATTTCAGCGTTTCGGGGTCAATTTCTTATTTATCTGTTTACTGATTATTGTGGTTGGTTCTTTTGCCGGTGAATGGCTGGCTATTCAACAGGTATTTACTAACTTGTCTTTGAACTTCTGGTTCGGGCATCAGGGTTATGAGTATGTCGACCTGGGTCGATTCTGGCAAATCTTTTTATTTGTCGGTTTGTTGGTTTGGTTAGTGTTAATGGTGCGGGCATTGTTACCTGCATTACGCAATGGTAAAAATCGATCTCTGATTTTATTGTTAATCATCGCCTCGGTTGCGATTAGTTTGCTCTATGCCGCCGGTCTTACCTGGGGTGAACATACTCACATTAGTATCATGGAGTATTGGCGTTGGTGGGTTGTGCACCTTTGGGTCGAGGGAATTTTTGAGGTATTTGCAACAACGATTATTGCGTTACTCTTTGTTCAAATGGGATTGTTACGTGGAACAACCGCTACGATATCGGTTTTATTTGCGACAATCGTTTTTCTGGCCGGTGGTGTACTGGGTACTTTCCATCATTTGTATTGGAGCGGAACACCGATATCGGTTATTGCATTGGGCGGTGTTTTTTCGGCGTTGGAAGTGGTGCCACTTGCGGTAATTGGTTTTGAAGCATATCAACATAGCAAGTTGGAACGGCAGGCGAAATGGACCGGTTTTTATCATTGGCCATTGAAGTTTTTTGCGGCAGTTTCATTTTGGAATCTGGTTGGCGCCGGGCTGCTTGGGTTTCTGATCAATACGCCTTTAGCCCTTTATTATATGCAAGGGCTGAATACCACTGCAGCGCATGGCCATGGCGCTATGTTTGGTGTGTATGGCATGCTCGGTATTGGTTTGATGTTGTTTTGTTTACGGGGTTTGACGGCACATTATGAATGGAATCATCGTTGGATGAGTCGGGCATTTTGGAGTTTGAATATCGGATTAGCGATGATGATTTTTTTTGCGTTATTACCCGCAGGACTATGGCAAACGTATTATGCGAATATGGAAGGTTATTGGTATGTCCGTTCCGCAGAATTTATTCACAGCCCATTTATGGAGGCGATGGTGTGGGCGCGTGTCCCCGGGGATATTTTGTTTGGATTTGGTGCCTTTGCACTTTGTTATGTTATGGTTGGTGTTTATCGAGCAACCCGTGTCACGAATAAGATAAAATAAAAAAGAAACTGAGCCGAGTTTAGTCATGATAGGGAGAAAGTATTGCTTGTGTACAGGCATCACTTTGCCAAAGTGAAAATCAGGCATGACCTTGCCAAACGGGGGTCAAAAAAGATGGTGGCCAAGGGCGGAATTGAACCACCGACACAAGGATTTTCAGTCCTCTGCTCTACCGACTGAGCTACTTGGCCTAAACAAAAAGTGACGAGGAGGCAGGGGCAAGTGCCGGGAAAAAACAGCCTGTGACTCGTACCTCGTGACCGGTTCCTGCCGCAGGGCGACAAGAGCCGCGTATTAAACCGGGCCGGGCGGGTCGAGTCAAGCGCTGGCCTGCTTTTTTATTCTTATTTACTGGGTGCGACATAGCCTGCCGGGGGCGGGGTGTCACTGCCGCCAAACAGGAACTTCTCCATTTCGGCTACGATTTGCGCACGGTGCTTGGGATCGATGGGGCTGAGGCGATTTTCATTGATGAGCATGGTCTGATGGCGCAACCATAGCTGCCAGGCTTCTTTACTGATGTTGTCAAAAATGCGCTGGCCCAGGGGGCCGGGGTAGGGCAGGCGGTCGAGGCCTTCGGCTTGTTTACCGAGTTTGGCGCAAGTGACGAGTCGTGACATGGTAGTACCTTACCTTTGTGATTAATCCAGCGTGAGTGGCTGACCCCGGGTCCGTGCCCATTGAGTCAGCAAGGTTTGCACGGGCGTGGGCAGGCCGCGTGCGTCGGGTTGCTGGGTGTTATACCAGATGAGTTGCTCAGAATCCATGACACCCATGGCGTGGCCTGCCACCTGGGCATGGACAGGCTCAATGTCCAGGTGAAAATGACTGAAGCTATGGCGCAGAATCGGCAGGGTCTTGGTGGATTCGATGGTGATTTGTAATTGCGACTGACACCAGTGGTGCAGGTCTTGCTCCGCCGG
>JAYSTO010000086.1:0-3014 GCA_043719675.1 Gammaproteobacteria bacterium | reverse complement strand
TGCTTTCCAAGAAAAATGGATAACGTTCCGGATACCATTGAGCCAAATGATATAAGGGATAGTACCCCGGCAGGGTTTCGATACAGGTCTGATGCGTTGGTCTTGACACCCTGTGGCTGGATACAACAGGCGTTAGTAATAAAGGGTGATCAGATCTTGCGAAAGATCAAGGTACCGTTGGTGCCACCGAACCCAAACGAATTGGACATGGTGATATCCACTTTCATTTGACGAGCACTGCCCGGTACTAAATCCAGATCGCATTGCGGATCACGATTGAAAATATTGATGGTGGGTGGCGCAACTTGATCACGAATCGCCAGTACGGAAAACACCGCTTCAATGCCGCCAGCGGCGCCTAATAGATGTCCGGTCATGGACTTGGTTGAACTCATCGCCACGTGCGGCGCATGTTGGCCAAAGGCACCCTTTACCGCAAATATCTCCGCAACATCGCCTTGCGGCGTGGAGGTACCATGGGCATTAATGTAACTTACTTGTTCGGGATTGATCTTGGCGTTACGCATGGCGTTTAACATGCAACGTTTGGCGCCATCGCCCCCTTCTGCGGGCGCCGTCATGTGATAGGCATCGCCACTCATGCCAAAACCAACCAGTTCCGCATAAATTTTCGCGCCGCGCCGTTTGGCAAATTCATATTCTTCCAATACCAAAACACCCGCGCCATCACTCAAAACAAAACCATCACGGTCTTTGTCCCAGGGACGACTCGCGGTTTGTGGATCATCATTGCGTGTCGATAATGCACGCGAGGCGGCAAAACCGCCCAGACCTAAGGCGGTTGTCGCCATTTCTGCGCCACCGGCAAGCATCACATCGGCGTCACCATACTCAATCAGGCGTGCGGCACCACCAATGCTGTGCGTGGCTGTCGCACAGGCAGTAACCAGAGCGATGTTCGGGCCTTTTATGCCATAACGAATCGAGACATGCCCGGAAATCATGTTAATGATGCTTGCTGGAATTAAAAATGGCGATAGTTTACGTGGTCCGCCGGTGAGATACGCTTCAAAATTCTTTTCAATTGTACCCAGCCCGCCAATGCCGGAGCCAATCGCAACCCCAATACGTTCGGCATTTTCTTCGGTAACCTGCAGGCCGGAGTCATTCATTGCCTCCACCGCCGCCGCAATCCCATAATGGATAAAGGCATCCATTTTCTTGCCGTCTTTTGGCCCGACGATAGACGCCGCATCAAAACCCTTCACCGTACCGGCAAAACGCACAGCAAAATTGCTGACATCAAAGGTAGTGACGGGACCAATGCCGCTTTTGCCCGCCAGAATACCCACCCAGGTTGATTTGGTATCTAATCCAAGTGGTGAAAGTACACCGAGCCCGGTGACGACGACGCGACGCTTAGACAACGCAGATCTCCTTGCAGGCACAACAACAAAAACACAACGGCCGCACTCCACGCGATATTGTGTGGTTGCGGCCGAAACTATTTTTTATGGTGACTAGCCAGTGTGGGAGTTGATGTAATTAATTGCTTGACGAACCGTTGTGATTTTTTCTGCTTCTTCGTCAGGAATCTCAGTTTCAAACTCCTCTTCCAAAGCCATAACCAGTTCAACGGTATCCAATGAATCTGCTCCGAGATCATCAACAAACGAGGCATCATCTTTTACGTCTTCTGTTTTAACGCCTAGTTGCTCAATGACGATCTTTCTGACGCGTTCTTCGATACTACTCATGTGTGTAAATCCTCCAAAGTTATCGTTCTTTAATGAACGCCGGGCGCGTATTTTATGGGAAAGTCTCGGCGGATGCCAAGCTTTTTAGCATAATTAGCAAACCCCGATAAATTAAAAATGGTTTTTTTATCAATTGGTTAGCTTATGCCATGTACATTCCACCGTTTACATGAATGGTTTCGCCAGTGATATAGGCAGCACCAGCCGTCGCTAAAAAAACCACCGTCTTGGCGATTTCTTCAGCATGTCCGAGCCGATTCAGTGGTATTTGAGCAAGTAATGCCATGCGTTGCGCCTCGGGTAAGGCACGGGTCATATCGGTGTCAATAAATCCCGGGGCAACCACATTGACGGTAATGCCGCGCGAACCGACCTCACGTGCTAAGGCCTTACTAAAACCGATGACACCGGCTTTGGCGGCGGCATAGTTGGTCTGGCCTGCATTACCCGATACCCCGACTACGGAGGCGATACTAATGATGCGTCCCTTGCGCGCCTTCATCATCGGGCGTACGACTGCCTTGCTGACCCGAAATACAGATTTAAGATTGGTATCTATAATGGTATCCCACTCCTCTTCCTTCATGCGCATCAGCAAATTGTCGCGGGTAATGCCAGCGTTATTCACCAATATGGTTGGGCCACCCAGCTGTTTTTCAATTTGTTCCAGCGCCGCATCAATACTGGCTTGATTTGTAACATCTAAGACTAAACCCAAGTTTTGGGCAGCAAATGGCTTTAAATATTCGCTGATTTCAGCAGCTCCTTTGTCCGATGTGGCTGAGCCAATTACGGTGGCACCCTCTTTGGCAAGTTCAAGCGCAATGGCTTTGCCGATACCGCGACTTGCTCCCGTTACAAAAGCGATTTCATTGGTTAATTGCATTTCACTATTCCTTTTTCGGACGTTTATTGTTGAACCGAATCTAATGCTGCAGCAATGCTGTCTGGATCGTAAATCGCAAATGACTTCATGTCTTTTTCAATCCGTTTATTCAGACTGACCAGAACTTTGCCTGGGCCACATTCAACCAAATGTGTAACACCCAGTTTCGCCATGAGTTGTATGATTTCAACCCAGCGTACCGGTTGATACAACTGGCGCACCAATGCATCACATATCTGTGCGGGCTCGCTGGGCTGGGCGACATCGACATTGTTTATCACAATGATATTGGGTTTTGCAATTTTGATATTTGCCAAATCCACCTCAAGTCGTTTTGCAGCGGGCAACATGAGTTGGCAATGCGAAGGTACGCTTACTGGTAACAGCAGTGCACGCTTTGCACCCTTTTC
>JAYSTO010000085.1:0-6778 GCA_043719675.1 Gammaproteobacteria bacterium | reverse complement strand
ACGGCGGCAGTGATCGGTATTGCCCTTGCCTTGCCTGTGGGCCTGCATGTGCTGTTGAAAAATGCCCAACAGCTTAGCGCAGGTTGGGACGGCGGGGCCAAGTTATCGGTGTTTCTCAAAATCACCACCAGTCAGGAACAAGCGGAGAAATTACACGGCGAGTTGCAACGTTTGCTGCAAATCGCGCAAGTACAACTCATTTCACGTGAGCAGGCTATTGCAGAATTTAAACAGCATTCCGGTTATGGCGATGCCGTTGCTGCACTGGGTTATAACCCCCTGCCGTATACCATGGTCATCACACCAGCCTTGCAACATAGTCAACCGGACGCCGTAGAACAACTGGTACGCACACTCCGTGCTTATCCGCCAGTGGATGTTGTGCAATTGGATCAACAATGGGTGAAACGCTTGTTTGCCATCATGGAGATTATCGCGCGCGGAATCGATGTGCTCGGCAGCATGCTGGCGTTGGCAGTGATCCTGATCGTTGGTAATACCATCCGCCTCGCCATTCAGAATCGCCGCGAAGAGATCGTCGTGATTAAACTGATAGGCGGCACCGATGCCTTTATTCGTCGACCATTCCTCTACACCGGTTTTTGGTATGGCCTCGCGGGGGGGATGATTGCGATCCTGATGGTTTATAGCGCGTTATGGCTGCTAGCAGGCCCAGTTGAACACTTGGCCAGCCTGTATCAAACTCCCCTTAGCCTGCATACTCTCGACGCGGCGACGGTGGTTATCCTGCTCACCATCAGCATCACCCTGGGATTGCTGGGTTCCTGGTTGGCGGTGGGGCGACACCTACGTGAAATAGAGCCCCGCTAAGGTTTTGATTGCGGTGGCCGACAATTAGGGCTATACAACCCGTATAATATTTAAGGGTAAGGAATCCATTGCTCCCCATGTCTGAACCGCAAAACCGTATTATTCTGGTAGATAGTTCAGCTGTCTCCCGCGCCATCCTGACGCGTATTCTGCATGACGAAGTGTCGAATGCCGAGGTCTCCATGTGTGCCAGCGGTGCCGAGGCGCTGGCGCTGCTTGCCCACGGTAAATATGATCTGGTCTCGACGGCACTGATGTTGCCGGATATGGATGGCCTGGAATTAAGTCGCCAAATCCGCCAATCCAAGACCCACAGCTATATCCCCGTTATCGTGGTCTCCGGCGACGCCGATACACGGCTGTTGCGCGAAGGCTTTGAAGCCGGGGTGACCGACTACTTTGATAAATCCCAGGGATACAAGGCGTTTGGCAGCTTTATCCGCTCCTTTATTCAGCGCCATTCGGGACTAATGGGCCATATCCTGTTTGTCGAAGACAGCGCCACTGCCGCCGCCATGATCCAGAAAATCCTTGAAAAACATGGCCTGAAAGTCACTCAAGTTATTACTGCTGAAGAGGCCTTGTGGCTGTTGGAAGAACAGTGCGCCGCTGAGGCGAACCCGTTCGATGAGTTCGATATGGTCATTACCGATTTTTACCTGATGGGTGAAATGACAGGGGGAGACTTATTGCACGCCATCCGCGCAAAGATGCATTTATCGCAACAGGAAATGCCTGTCCTGGTACTGACCAGTACCGAAGACAAACAAACCCAAGTAGAGGCCTTCCACGCGGGCGCCAATGACTTTGTTACCAAACCGATTATAGAAGAAGTATTGATTGCTCGCGTGCGATCATTACTGTTGATCAAACACCAATATAACGCCCTCAAGCAACAGGCTGAGGCCATGCGCTGGATCGCCGTCACCGATAGCCTGACTGGGGTTCGCAGCAAGCGTTACCTGCTGGATAACGGTGAGGCCTACATCAATGACCCTGCTAAACAACCCGTTTGGGCCATGCTGATCGACATCGACTACTTCAAGCTTATTAATGACACACTAGGACATATCACTGGCGATCATGTCCTGGCTGAGATGGGTGATACCCTGAATAAAACCTTTGGTGACGGCGTCGTCATTCGCTTCGGCGGTGAGGAATTCTGCGTGTTGATCCCGAACAATAGCCAGGATCAAATCCTGGAGCGGGCTGAGTTGTTGCGGATTCAGCTACAAAACATGAAACCTGCAGGGGTGGACATCTCCGTAAGCATCGGGCTTGCCAGCACCGCCGATCATCCAGATCAACCGCTGACACGTTTCCTCTCCCTGGCTGACAAAGCGCTTTACCATGCCAAGGAAAACGGGCGTAACCGAGTATGCCTCTACCTCACCGAAGGCCCTGTCCCTTCCCCCTGGGATATCTCCGATCAGTCCGGTCAATACACCACCTTGGCACACTGAAACTGTGGTTAACTACTTGATATATTTGAAAGATTAAGTAGGAACTAACATCCCCCTTGGCACTCCAACCCTGAGAGTGCTAGTATTAGTCATAACTGATATAGGGGTACATCATGTCAAAAGCCTTAACGCTCCGTTTACCAAAATTATCTGGCAGTATTGATGCCTACCAGCACGCGATCCACGCCATTCCGGTGCTCAGCGTAGCGGAAGAGCATGCATTGGCTATCCGCTTCCGTGATGAGGAAGATTTGGATGCAGCACGACAACTGATTATGTCGCATTTACGTTTCGTCGCCCATATTGCCCGTGGCTATAGTGGTTATGGCCTACCCCAGGCGGATCTCATCCAGGAAGGCAATATTGGTTTAATGAAGGCGGTAAAACGTTTTAACCCGGATATGGGTGTACGTCTGGTGTCGTTTGCAGTCTACTGGATTCGCGCCGAGATACACGAATTCATTTTACGTAACTGGCGTATCGTCAAAATCGCCACGACCAAGGCACAACGCAAATTATTCTTTAACCTGCGCGGTGCCAAAAAACACTTGGGTTGGTTTAGTCAAGATGAAATCAGCGCCGTTGCCAAAGACCTGGGTGTGTCGGAACAAGAAGTCCGGGAAATGGAATCGCGCCTGAGTGGCCAGGACATTGCCTTTGATCTGCGCAATGACGATAACGAGGAAGACACCTTCCACCCCGCCGCCTATTTGCAGGACATGACCTACAACCCAGTTGAAGTAGTTGAAGAAAAACAATGGGAAGACCACAACCACCAGCGATTGGAAACTGCGCTGACAATCCTGGATAACCGTAGCAAGGAAATTATTCAGCGCCGTTGGCTGGATGATAACAAAGCGACACTGCAAGAACTGGCCGACAAGTATCATGTTTCTGCGGAACGGGTACGTCAGCTGGAAAATAACGCACTGAAAAAATTGCAGCAAGTACTTCAATAAGTAAAATTGGTAAGCACTACAGTACCAGGCCCCTCACGGGGCCTTGTTGTTTATGGCTTTACGTCTTTATCTGTTGGCGGTGCGGCTGGATCCATATCCGCTATATTAAGATCACCTTCATTCACTTCTTCAACCAGATTCGCTGAGATTTTTTGTTTTAGCTGTGAAAGCTCATTTTCAATGTGTTTGACACCGTCTTTCTTGCCGCCACCGGCATACATAAGCGTGTATTCCTTCGCCATATTTTCCATCGAGCGCATGGATTCGGCGAGATCCTTTTCCAGTTTTGCCTTTTCATTTTCCAGTTGTTTTACCTGGGTACGCAGTGCTGCACTATGTTTTGGATTCTCACCACGATCAACTTCCTTGACAGTTTCGACAGAGTCGTTAAGTTTACGGTAGGCGCTGGCCATGTACTCAACATCTTTTTGTAGTTGCGCGAGCCCATCACGATCATGGCCAAGAAATATCTTCAAGACTCGATTGTAGATTTGTTTCTCGCAGGCCAGCATGCCATGCGCTGCTTTTATTGCATGCTCATGATCCATTTTATGGATTGTCTCCAGGATATGAACCATATCCTCTTTTCGCTTGGCCTCATGCTGATGCAAATTCTCTACAAAGATTTTGGCTGAGCGTCGATCCTTGTGATTGCGCCGGACAATATAGATCAAAAAAATAACCACCGCCAACGCCAGCATCGCACCGACCTCGGAAAAAATAACCAGCATGCCGGTGAGAGACTCATTCATACCTTTAAGTCCGTTTCATCTTTCGCAGCTTGCAGTTGCCGCTTCTTTCGGATACGCCGATAGATGAGCCAGGCGCCGGTAAAGACGAACAGGTTTGCACCAATAACGATGCCCAGCACCAGCTTCCAATTAAATCCTTTTTTCTTCTTCTCAAGTTCCACGGTTGCATCATCAACGGATTCTTCGGCGACCTGTTCTGTTGCACCGGCTTCCTCCTCCACCGGCGTTGCATCTTCACCTGCCGCAGGAGTTGTTTTTATTGCCAACGACTGGGACTGGGCGGTCACTGCCAGGGTTTGTTCAAAGTCTATTTTTAATGGTTTGTCATCGTAGCGTGTGGCTGCCATGGTCAGGATAAATTTTTCATTGGCATGTTTAGCAGGTACTTCAATTACCCACTCTGCATCGGTGGCATGGTTAATGGTTTGTGGTTCAAGCGACGGTAATTTTAACTGCATCGATACTGTTTCAGGTCGGATCAATCCGGCATGAGGCTGGACGCTGATGCGAAATGGTTTATCCGCCGCCGCCTGGGTAATAGCAATATTCGCCGGGCTGTCATACACATGCAGGCTATGATGCGCTTCGCGTTGAAAGGTCAGACTGATGGCCTGGATAATGAGGGCGTATTCGCCTGCTTGCTTTATGTTGTTCACAGATGCCGTAAACACCCCATCCCCCTTTAATACATCCGGGGGCTGGCCATCATCCTGCATTTCCGTACTGCCTGTCGCTGGCTCCTTTGCGCTTGTCTGTTTTAATACAAACTTTGTTTTATTCAATAAATTGGGATTGGTAATGGTTTTGCCGTCTTCGAATAAACGGACCTGCGCATTCACCGTATCACCGAGAATCAGGGTGTTGGGTAATTTATCCACCTTCATCCGTAAATTTGTTACCACCAACACTCGATTGTCAGGATCAAGCTTGGCTTGCAATGCCCATTCGCCGGCCTCTGGTGTTTTAATCGTGATCAGATCATACCCATTTTCATGATGCCATTGCACGGCTTCGGGATGATCTTTTTGCGACCAGGGTTTTTTGCCGGGTGGTGTCAGGTGTGTCGCAGCACTATCCTTGGCTAAAAATACCAGTACGGTGATGTCGCTGATATTTTTATCCACCACAAATTTATTGTCGGTCAGCGGCAAGGTGTCGGCTTCCACCGATTTCTCGAATAGCCGTAGAAAAATACGTTGTAATTGTTCTGCCGAGCCGACTTGCTCAAAGGCGCCGTCGGTTGCCGCAGAGATCGCCTGAAGTAATTCAATATCGGCGCCTGCGGCGAGGGCAATGGTATGGACGGTTGCATCGGCTTGTTCCAGTGCGGGCAACACTTCTTCCAGGAGTCGGCGGCGTGAGTCGGAGTTGACACGTGGATCTTTGCCGATGTCTACCACCCCATCAGTAAGCAGGATCATGTGACGCCGATAACGTGGATCCGGTTTTTCCCAACCTGCGCTGGCCTTGCGCACCGCTTCTTCAATGTTGGTTAACAAACCGCGTGAGTGAATTTTGCTGGCGGCTTGTTGTGCCTGTTCCCGCCACGCCTTGTCGATATTGCCCAATGGCACGGACATATCAACCGATTGACCAAAGGTCCAGACACCAGAACGCGTGCCTTCCGGCAGGAGATCAATTAATAAGCGTAATGCCGGCGCACGTAAATTATTCGGGTCATTTTGTTTCATGCTGCCGGAGACATCGATCACTACCCGCACATCACTCACCACTTGTGCGTGCGCCAGCACGGTCAGACACAGACCAAATAGGAGCGATAACCCACGCCTTGCGTGCCGGTGCAAAGCAACACGGGTGCCTGGGCTATCCTGTGGCAGCAGGGTTCTTTTCCATGAAATCATGGAATTAATAGCGGATAAAGACACTAAAGCATTAATTTTGCGGGTTGGCTCACACAAAAAATGCTGAAATATTGCCAGATCTTGACCGCTTTTAAGGCACCGCCAAGTAGCAGCCGTTTTACTGCGGCATTTAGCCGTAACAACGCGACGCAATATTGAAACCAGTCCTGACCAATATGATCTTCCCCCGATTTCATAGACACCCCGAAAAGAGTGTTCATGCCGCATTGGCCAATTCATAGTCCTGCGGTGATCGCATTCCAAGGGTGGAATGTCGACGCTTCACATTGTAATACCGGTCTATGTAGTCTGTCGTGATTTTTTCTGCATGCCAGCGCGTTTCAAAGCGCTCGCCATGAATAGTCTCGACCTTGTAGCTGTGGTTCCAACTCTCCATGGCCGCGTTATCATAGCAATCACCGCGCTTACTCATGCTGCTGATAAGCCCGTGCTCGTTCAGTAAAGCCTGATAGTCAGCAGAGCAGTACTGGCTCCCTCGGTCACTGTGGACGATAACCTCCCGTGGGAATTTTCGCCGGAACAAGGCCATCCGTAACGCGGCAATAACCAGTGCACGATCAATCCGAGCACTCAGGGCATAGCCCACCACCAGTCTCGAATACAAATCCAGGACTACCGCCAAATACAGCCAGCCCTCGTCGGTCCAGACATAGGTAATGTCGCTGACCCATTTTTGATTCGGTGCCTCGGCCACGAAGTGTTGCTCCAGTAAGTTAGGGGCCACCGGCAACGTATGGTTGGAGTTGGTCGTGGCTTTGTATTTGCGTTTACCCTTGGCATGCAATCTCAGTGTCTGCATCCGCGCTGCCACTCGATTCTCACTGCAGGTTGTGCCATTGTCGCGCAGTTCTTCGGTCATGCGCGGTGAACCATAACGGCTTTGGTGTTCG
>JAYSTO010000084.1:0-20278 GCA_043719675.1 Gammaproteobacteria bacterium | reverse complement strand
TTCTTCGTCTTGTCTTTTTCGATCAAGGCATAGGCCGAGTGGTTGTGGATTGATTCGAAATTTTCAGATTCGACCACGTAGTAGCTGATGCGGTCATCGGCGTTGAGGCGGGCGGCGACATCGCGCACCATGTCCTCGACGAACTTGGGGTTATCGTAGGCGCGTTCGGTGACGGCCTTTTCATCGGGGCGTTTAAGCAGGCCGTACAATTCACACGAGGCCTCTTGTTCAACCACATCAATTAACTCTTCGATCCAAACGAATTCATTAATTGTGGCGGTGACAGTGACGTGGGAGCGCTGATTATGTGCACCATAGTCAGAAATCTTTTTTGAACAGGGACACAGGCTGGTCACCGGCACGACAACCTTGATGGTGGTGCTGTTTTCATTCTGATGCCGCTCGCCAATCAGGGTGACGTCATAATCCATTAAACTTTCGACGCCGGATACCGGGGCCTTCTTGGTGACGAAATACGGGAAACTCATTTCCAGATGGCCGGATTCCGCTTCAAGGCGTTCAGTCATCTCCCGCAGGATTTCCTTGAAGGATTTCACCGATATCTCGCGTTCGTGATGATGGAGGATTTCAACGAAGCGCGACATGTGGGTGCCTTTGAAATTATGCGGCAGGTTCACGTACATGTTAAACATGGCGATGGTGTGTTGTTCACCGCTGCTGCGATCGCGTACCCGCACCGGATGGCGAATGGATTTAATCCCCACCTTATTGATCGGAATATTGCGCTTGTCCGTGCGGTTCTGCACATCTTCAATGGGTTTTACTGCTTCAGCCATTTTTGAACTACTCATGTTTATTCCTCACTGTACGTGACACAGGCACGTTCGGTTTCCCACAAGGTAACTGTATTAACCCTGATCCGTGCCGTATTGAGCTTGGCGCTTAATTCTTGGTACAAATACGCCGAAATGTTTTCCGCCGTGGGGTTGAGCTTGTCAAACGGTGACAAGTCGTTGAGGTTGCGGTGGTCCAACTCACCGATTAACGTCTTGGTGGCATCTTTGATATCTTTAAAATCCAGACCCATGCCGACCTCATCCAGGTCATATGCCACCACTTCGACCTCCACCTTCCAGTTGTGGCCGTGCAGACGGTTACAAACCCCGCTGTAATTTCGCAACCAATGGGCGGCCGCAAAATCCGTTACGATCTTCATGCTATAACGTTTGGCCATAATACCTGATTAATTTACTCGGGAAAAGACTAAGCAAGCGTAGCACGCTTGGCAAGAGGTAACTGACCCAAGAGTACTTCCACCTGGCGGATTATGCCATCGGCATTAAGGCCAGCCTCAGCCAGTAGTTCATTGCGGGTGCCATGGGAGAGAAAACGGTCGGGTAAACCCAGGTTTAACACGTGCACTGTGCGCCCGGCGTGGGCCAACGCTTCGTTGACAGCACACCCGGCGCCACCCATCACAACGTTATCTTCTATTGTGACCAGGAGGCGATGGTTGTCAGCCAGTTGCAGGATGAGGTCTCTGTCCAGGGGTTTTACGAAGCGCATGTTGGCTACCGTGGCATGCAATACGTCCCCCGCCTTGAGGGCGTCCGCGAGCATGCAGCCAAACGCTAATATCGCCACGCGTTCACCACGTCGGCGAATCTCGCCGCAACCGATGGCCAATGGGGTGAGCGAAGGCACGATGTTGCCCCCTGGACCCTGGCCACGTGGGTAGCGCACCGCTGCCGGGCCATTATGGAAGAATCCGGTAGTGAGCATCTGCCGACATTCGTTTTCATCGGCAGGGGCCATCACCACCATATTCGGAACACAGCGTAAATAACTCAGGTCAAAGCTGCCTGCATGGGTAGGTCCATCGGGCCCAACGACCCCCGCACGGTCGAGCGCAAATAAGACCGGTAAATTTTGCAGGGCCACGTCGTGAATCAATTGATCATAGGCGCGTTGTAAAAACGTGGAGTAGATTGCAACCACGGGTTTGATGCCTTCACAGGCCAAGCCTGCGGCCATGGTCAGTGCGTGTTGTTCAGCGATGCCGACATCAAAATACCGATTCGGAAACTGTTCAGAAAAGGCAACCAGCCCCGAGCCCTCGCGCATGGCGGGCGTAATTGCCACGAGGCGCTCGTCGTGCGCGGCCATGTCACATAACCAATCACTAAATATCTGTGTATAGGTGGGGCCGGTCTGTTTGCTGGCCTCGAGCTTGCCGGATTCCGGATTAAATTTACCCACCCCGTGATAGTTACAGGGGTCTTCTTCTGCCGGCTGGTAGCCTTTGCCTTTTTTCGTGACGACATGCAGTAGGCGTGGGCCTTTGAGGTGTTTTAAATTGTCGAGGGTTTTAACCAGGGTAGGGAGGTCATGACCATCAATAGGGCCAATATAGTTAAAACCGAGTTCCTCAAACAGCGTGCCGGGGATGACCATGCCTTTGACGTGTTCTTCGGTGCGGCGGGCCAATTCCCAGACCGAGGGCATGACGCCCAGCACCTTTTTACTGCCTTCACGCATGCTGGAATACAAGCGACCCGATAGGATGCGTGCCAGATGATTGGATAGGGCTCCCACGTTGGGGGAGATCGACATGTCGTTGTCGTTCAGGATAACGAGCAAATTCGCGTCCAGATCACCCGCATGATTCAGTGCCTCAAAGGCCATGCCGGCCGTCATCGCGCCATCACCGATAATGGCAACCACATGTTGATCAAGGTTGCGTTGCTGTGCGGCGATGGCCATTCCCAAGGCCGCGCTAATAGAGGTGCTGGAGTGGCCAACACCAAACGTATCGTAGGGACTTTCATCGCGTTTGGGGAATCCGGCCATCCCGCCTTTCTGGCGAAGAGATGTCATTTGCTCACGGCGACCGGTCAAAATCTTGTGCGGATAGGTTTGATGTCCGACGTCCCAAACTAGGCGATCCTGGGGCGTGTTAAAGACATAGTGTAAAGCGATGGTAAGCTCAATCGTGCCTAATCCCGCAGACAAATGGCCACCCGTGTTGCTCACACTCTGGATGAGGAACTGGCGCAATTCATCAGCGAGGGGTTGCAATTGTTCCGTCGACAACAACCGAAGTTCTTCGGGGGTATTGACAGCACAGAGCAGCGGATACAGGTGGTTGTTTTGCATGAGGCCTAGCATTTATGATCAGTGACGATCTTGGCGGCTACCCCACAGTATTGCAAGTGGGTAAGCATGATTTAGAGATAAAATCTGCTAATGTGGCCGTTGGTGAAATGGCGTGGCACGTATTGTTGGCTGAACTCGGCATTAATCATAAATTCCGGTCTTCCCTGGCGCACCCTTGGGACGTCTCCCCCTAAATACTGGGGAACTTGTGGAGAGATGAAGTGCCAAATGACAATTGATCCTGGGCAAAGTTAAGGCAATATCAGTGATTTTATTGTAGAATCTCGCCAAATATTAGGCCACGCGTAAAAAGAACGTTATGGACAATAGCGACAAATCAGATAAAAACAACGCGACGGTTATTAAACCGCGCAAGACTGACGCACAAACAGGTAAAACACCTGTTCATGCAGGCCAGCCGCTGCCAGCTGCCAATGCGAATCAGACCGTAATAAAAACCAGCTCGAGCATGCAAACCGGCCAGGTTCGTGCCCTTACCCAAATTAGCAACGCGCTGAAATCCAGTGACAATAGTGTCGGTTTTGAGAAAGCCCGCCAGGCAGCAAATCTTGCCTTGGCCAACAATAAAGTCATTCTGAATAACCGCTTTGTGCTTGATGCGATTCTCGGTTGTGGTGGCATGGGAACGGTGTATAAAGCACGGGATTTGCGTAAGCTCGAAGCTAATGATTTAAACCCCTTTGTGGCAGTCAAAGTCCTGAATCAAGATTTCCAGAATCACCCGGATGCTTTTGTCACGCTGCAACGCGAAGCAACTAAGTCCCAGATATTAGCCCATCCAAATATTGTTTCGGTGCATGATTTTGATCGAGATGGTGCGGTCATTTATATGACAATGGAGTTATTAAATGGAGAGGATGTAGAGAGCCTTATTAAATCCCACAACAAAGGACTTGAGGTGGGTGAGGCGGTTAAAATAATAAAGGATTATTGTGCTGCCCTGATTTATGCGCACAAGAAAAATATTGTGCATTCGGATTTGAAACCCGGTAATATTTTTATTACCAATGAAAGCGCCAAGATCCTTGACTTTGGCATTGCCCGACTGACTTCCGGCACGCAGAAACAGGATAACTTTGATGCAGGTGCTCTGGGAGCTCTGACGCCCGCGTATGCCAGTCTGGAAATGATTCATCGTGAGCCACCGGATCAAAGCGATGATGTCTTTGCGGCGGCGGTGATTGCCTATGAACTATTGTCCGGTAAACACCCCTATAACCGAAAAGCGGCTGATCAGGCTTTAGAAGAAAAATTAAAACCGGCACGTATCAGCAAACTTAATAAACGTCAGTGGCAGGCGCTTGAATCAGGATTGAAATTAAAGCGTAGCGAAAGGACGCCCACGGTACAACAATTCTTAAATGAATTTACCTACGTAAGAAAAAACATGTTACTGCTGATTGCAGCAGCAGTACTGATGATGGTGACGGGTATTCTTGGTTATTATAATTTTTTTGCGCCGAATGAATTGTCGGCAGTCATTGCAGAGACACTAAAGAAAGGTGTGCAATGTTATGATGACAAAGATTACATCTGTGGCATTGAAAGTGCTAACGCCGTCCTGAAAATCGAACCAAACAATAAAAGCGCCAGAGATTTATTACAACAGGCAAACGAAGCATATGTGAAGGTCCAGGAAAAGAAATATTTTGATGCGGCGGTATCCTGCGTGGATTCAGATAATTTTGATTGCGCACGCGTTAACCTGGCTTCATTGAAACAAATTTCACCGGCATCAGCGCTGCTGGGGGATGTTCAGAAAAAAATAGAGTTAAAAGTCGCCTATAATGCGACCACAAGCTGCTTTACAGAACAACGTTATGATTGTGTAATTGAAAACAGCACATTGATTCTAAGCAAAGAGCCTGACAATCCGTTTGCGTTGGATATGGCCAAACGAGCACGGGAGATACTGGCAGAGAATAATCTAAAGAACGCCAGTGACGTCAAGAATTTCAAGGATAACATGTCAAACGCCGAGTCATGTTTCAATAAAAAAGATTACGATTGCAGCATGAGATACGCAAAACAGGCGCTTAAATACAAGTCCAGTGATATTGGTGCAGAAACACTTTATCAGAAGTCATCTTATGCAAAAATACAGCTACAAAACGCATTGGAAAAAGCAAAAAAAGCAATTGCCGAGGGTGAGACATGTCTGAAGATTAGCAAGTATGATTGCGCAATCGGAAAGGCAGATGCAGCACTTGAGTTTGTCCCAGGTTTGGAGGAGGGTGTTAAGTTTAAGGAAAAAGCAGAACGCGCATATAAAAAAGCAAAAGTAATTAGTGAAATACACTGACATCTTAATTAAATGTCAATAACGTTAAAACAGGAAGGGAGAAAGGTATGAAAATCAGTAATCTTTTTACAGCAGTAGTAGTAGTTGCTTCGCTGGGCTTATTAACCGGCTTCGGCTTAGGTGACTTGGATAAAAAGCTTTCACCAAATAAAGAAGATTGTGACAAAAAAGCCGATCCTAAAAAGTGTCGCAAAGGAGAAGATATCAAAGCGGCGGCAAAAGTGGTGGCGATTGGGATCGCGGCGAAAATTATTCATGATATGGTAATCGGGTATAATTCTTCGCAGATCAGCCCGGAAGATCAGGTGGTTAGCGACTATAAAAAACAACACAAAACTTTGCCAGCAGAACCGCTAGTGGTGGAGTACAAGAGCAGTGTCAAGCCAGGCGAAATTGTCAAGGCAGGCAATGAAGTGCTGGTAGCTTCAACCCTGATTGTTGTACCGGGTGAAAAAAGTAAGACCATCGATATTCAAGAAAAGATAGAAATTTTTGATAACGATAATAGCAAAGAGATAATTAAGTCTTTTTCTAAATCAGTTAATGAAAAGACCAAGAAAAGTGGTGCGTTTAAAAACGAGTTTAAATTTACCCTGCCTGCAGGGATGCCTCAAGGTGTTTACCCCATCAAAACCGTAGTTTTGGTAGATGGGAAGCCGTTCAATCCAAATGCTAATAAGATGCAAATCGTGTTAAATGTGGATAAAAATAATGAGTATCACTTTGTTGCTTTAAATGACTAGTTAGAATTGATATCGCCACTCTATTATTCACGGAGTGGCGATTTTTAACTAAATCTGCAGCCCTGTTTTTTTAAAAAAGCTGAATACTGAAAAAATCTGTTAATGGGTGCGCGCAATGATATATTTTGCCAGTTGACGTAGCGGCTCTGCGTGCATATCAAGTTCGGTGAGACTTGCCAAGGCCTCCTCACACAAATCCTCAGCTAAACGGCGTGACTCAGCGAGTCCTAAGATAGACGGGTAGGTGGGTTTATTTTTGTGGCGATCTGCGCCGACATTTTTGCCCAGGGTCGGGGCGTGGCCCACTTCGTCAAGAATGTCGTCCTGAATCTGGAAGGCAAGCCCAATACATTTTGCATAATGATCCATCGCATTGAGTTTATCTGCATCATTGGGGATTGCGCACAGTGCGCCCAGTTTTACGCTGGCACGGATCAAGGCGCCGGTTTTATGGATATGCATGTTTTCCAATTCAGCTTCTGTAAGCTGACGTCCAATCGCCGATAAATCTATGGCCTGACCACCCGCCATACCACGTGAACCGCTGGCGGTGGCCAAGGTATCGAGCATTTCTAAACGTTGTTCGGCTGGAATGATTTTATCCGTACCATGACTTAGGATATGAAAAGCCAGGGCTTGTAAAGCGTCGCCAGCCAAGATGGCAGTGGCCTCATCGAAGGCCTTGTGGCAGGTGGGTTTGCCACGCCGCATGTCGTCGTCGTCCATCGCCGGTAGATCGTCATGAATCAGCGAATAGGCATGAATCACTTCGATGGCACAGGCAGCGGGGTTTAAGCGATCTAATGGCACGTTAAGGGCTGAACCTGCAGCATAGACCAGATAGGGGCGTACGCGTTTACCGCCATTTAACACCGCGTAGCGCATAGCCTGGTGTAGGCGTTGTGGTGCAATGGCCTCAGCAGGTAACCAGCGCATGAGCGCTTTATTGATGCGGTGTTGCCAGTCATCGAGAAAGATTAGCTCAATCACGGGTTATGGGTTCATCAAAAGGGGCGAGGAGCGGTTTACCATTGTGTTCTATCAACTGTTGGACTTTTTGTTCGGCGGCCTTTAAGGCTTCCTGACAACTGCGCGTCAATGCCACGCCTCGTTCAAAGTCTTTTAGTGATTCTTCAAGACTGCGGTCGCCTTTTTCCATGCGTTCAACCAAGTCTTCAAGTTCTTTCAAAGATCCTTCAAAATGTTGCATAGACATGGGTTCTGCCGGTGTAGGCGGTGGCGGACTTTTTTTGGGCACGGGGTAGGGATCCTTAAAATGACACAACGGCGGCTAAAGTAACGGATGGTTTGGGATAGGTCAAATCTGAAATACATTCTTGTTATTCAACAACAAACTTTGAATTTAGACTGAGTCTTGACATCAGTCTTCAGGAAGACTATCTTTTTACGACATTTAGAATTAGTCTAAATCCTAATCGGTGCGACCGGTTAGTCTTTATCAACACAGTGGAGGTAATTTATGGCCCAACTAAAAGGCAGCAAGACCGAAGCCAATCTGAAGGCGGCATTTGCGGGTGAATCCCAGGCAAACCGCCGTTATTTGTATTTCGCCGCCAAGGCAGACGTCGAAGGTTATAACGACGTGTCAGCCGTATTTCGTTCCACCGCCGAGGGTGAAACCGGACATGCCCATGGTCATCTGGAGTACCTGGAACAAGTGGGTGATCCTGCTACCGGTTTACCTATTGGCCCAACCAGCCAAAATCTGAAGGCAGCAATTGCCGGCGAAACCCATGAATACACGGACATGTATCCGGGTATGGCCAAGGCCGCACGTACGGAAGGGTTCAATGAAATTGCAGATTGGTTCGAGACCTTAGCCAAGGCAGAACGTTCACACGCCAATCGTTTCCAAAAGGCGTTGGATAATCTAGGCGGTTAAGTTAGCAGACAACGGCCTGATTGATTCAGGCCGTTGTGTTTTTAAGAGCCTATTTCGATATACCCTGACACCATGGAATAAAAAATCATGAACAAACCCACCGAAGGACAGCGTGAAGGCAGCTTACAAGCGCCTACCCGCCACCCGCTGCAATGGCAGGATGCAAAATTTTATGACGAAAAAGATTTGATGACGGAACTTGAACGAGTCTTTGATATTTGTCATGGTTGCCGTCGGTGTGTGAGTTTGTGTCACTCATTCCCGACCTTGTTTGATCTGGTTGATGAATCGGCAACGATGGAAGTGGACGGTGTTGCCAAACAAGATTACTGGAAGGTGGTCGAGCATTGTTATCTGTGCGATCTATGCTATATGACAAAGTGTCCATACGTGCCACCGCATGAATGGAATGTGGACTTTCCGCATTTGATGTTGCGCGCCAAGGCGGTTAAATTCAAAAATCACGGGGCATCGTTACGTGACAAGGTGTTAAGTTCAACGGACACTGTGGGGAAGTTTGCTGGAATACCAATTGTTGTGCAGGCAGTGAACGCGGCGAATCGTACGCCAGTCTTGCGCAAGACCTTGCAAGCGGTGTTGGGTGTGCATGAACATGCGCCTGTGCCGCAATATCACAGTGATACATTACGTAAACGTGTTAAAAACAATATATCCACTACGGTGTCAGCGATACGCGGGACTCTCACCAAGGGGCGGGTTGCGTTATTTACCACGTGTTACGGTAATTATAATGAGCCGCAGCTGGGCGAAGATCTGCTGGCAATATTTGCACACAATGATATTGAAGTACGGCTGGTTGAAAAAGAGCAGTGTTGCGGCATGCCAAAGCTGGAGTTAGGTGATTTGGATGCGGTGGCAAAGGCAAAAGAAGCCAATATTCCCCAACTTATGCGCTTGGTTGATGAAGGCTGGGACATTGTTGCGCCTATTCCATCCTGTGTCTTGATGTTCAAACAAGAGTTGCCCTTGATGTTTCCAAACGACGCCGACGTGCAAAAGGTAAAAAGGGCAATCTTTGATCCATTTGAATACTTAATGTTGCGCCACAAAGAAGGGTTGTTTAAAACGGATTTTCATCAACCGCTGGGTAAAGTGGCCTACCATGCGGCCTGTCATCAGCGGGTGCAAAATATCGGCACAAAAACGCGCGAGGTATTATCACTTGTGCCAAATACGCAAGTACTGGCGATTGAGCGTTGCTCCGGGCATGATGGTACGTATGCTGTGAAAAAAGAATATCACGATATTGCTATGAAAATTGTCAAACCGGTGGTCAGCCGTGTTAAAGAAATGCAGGCGGATCACTACACCAGCGATTGTCCAATGGCCGGTCGCTTTATCGAAAACGGCATGGCTGATCACAGTGTGACAGAACACCCCATGCAATTGCTGAGGAAGGCTTATGGAATCTAATTCAGTCATAAGACAAGGCGGAACCATGCATAAAATACGTCGTGAAGATTTGCTTTCGCTTGAAGAATACGCCAAACGGCGCAATACATTTCGCGATGAAGTGTTGGCGCATAAGAAACATCGTCAAGTGCATTTAGGTGATCACATCACCTTGTATTTTGAGGATCGCCTGACGATACAGTATCAGGTTCAGGAAATGTTACGTACCGAACGCATTTTTGAGGTGGAAGGAATCGCGGATGAATTGGCTGCGTATAATCCGCTAATCCCCGATGGGTGTAACCTGAAAGCAACCATGATGATTGAATATGTTGATGTCGATGAACGCCGTGATGCCTTAGCCAAATTAATCGGTGTGGAAGACAAAATTTGGTTACAAGCAGCGGGGCAGGATAAAGTCTTTGCCATGGCCGATGAAGATATGGAACGCTCCAACGAGGAAAAAACCTCCGCCGTGCATTTTCTGCGGTTTGAATTCAGCCCGGCTATGGTTCAGAGGCTGAAATCGGGCGGGGTCTTAGCGGCCGGGGTGGACCATCCTGCGTGCCGCATTGCGGTTGCCGCCTTACCCAAAGAAACCCACGCGTCGCTAATCGCCGATTTTGACTGAAAAAAGTGCAGCTTGCGGGTTTTTAACCCGTTGGCTGCATTAAAGGAGCTATCCTTTACAACAATAACTGCGTTTTAAGATGGCGCTCCCAAGGGGTTTCGAACCCCTGTTGCCGGCGTGAGAGGCTGGTGTCCTAGGCCACTAGACGATGGGAGCTGAAGGTTTTCCTGGTATTCGCAGGTTTTCAGAGCTGTTATTATACGTCTATCTACCACAGTCTTAAATAAATAGTTGTTATACAGTTGATGGACAATACGGCAACAGCCACCTCCCCAAGGATTATTCCGCGTTCTGCGCACAATA
Source organism: Gammaproteobacteria bacterium (assembly GCA_043719675.1). Taxonomy (GTDB): domain Bacteria; phylum Pseudomonadota; class Gammaproteobacteria; order UBA6429; family Thiohalophilaceae; genus JACQBC01. The sequence continues at coordinate 9,845 of JAYSTO010000084.1, read as the reverse complement.
TTTCACGTGCGAATATCAGTGAACATGCGGTAAAAGTTTTGTATCGTCTGCGTGAAGCGGGTTTTGCTGCTTATCTGGTTGGCGGAGGGGTGCGTGATTTATTGCTGGGCCTGCGTCCCAAAGACTTTGATGTTGCCACTAATGCCACACCCGAACAACTCAAAGATTTATTTCGTAATTGTCGGTTAATTGGCCGACGGTTTCGTCTGGCCCACATCCATTTTGGCCGGGATATCATTGAAGTGGCTACTTTTCGCGGTCACCACTCCCTGTCAGATGAAATTGAGCAATCGCACATGCGCGATGGTATGTTGTTGCGTGATAATGTCTACGGTACCTTAGCGGAAGATGCCTGGCGGCGCGATTTTACGGTGAATGCGCTGTATTACAACATTGCTGATTTTAGTCTGGTTGATTATACCGGCGGCATGGAAGATTTAGCGTCTCGCCGGTTACGCATGATTGGTGATCCGATGGTGCGTTTCCAGGAAGATCCGGTACGTATGTTACGTGCGATCCGTTTTGCTGCAAAACTGGAGTTCAGCTTGGATGACAGTGTTGCCCAGGCAATTGAACAATTGCGTACACGGTTGTTTGCAATACCACCAGCGCGGTTGTTCGATGAGTTGGTCAAATTATTCCTTAAAGGTCATGGCGTCCGCACCTACGAACTGCTTCGCCAATATGATTTACTCAATGTGTTATTTCCTGCGACTGATCACGCGCTCAAGCACGACGCGGCATTTGCGGATCGGTTTATTCGGCAGGCCCTGACCAATACGGATCAGCGAGTCGCCGGGAATAAGCCGGTGACACCGGCATTTTTATTTGCGGCCATGTTGTGGCTGCCACTCACCCAGCAGGCAAAGATGCTGCAGGCACAGAAGATGTCGCCGATTCAAAGTATTCAGGAAGCTAGCATGGATAGCTTGAATGATCAAAGCAAGGCCATTGCTTTGCCAAAACGGTTTCGCTTACCGATTCGTGAAATATGGTCCGGGCAGTTTCGTTTGGAAAAACGCCAGGGGCGGCGTGCGGTGTGGTTCTTGGAACAGCCTCGGTTTCGTGCAGCCTATGACTTTTTGTTGTTACGGCAGCAGGCGGGTGAAGCGGGGTTAGATGAAATTTGCGAATGGTGGACACTGTTTCAAACCGTGGATGCACATGAACGCAAACAAATGTGTCAGGCCCTGCAGCAGTCGCGGTATAAACCGATTAAGCGTGAGTCTTAACCTGGCACATGCCCGCTACGCGTGTGTATATCGGCCTGGGCAGCAATCTCAATGATCCGATCTTACAAATTCACACTGCCTTGCAATCGTTAGCCAACGTGCGGGATTCATCATTACTGACACACTCCTCTTTGTATCGCAATCCACCTCTGGGTCGATTGCGACAACCGGACTATGTCAACGCCGTCGCGGCATTGGATACCCATTTATCCGCATTGGCCTTGTTGGATGCGCTGCAAGGTATTGAACAAGCCAGTGGTCGTGTGCGAACTGCCGAACACTGGGGACCGCGCACACTGGATCTGGATCTGCTGTTGTATGGAGAAGAAGTCATCCAGCATCCGCGGTTATGTGTCCCACATCCAGGGCTATCGCAACGCAATTTTGTTTTGTATCCTTTGGGGGAGATTGCCCCGGATTTAATGATCCCAGGTTACGGGCAGTTGCGTGACTTGTTAAACCAGTGTACTGCCGAAGGTCTGGAGCGAATTGCACCGTGACGACTAAACCGTTGGATTTTATTGTGGTGGAAGGACCGGTTGGGGTGGGGAAAACCACGCTGGCCACACGGCTGGCACACAGCTTTGGTTCGGATGTATTGCTGGAAGGTGTGGATGAAAACCCCTTTCTCGAACGGTTCTACCAAGACCCACGCAGCGCGGCATTGCAAACTCAATTATTTTTTCTGTTTCAACGGGCACGGCAGATTCAAGCGTTGCGCCAGACCGATCTGTTTCGCCCGGTCCGCGTCGCCGATTTTATTTTGGAAAAGGATCGCTTGTTTGCCGAATTAACGTTGGATGAAGATGAATTTAAATTGTATCAGCAAGTATATGAGCATCTGACGATCGATGCGCCACAGCCGGATTTGGTGGTGTATCTACAAGCGCCGGTGGCTGTATTGTCACGTCGTGTCGCAAAACGGGGTCGACAGTATGAGCGCATGATAAGTGAAGAGTACCTCCAGCGCATTGTCGAGTCATATACGCGTTTCTTCCATGACTACGCGCAATCACCGTTACTGATCATTAATGCGGCAGAAATTGATTTTGCCAACAATGAGGCGGATTATCAGTTATTATTGGAGCAAATCAAAAAGGTGCGCAGTGGGCGCCATTATTTCAATCCAACCCCGTTAAATGTGTAAAGGCGCACGACCATGACACCATACAGTTCACCACAGCAACGCACACAACCTGTTACGCTGCAAACTTTACGCAACATGAAGCAATCACACGAAAAGATTGCTATGTTGACGGCCTACGATGCCAGTTTTGCAGCACTTGCCGATCAATCTGGTGTCGACATTATTTTGGTGGGTGATTCGCTCGGGATGGTGGTGCAAGGGCATGATTCCACTGTGCCGGTGACGATGGATGACATGATCTATCACACGCAACTGGTGTCGCGTGTGCGCCAGCATGCCCTGGTCATGGGTGACATGCCCTTCATGAGTTACACCGATCCACAACGTGCTTTGGATAACGCAACGCGGTTTATGCAAGAGGGCGGTGCGCACATGGTGAAACTTGAGGGTGGGGGTAACCTTGAGCAGGTGATAAAGGTACTGACGGATCATAATATTCCTGTTTGTGCGCACCTGGGTTTGCAACCGCAATCCGTACATAAAATTGGTGGCTATAAAGTCCAAGGGCGTGACCCGGCGGCGGCGGCGGCCATGTTTAATGAAGCGCAAGTAATGCAAGCCGCCGGTGCCGATATGTTGTTGCTGGAATGTGTGCCCGCGGCATTGGCGGCGCGTATCTCTGCGGCATTAACGATCCCCACCATTGGCATTGGTGCGGGCGCTGATTGTGATGGTCAGGTCTTGGTAATTTACGATGTACTTGGCATTTCAGTGGGGCGCAAACCCAAATTCGCCAAAAACTTTCTGGCAGAGCTACCTAAGGAAGGTGAGGTTAGCATAGCGGCGGCGTTGCGCGGCTATGTGAACGCCGTCAAGCAAGGTCAATTCCCTGCGATTGAACAAAGCTTTACCTAGTCTTATCCAGTATTCTATGGATATCGTTACAACACTTATTGAATTGCATAGCGCACTTGCGCTGTCCCGCCAGCAAGGGCAGCGCATTGCCTTTGTACCGACGATGGGAAATTTACATCGCGGCCATCTGCGCTTGGTTGAGGTAGCAAAACAACGCGGGTCAAAAGTGGTCGTGAGCATCTTTGTCAATCCGTTGCAGTTCGGGCCAAGCGAGGATTTTGCGAATTATCCACGCAGTCTTGAACAAGATATTGTCCAGTTGCAGCGCACCGGGGTAGATGTGTTATTTACCCCAAATGAACAGCTGATGTATCCCAATGGCTCTGCCCATTCCAGTTATATTGAGGTGCCGGATTTAGCCAACCTATTAGAAGGCGCACATCGACCCGGGTTTTTTCGTGGTGTTGCGACGGTGGTTACCAAGCTATTTAATATGGTGCAGCCCCACCACGCGGTGTTCGGGGAAAAAGACTTTCAGCAATTATTGGTGATTCGGGCGATGGTGCATGACTTGGCTTTTCCCATTGAAATAATCGGGGTGCCAACCGAACGTGACACTGATGGTTTGGCGCTGAGTTCGCGCAACGGCTATTTAAATGCACAGGAACGGCAAGTGGCACCGTGCCTGTTTCAAACCTTGTGTGAGGTACGCGATGCCCTGCGCCGAGGGGAGGGTGATGTTGCGCGGCTGGAACAACAAGCCGTCACACGCCTGACGGCAGGCGGGTTTAGGCCACAATACGTGGCAATACGCGATGCGCACAGCCTGTTGCCGGTCAAAACCCCTGGCGACGCCTCGGTCATACTCGTCGCAGCCTATTTAGGCAAGACGCGGCTCCTTGATAATTTGCGTATCTAGACCGATATTTAGATGGCAATCGGATTGTCGAATGATACAATTCTCGCAGATATTACCGTAGAGGGGTAGTCGTTGATATGCTAGTTACAATACTCAAAGCCAAATTGCACCGTGCACGCGTGACGCATTCAGAACTGGAGTATGAAGGTTCATGTGCGATCGATGGTACCTTACTGGATACCGCCGGTATTTGCGAATATCAGCAAATTGATATTTATAACATTACTAACGGCGAGCGTTTTACAACGTATGCCATCCGCGCCGAGCATGATTCGGGCATTATCTCGGTCAATGGTGCCGCCGCCCACAAAGCCAGTCCTGACGACATTATTATTATTTGTACCTATGCCATGTTAGATCAGCGTGAACTCACCAATTTCAAGCCGACATTAGTGTATCTGGATGCGCAAAATCGTATTACCCATACGCACAATGCGATCCCCATTCAACTAGTAACAAGTAAATGAAGAGTCGTTTGTTCTGATACGCGGTTGTTAATGTGCAGGCTGTACGAACGTCGGTGTGGCATTTATATTTTCTATACATCAAGCCGGTCAATATAATATTTCCTTCGCATGTTTCTGGTATCTTATTCCATTTTTAATTTAAAACTTTCAAATGAGGATAGTCACGGCGCGATTGGCAAATGGACTCTAAGTAAGTGTCCGGTTTGACTTGATCACTACACCTGTTGCATCACCTTTCCCTTATGAGGGTGAACTCCCTAGTTGCTTCCTCGGGATTTGCTGCTTTTAATAGTGCGGTACCAACAAGTAATCCATCAAATCCTGCTTGATAGAGAGTATTGGCTTCGGTTACGGTATTAATGCCGCTGGCGCTTATTATAGCACCAGTTTTTTGCGTTATGCTATTTAAAAGCTTTAAGCTATTTAAGCCACTATTAATATCTGATTCTTTCCTAGCAATATCTCTGTTGGTGATCCCAATGATTGTGTCGCTATCTGCTGTAAATTCGTTTATTTCATCAATACTGGATACTTCTACAAACGGTGTTATGTATAAAGAATGACACAAGTCGATCATTTTCATCAGATGAGATGCTCGAAGTATCTTTTTTGTCAATAAAACTGCATTAGCTCCGAGATCTTGTGTTTGCTTAATCTGATCGAGGTTAACAATTAAGTCCTTTCGTAACAATGGAAGTGAAGTTACTTGAGCTACTTGCGACAACATAGAAATATCCCCACCGAACCAACGTCCTGTAACAACAGACAAACAAGCAGCACCACCCGCAACGTACGCTAAGGCGATTTCAGTGACATTGCGATTGCAGAGAAGGTCTCCAGCGGTGGGAGAAGATGGTTTGATCTCAGCAATAATGGGTATTTTATTCTCTGCTTTTACAGAGGCAATGCGCGTTAACCAATTGTTTCTTTTAATCATCATCTACTCTCTTTGGCGGCATAGTCATGACTAAAGTCGATTGTATTTTGTAAAAGACGATAAGCGGCCCCACTTGCAATAGCGTCCAAAGATAACTGGAGAGCTTCTTCTTTAGATTGACTCTGCCCAGACAGTATGAGTATAAATGCAGCATTTAAAGCAACTGTATCGCGAGCCACCAGTGGCTTTCCTGTTTTTAGCACTGATTGCATTATGGTGGCATTAGCGGAAGCAGAACCACCACGGAGTTCGCTATAATCTGTATGTATCATGCCGTACGTAAGAGGATTGAATTCTTCTTTATGAATCTTTTTATCTTTATTGATAAAGGCCAAATGATTGATACCAATAGCTGAAAATTCATCTAAGCCAATCTCTGACCAAACCGCAATGCTATTATGTATTCCAAGAGTTCGTAAAGCTGTTGCGAAAAGGTCAATTAAATTAGAAGAACTTACACCACATATTTGACCATGAACATGAAACGGACAAAGTAGCGGGCCTATGGTGTTGATAAATCCACCTATTTCTCGCAAGTTAAGTGGCATAATGGAAACCGCTATCCGCCGAAGTAGAGGTGAATACATTTTCGGACTCACAAAACCAATGTTTAACTCTTCCAGCATCGCTTCGAGACCATGAACGGTGCTATCCAATTTGATACCAAGGTTACTAAGAACATCCAGCGAACCACATTTACTGTTGTAGGCGTAAGAACCACTTTTAAGCACCATTGCACCTGCAGCGGCTGCTACAAAAGCAGCACTTGTGCTGATATTAAAGGTCGAAATACCTCCACCTGTTCCTACAATATTCACAACACGATCAGAAACAGATAAGTAACGTCTTGGTGAATTTTTGTCTATGAATCCCACTATATTAATTACATCTTGAAGATTTAACGGCTTAGCGGACAATGCCGCTAAAAATGCAGCCAGCGAACATTTGCTGGCACTAGCTTCTAAGGCGGATGCCAAAAATGAATGATATTCTTCTGGTGTGATGTCATTCTCATTACGAATTATTTTACGAAGTAGTTCCATGATTAACCCTCGTCATTATTTTTTCACCATAACCAAACTGCTTAGCTGTAGCTATCATTTCAAGATAATTATATATTCCTTTTATGATGTTTTTTCTAGAGGGCAGTGACGCCTCTATTATATTACAAATGGCACTTCCCACAATTACACCGTCGATTGCATTTGTGGAGAAAATATTTTTCATATCTTCCAGATTCTTAATGCCGAAACCAGCCATTAAAGGCAGCTTTGTCGCCTGGCGCGCTGAGGAAAAAAAGGCAGTAATTTCAGTAGAACAAAAATCAACTGGACTTCCAGTTCTTCCGTACTGGGAAACCAGATATACAAAACCTTTGCTGTTTTTTAAAGTTAGGGCCATTTTTTCTGGGGAGGTATTTGGATACAGACTGAATATTGGATCGATGCCGTAATAATTTGTCTGTTCTATATAGTCTTCTAAAAACAGCGGTGGCAATCCATGAAATAGTAAGCCGTCAACTCCACTAAGGCTGCTTTTTTCAACAACATACTTTATCCCACGAGACTTAATGCTGTGGCTGAAATCAACAAGTAGTACAATGGGAATTGAACATTCAGTGCGTACTTTTTTTACTAAAAGGATTGCATCTTCAAAGGTAACATGGTTTTGAAGGGCTCGTTCATGAGAACGCAACACAACCCCACCATCAGTAAAAGAGTTTGGGAACGGTACTCCCAGCTCAATAACATCAACCCTATGTGCGGCACACTGTTTTATCAATTTATATGTCATTTCTATACTGGGATCACCACAATTTAAATAAACAACTAAACTTCGACAGTTATTTGAACAATTGTTGGTAAGTGTTTTTTCTATGATGCTCATCTTCTAAAGTGTCGGTTATTAAACGCTCTAACCACTCTTTCCTGAAGGAAAGAGGTGTAAATGGCTACGTCGGTTTTTTACTTCACTACCTCTTCTTGATCAAATCGTCTATTTGCAAATCCACGTGTAGATTCAAAAGCATCAATCCACCGTTCAACCAATTGATCACCGTAAGTTTTTCTAAATGCAGTCATGATTTCTGTTACAGGAATATCCGCATAGCTACCGTGAAACTCCAAATATTCCATAAATAGTTGTTGATCTATATTATATTCTTGATAGATGGAATCTTGCTGCCCATTGAATTCAAGGGGTTCAACTCGGTGCCTATGGCAGGTGTTACGATCAAAGGCCGGGGTGGCTTTTACCCATTTATTGCGTAGAAAAAATTCCGTAAAACCATGATAAACGAATTTATTAGTGCCCATCAGTTCAATAAGTTGCTTGGTCGCAATATGATTACGTACAGTCGCAAATCCTACGCGCGATGGAATGCCACACGAGCGCCCAAGCGCACACAATAAGGATGCCTTACTAACACAATACCCCTTTTTCTGCATAATTACATTGCTGGCTTGATAGGATTCCTCTCGATGATAAGCTATATATGGGTTGTAAGAAATATCGTCACGAACCTTGTTATATAATGCCACCGCAACAGAAACATGATCGGTGCAATCACCGTTAGTAATATCCTTTGCGTATTGCAATACCAGCGGATTATCACTGTCAATAATTCTAGTCGGTGTGAGATAAAAGATATTAGTCGTTGTATTCATAACCATGTCCTTTAAATTCTCAGTTATAGCTTTAGTCTAAGAAAAATTTCCCATTACTTTCGAAGGAGGGGAATGAGAGTATCCCGGATACTTCCCTAGTAATGAGAACTTTCCGCATTAGTTAGGTTGTGTGCCTCCTGTCCGACAAGAGCAGGTAAAAATACGCATATTAGGCGCATAGTTGAATAAGCTGTTAAATAATGTTTGTCGTTTTTATTAAGTGCATACATGGTTCCTGGTTTAATCGGATATACCTTTCCATCCTCAACTGTTTTGACCTCGCCTTCACCTTCTATGCAATAACAGCACTCCAGGTGGTTTTTGTACTCTAATAACGACGATGTTCCTGCGTTAACAATGGTGTCTGTAAGACTATACCCCATACCATCGGAACGAAGTAAGAAACGTCTACTTTGACCATTTCCCCAGGCTACATCTCTTTCTGATTTCAATATTTCACTAATATTACGTACAATCATGGTTTTTCCTTGTGTTTTCGTTAGACATTTTTCAGTTTAATTAAGGTTAAATAAAGCAATCGCACTTACTGTTGGATACAGAAAAAAAGTAAAAAATGTCTTTTTTTGTACCCACATATCGTGATTTAACCTTTATGTTTATCTGTATCTAATTTGACTTATTAAGTTATTCATTGCAGCCTCCTCGTACCATAATGTTGCTAACACGTTGTCTTGTAATGGCTGTATCACATCGTGCTGCGGAATCAATATCAACACCATAGGGGTGATGGGTAAGGCAAATAGTTTCAATTATGTTTTCATCAATACCGCCGGCAAGCATGATTTTATTTTTAAAACCCCAGATCGAGAAGAATTCCTTAATAAAGTCATCGCTAATACGAATACCGGTGCTTCCGATTTTGTGCTTATCCTGATAACTGTCGAGGATAAATACATCAGTTCCTGCTTCGAGATAACGTTCGATCAAACATTCTTCGGCACATTTATTGTTTCGTACATGTAGGACCTTAAATATTTTAATTGAATCGCCAAAAGCTAGTTTCATCTTCTTGATGAACCCGGGTAGATGAAAACCATGAAATTGAATACCATAAATGTGGCCATTTTCAATTGCCTTACTCAATAAAGATATATCGTGTTGTATAGTTACCAGAATAAATTTCAGTTTCCGGGTATGCATAGAAGACAAATTTATCAATGTTTTCAAATCAAGATTGTAACGACCCTCGGGAATGCCATACCACAAACCGGCATAAGATACGCCAAGCTCGTCTAAAAGCAGGACCTCATCAGGCTGAGTTACCCCGCATATTTTGATTTTTGTATTCATAATAAATGCTTTTTATAATAGTTACTAATCCGGAATGCCACTATTATTAAAAATTTTTATTCTCCTGGTAAATATTAAGTTATAAAACCTCCCCCTAAGCAATCTGTTTGGTTTTTGTTTCAATAAGAGAGCAAATAGCATTGATTGAGTTTAACATTTCAGGATCAATTTCATGAGGCTCTAGGGCAATATTGTAATGATCTTCGATATACGCTACTAGTTTCAGTACAGCTAAAGAATCTAGAATTCCGTTTTCAATAAGATTAAGATCGTCCGGTATTTCCTTGTTGTGACTATCGGGAAGATACTCTTCTATAATGAACTGTTTGAGACTATGTTTTTGCGACATGATTACTCCTTGATTTAATTAT
>JAYSTO010000083.1:0-6847 GCA_043719675.1 Gammaproteobacteria bacterium | reverse complement strand
GTAATGATGCCGTCAGGGGCATTGTTGAGGATGGCATGTAATTGCTGCTCGCGCTCAGTCAGCGCGACACGCATGGCGCGGTTTTCAGTGACATCAATTAACGTACCGACAATTTCCTGTGCTACGCCTTCTGCATTGGTAATGATGCGTAATGGATTGAGTATCCAGCGGTATTCCCCGTTTTTAATCCGAAAGCGATATTCATGGATATGTTGTCCCTGCACAAATAATTCAGTGAGACGGCCGAATATGCTGACACGGTCATCGGGATGAATGTGGTTATGCCAAAAATCGGGGTCTGCAAGTACTTCTGCCGGGCTATATCCTAACTGTAACATAATGTTATCGCTCACCCAGGTGATGCGGAAATCACCCGAGGCAACACAGGTATAAAGCACGATAGGACTCATGGTGCTGAGTTGTAACAGCCTGGCGTTGCTGTGGTGTAATTCTTGCTGCTGCTGGATGAGCCTGATACGTACCATGCGATAGGCGACAGTTGCGATAAGCAGGGCACTAGTGAGCAACACGCCAAGCAAGATTGTCAGTATGTCATTCATAACGATACACTGCTTCTGCGTGGTTACCATTACCGTGATACTGGACGGATTCGCACAGCGAACGGAGCAACGCAATACCGCGACCGCTGTAGCGCGTATTTCCTTCCAGCGAAGAGCGGACGGTGTTGTGATTAAAACCGGCGCCACTGTCGGTTATCTTGATGATCAAGCGCTGACCGTTATCGTTGCGATGTTCGAGCTCGATACGGATCCAACCGGTGGTTAAGGCGGCGAGGCGCATCACTTTTTCCCGGTAATACTCTGCAAAGCCATCCTTGCGTTGCTTGATGCCGGAGTCCAGTTCCAATAAACCATGATCCAGCGCGTTGGCAAATAATTCTGATAATAGCGTGAACACACGTCCCCGATGCGACGGCGCGCCCTGAAATTCGGACAGCAGGTTGAGCAGTTGTGGTACCGGGTTGCACAGCCGCAGGGTAGTGGCGTCGAGTGTCACCGCCACGTCAAATGAACCGGTAAGTTGGCTATGTTCTTTGCTGACAGGCAATCCTGCTGTTGCCGGGGTGAAAACACCGACGCGTAATTCAATGATGGACAGGTCGTCGTCAGGCGCGTGTCCTGCCAGACTTGATAAGGTTGTCTCACGCAATACCGCGAAGGCTTGCCCCGCTGTTGTGTGTTGGCTCAGCAGGGTTTCCAATCCTGCCTGTCCCAGTTTCTTCCCCTGCGAATTTTGTGTGCGTACGATGCCATCTGAACACAGCAAGAGGGTTTCTTCATTGTGGAGCGACAGAATGTCAATGTTGCGATCAAAACGATCGGCGTCGAGCACACCCAGTGGCGGATGATTGGCGGCAAAGCGGTGACGAATCGCGCCGTTTTGATCCAACACGTAGGCAATAGGCATGCCGCCGTTCCACACCGACACCGAGGTGCGTTTTTCATCGAACTCCAACAGGCAGGCGGCGCAATACATGTCGCGTGGCAGGATACGCAGCAGTTTGCGGTTAATTTCCACGGCAATGTCGCCGATGGAAAATCCTTTTTCGCTCATGGCAACAAACAGATCAGCGACGGGCAGGGCGCCAATCGCCGCCGCCAGGCCATGACCGGTAAAATCCGCCAGTAGAAATTGTTGGATGCCGCCCGGCCCTTGCCGGGCAAGAAAGATATCACCGGAAAACCGGGTTGCGGCGCACTGCCAACTGCTGACACCGGGGATTGGCTGGGTATTACGCGCAAGGATATTGGTGAAGAGGTGTTCCGCTAAATGTAATTCGCGTTGCTGCTGTTGTTGTTGGCCGCGCAGGGTCTCGTGCATATCACGTGTCCGTAACATCGCCTGGACACGGGCTTTCATTATCTCAGCAGAGTAGGGGGTGGTAATGAAATCATCCGCACCGGCATTGATGGCGGCACGCAACGCGGCATCATCGCCGCGCGCGGTGATGATCACCACCGGCACAAACGCATTACCACAGGCCTGCTTGAGTTGTCGCGTCGTTTCGTAACCATCCATGATCGGCATGACCGCATCCATGAGAACCAAATCCGGTATTGCTTCGCGAAAGCGCTCCAGCGCTTGTGCGCCATGTTCCGCCAGCACGGGCGTGATCCCCATACTTTCTATGATAGCGGTCAGTACTGCACGGCTACTGCGATCACCGCTGGCGATCAGTATGTGCAAAACCACAGGGTGGTTTTGTTGCTGCGCAGTCATACTGTTCAGGCGATAGTGAACATTTTATCAAGGTTGGCCATCGATAATTCATCCTTGATTTCCGGCCGACAGCGGATCAGTTCAACCCGCGCCTGGTTACCGCCGGCCATGTCACGTAATAGCAACAACATGCCGATGGCAGAGCTATCGATGTCCTGTACCGCCCCCAGGTCGATGATGTAACGTGCATTACCGAATTTTTGTACGGATTCCAGTACCGGGCCGAATTGATCGTGCATTTCAAAATCGAATCGGCCGGAAATGGTAACGCGCACTTCCTGTTTATTGTCACTTACCGCAAATTGTACCGGCATTTGGTTACTCTCCTTTGTATCCTGTCAATATTATTACCATGGTGACCACATCACCATCGGCTAAAACAGATCTACTTCGCCTTGCGACAAGCTGTGCTGCATGACGCTGCGGTGCGTATGTGCCACGGCGAATTGTTCCGCGTCGTGAATGGTTTGCCGTAGTGTGGCCAGTTGTGGCTCATTGATATTGGTATCCGTTGTCAACGCGCCGATGATTTGCACGAGTGCGGTCATGGACTGAAGACGCTGCGTGGCGCTCGCGCCAATTTGTGCAACCATATCCGCAAACTGCATCGACATTACGACCTCGCCAACCCGATGCTGAATGTCTTCAGTGATGTGCGACACTGTTGCTAATTGTTCTGCGCTTGATTTCTGCAAGCTCTGGATCGCCACGGTCATTTCGTTGACCCGGCGGCGGGAATTGGTCATGACCTTGAGGTCTTTTGAGGCGATGTCATTGATGATCGTGCGCGCCTCGCTGATGCCAGTGATGGTGGCCGAAACAACGGTGCGGATCTCGTTACTAAAGCTCAGCGATTTTGCCGACAAGGTACGTACTTCACCGGCAACCACCGCGAAACCGCGGCCATATTCACCGGCGCGCGCCGCCTCAATGGCGGCGTTGAGCGCCAATAGATTGGTTTGATCAGCGATGGTTTTGACATCCTGCAGCAGGCCGGCGATGCGACTGTTTTGCTTCCACATCTCATCCAGTTTGTAAACCAGCCGCATGCTTTCCTTGCTGGTTTCTGCGATCATGTCGATGAAAAATTTAAGGACATTTTCAGTCTCGTAAATAAAATTAGAAATGTTGTTAGTACTGCACTTCGAATTGGCAGACGTTGTGCCCTCGCTCTGCAGTAGTTCCAGCACCACATCCTTTTGCGTCTCGGACTGCGCCATGATGTCCTTGAAACCGGTTTGCAAGCCATTTACTGCTTCCTGCACGAGCCCCAGTATCTGGTTATTTTGCTCATGAACGGTACCTAGTCCGCCACTTAACAAGGTGATTAGCTTATTGCGATGCTCTTTCAACAGGGTGTTCTGGGAGGGTTCAGGGAGTGTGTCGGTGTCCTGGACCGGTGTTGTTTTGTTGGCAGAGTGATGTTGTGACCACGCGGCCCCGGCCAAGGTTACCACCCAAGCGGTGATCATGACCCACAGAGGCGCTGCCCAAAACGTGGCCGTAATCCCGGCAATCCCTGGGATAATATAGACGGTAGAAATGGCGCGCATGGGTTTACGACTTCCTGTTTTGCCTGGTTCACTATTAACCTGATTCTTATTAGTCTTGTTTAGCGGCCTGGTACTGGAAACTTTAAGTGAGGGTGTGGCTGTTCCATGCCATTTCTTGCAGGTAGCGGTTTCTGAAACCATCATAAAAATAGTTGTTATAGTTAAATGAGCTGAGTATCTGTGACCGCATCGACAGTCGGATGGGGACCTGGCCCCGTAGTATCACTCTTCCGGCACCGACCATTACAACATTAATAGGAGATAAGGTTATGTCCTTCGCCGATCTGTTCATGATTGTCCCCAACCCGTATGTGTCGGGAATGATCTGGTTTTTCGTGATTGTTTTAGTGATGTATTTTGCACGCACCCCTGCGCATTTTGCGATTAATTCATTAACGCGTTCTATTTATAATGCGATGCGGTTGTCAGCCCGCGCGGCGTTGCGCGGTGAAAAATGGATGATTGCGCGTAATCGTGAGGTATTGCTGGCACAAGGACGCGAGGCCACTGAGCGTATTATTGAGCGGGAATTTGATCGCATCGATGCCTCGGTACGGCGTGATGTGGCGGAATACCCCGCCTTGCATCGGCATTTGAGCGAAGAGATTACGCAGATTGACGATGATTATAAACAAAGTACCGAGGTGCCGCCCGAACCGCCTGCCTGGGCCAAAGCCGTGGCGGCCGTGGCCAATATACCCGGCAAGGATCCCATGGTGGGGAGCATTCTGGAAGATATTCACATGTCGATGGTCAAGGCCAATACCCTGGCGATTGAGGAATACCGCAAGGCCAGCCATAAACGCCATCAACATCTCAATAATATGATGCCGCACTGGCGTGCGGTGCGAAAGGTATTGGAACAGGTCGACAAACTGATCAACAGCCTGTTGTCACGCGCGGTGACGATAGATCGTTACATGGATGAATACGAAAACACTGTGCGCAAGACGGATCGCGCATCGCGCATGTTGTCCTCCTCGTCACTCACGCAATTTTTTATTTCGTCCTTTGTCCTGGCGATTGCCGCCGGTGGCGCACTCATCAATTTTGAATTGATTGCCTTGCCGATGTCGGAAATGGTGCAGCAAAAAACCGAGATCATGGGTATCGAAACGTACCGGATTGCCGCACTGGTGATCATCCTGTTGGAAATTGCGGTCGGCATCTTCTTGATGGAGTTGTTTCGGGTGACGCGACTGTTTCCAGTGATTGGTGCCCTCAATGACAAATTGCGAATTCGTATGACCTGGGTAGCATTTAGTTTCCTCGTTATTCTGGCGAGTATCGAGGCAGGCCTGGCCTGGATGCGGGATTGGCTGATTGTGGATACCAAGTCCATTGAGGCGGGAATGGAAGCGTATATTAACAAACAGGCTTGGATCATCACCGCAGCACAAATGGCGCTGGGATTTATCTTGCCGTTTATTTTAATGTTGGTGGCCATTCCGCTGGAAAGTTTTATTCATTCATTGCGTACCGTGCTGGGGGTCTGTGGCGTGGGGCTGTTTCACGGCCTTGCCTGGTTTTTGCGATTGATCGGTAATATCAGCCGCTTTATGAGTAAGACCATCATCCATTTTTATGATTTTGTCATTTTCGCGCCATTGTGGGTTGAACGCATGGTTCGTCAGCGCACTGAAAATCCGGGTGTGGATAGCTCCTCTACTTTTTAATAAGGAATGATTATGTTACGTCATGTTGGTTTTTTTGTTGCGTTATTGTTGGTGGCCTTCTCGCTGAACGGTTGTTCAAAGCATAACGCTGCACGCGATCAGGGTATTTATATGCTGCTGGATACCTCCGGGACCTATGCAAAAGAATTGGAAACGGCGCAGGGGATCATCAACCACATCCTGGCAAAGATGCAGCCCGGTGATACCTTTGCGGTGCAACGCATTGATACCGGTAGCTTCAGTGAAAAGGACATCATTTACAGCAAGACATTTGACATGCGACCCAGCAAGTCAAACGAGCAACGGCGTATGTTCAAGCACAAACTGGAAGAGTTTATTCGTACCGTGCAGCCCAGTCCTTATACCGATATTACCGGCGGCATTTTACAAGGCATTGAGTTTTTGAATGAGGCCAAGCCCGGCAAGAAAACAATATTAATTTTTTCAGACATGAAAGAAGAATTACAAAAGGGCTATAACCGGGCCATTGAACTGAAACTAAAAGGCTTTACCGTGATCGCGATCAACATGGTAAAGCTGCGCTCGGATAATCTCAATCCGCAGGAGTATCTCAACCGGATCAAGGAGTGGGATGGCAAGGTGGTTGCCGCCGGAGGCAGCTGGAAAACCATCAATGATCTGGAACGCCTTGAGCCTATTTTTGAATAAGTAGTACGCCAGGTACGGCGATTCGCCCCCGCTCTCCCCAACAACCGTCGCCGAGCGTCAGCCCGGTAGACGGGTTCGACGCCTGAATCAAGATAGAATTTTTCATCATTCCGTGGAAGAATCAGCTACAAGGGTGCCTAAGCTCAGGCTTGCTGTTCAAGTTAGGGTCCCCGACTGCCGCTACCCTACTTAACCACGAGGTTCGATGACGTGACGCATTCCATCGCTGTACTGCGGGCTACCAACCCAATGTGGTATTTCGAGTGTAACTATCGGCTACTGATGGACTTGTTGAACCACCATCAGTTGCGGGACAAAAGCAACGCCGAATTTACACAAGGGTATCACTGGACGGAACTCGCAGTCGTCGAACGAACGCGTTACACCCTGTTGCTGACCATCAAGCACAGCTTTCAACAAGGTGGCAGGTTTCTGCCCGACCTCGTGTTTAAAGTGCGGGTGTATTTGGATGCGGCGTTGGCGGAAGTGATCGCCTATCAAGGGCAGCATCATCTCCTGGCGAGTTATCCTTATCCGAATGAACAGATGTTTCTTCCGGATGAAAAACGTCAAGTGAATCTACTCCTGCACGACTGGTTATCAACCTGGTCGCGCATGCGTCAAACGGAAGTACACATCACCAGCTGATAACCGCACGGGTTGTTCAGGGTTGTAACGGCAATACCTGAATAATGAAAACACCTGATG
>JAYSTO010000082.1:0-3044 GCA_043719675.1 Gammaproteobacteria bacterium | reverse complement strand
CTAGCTTAAATCTAAACCATAATCAGTCATTGCCGCAAGTTTAATTGATTTTAGTATGCCTTCTAAATCTTGTAACTTTTCATCATACTTCAGTTGTTGATCTTCATCGGTACTCATGGATGAGAATTTTTCGAGCCGTTCTTCATAATGCTTCAACGCTTCCCATAAGAGATGATATTCGCTAACGATGGGGCTTATACCTTTAACTGGCATTGGCTAACTCCACTCTAGTTACCAATTGAACCTTAGATCTATCCAAACCAAGCTCTTCAAGTAAACCAAGATATTTTTTTCAGTGGCATATCCTTCGTCGGGGCGATCATATAATGACCTTCATGCCCAGGACGCATGTCTTTAACCAGTTTTAAATTCTCATCCAAAATGGCACCTTTCTTGATTTTCCAGATTTTTTTACCCGGCTTTCGCATTGTTTTTGTAATATGATCATAGGCTGAAAAGCCATTACCATTTGCTTCAACGGTATCAATACCATCAATTTGTTTAATAACAACGTCTATCATTGCCCTTTCTTCAGTGAATGCTGGCCATGTCGCGTTACCCATCCGATACAGGTCTTTTGTGAACTCACCTACATCCATCATGTATAGATTATCAAGTGCTATCATCCTACTTTCTCCTTGTGGCGGAATCGTGTTGCTAACAGTATTAGACAGAATTCTGTCTAAGTCTCGCCTTTAGTGTTTAATTCTGCCACATTGAGTAGTTCTTGACACGCATATTGTCTGTTAATAACGTGGCTTATGATAACAACATGACCAAGCAGAGTCTTGTCTGTTCTAAAGGTAAATTTTTGAAAAATCAAAATGTTAGCCTGTGGAACCGAATGAGATACATAAATAATACGCATACAGCACAAGACTGTAGGCGCAACGGTCTGGGCTAACCGCTTAATCAAAATCATTCATTATGCGACTGGCCGAGTAGAGAATGTAAACCGGCAAATCAACGGGCACCACGTCCACTGCTTACGGTATACTGCCTGCCCTTGTCTTAGCTTATATAATTTGGAATCACTATGCGACCCAGTGGCCGTACACCCGATGAGATTCGTCCTGTCAAGATTACCCGCCGTTACACCAAACACGCCGAAGGTTCGGTGCTGGTTGAATTTGGCGACACCCAGGTGATCTGTACCGCCAGCGCCGACACCGGTGTACCGGGCTTTCTGCGCGGCAGTGGTAAAGGTTGGGTGACGGCGGAATATGGCATGTTGCCGCGCTCCACCGGGCAACGCATGGGCCGTGAGGCTGCCAAAGGTAAACAAGGTGGCCGCACCATGGAGATTCAGCGTTTGATTGGCCGCTCCTTGCGCGCCGGTGTTGACCTCAAGGCGCTGGGGGAAAATACCATAACCGTGGATTGCGACGTGATCCAGGCCGATGGTGGCACCCGCACCGCGGCCATCACCGGTGGCTTTGTGGCGCTGGCCGATGCCATCGCCCATTTGCAAAATAAAAATATTATCAGCAGCAACCCGATCAAACACCACATCGCCTCGATCTCCGTCGGTATATATAATGGTATGCCGGTTGCGGATTTGGATTATGTGGAGGATTCAGGCTGCGACACCGACATGAATATTGTGATGAATGATGCCGGTCAGTTTATCGAGCTCCAGGGTACCGCCGAGACCGAGCCGTTTTCCGAACAGCAATTGCAACAACTGCTGGGGCTTGCCAAGTCGGCGATCCTGCAATTAATCAGCAAACAACGTGAAGCCCTGCGCACGTGAGTCCCATGAAAAAAATCGTCCTGGCAAGTAACAATCCGGGCAAGGTACGTGAGTTCAATCAACTGCTGGCCAGTGTTGATGTCGAAGTCCTCGCCCAGTCCGTCTATCAGGTACCTGAGATTGAAGAAACCGGTTTGACCTTTGTCGAAAACGCGATCCTCAAGGCGCGTAATGCGGCGCAGCACACCGGCTTGCCCGCCATTGCCGATGACTCTGGTCTGGAGGTGGATGCCTTAAACGGTGCGCCGGGGATCTACTCGGCGCGTTATGCCGGTCGCGATACCAATGACCACAACAATTTACAAAAACTGTTGCACGATTTACAGGCCAGCGGTTCCAGCAATCGAGCGGCGCGTTTTCAATGTTTGCTGGTTTATATGCGTCACGCCGCTGATCCGACGCCCTTAATTTGCCAGGGCACCTGGGAAGGCACCATTGTTGCTGCACCGCGCGGCCAACAAGGGTTTGGCTATGACCCCGTGTTTTTTGTGGCCAGTGAAGGCTGCACCAGTGCCGAACTGAGCCCCGAGCGCAAAAATGTCCTGAGTCATCGTGGTCAGGCGTTAAACTGCCTCTTGCAAAAACTAGCCACACACCGATAATTAGCCAACCTATGTCAACCAATCAACCCCTTCTCTCACGCCGCTGGCGTTCGGTCTGTACCGGACTGAGCCTGTGCTTGTTTTATGTTGTCGCCAATGCACAGAGCCTCTCAACCGACACCGTCTTTGGTAAATTCAAGGATCGTTTAGTGCAGATCCGCATTGTTGACACGTCGACCAATGCGCAATCCACCATCGGCAGCGGATTTTTTATTGACAAATACGGCACCATCATCACCAATTATCATGTCATTTCAAAACACATCTTTAAACCCGAGCAATACCGCATTGAATATGTCATGCACGATGCACGGGTACACCAGGCACAGTTAGTCAATATTGATGTGGTGCATGATCTGGCGGTACTGGATGGCAAACAAGTCCCCACACCGCATTTGAATCTAATTGAACACACCATTCGTAAAGGCGAGCGGATTTACACCTTGGGTAATCCTCTGGATCTCGGTATGACGATTGTCGAAAGCACTTACAACGGCTTGACCGATGACACCATGCACGAACGTATCCTGTTATCCGGTGCGCTCAATCCGGGCATGAGCGGCGGCCCCTCGATCATGGAAGATGGTACTGTCATCGGTGTCAATGTCGCCGCCACCGGCACCAACATCGGCTTTCTGGTGCCTGCGACATTCTTGAAAAAATTAGTGCCCCACGATTACAAACCCGGC
>JAYSTO010000081.1:0-20818 GCA_043719675.1 Gammaproteobacteria bacterium | reverse complement strand
CGACGGTTTGTTGTTCGAGGGCCTGCGAGGCTGGCGGCAACGCGGCGTCGGGGGTGACACTGAGTTGCGCGGGCACGGCCACGATGTCTTCCGCCGTGCTGGTGAACGAGGCGTAGGTGACGACGCTGAGCAGGGATAACAGGGCGAGGGAGGCCAACAACGACAGCGTGGCGGTATAACGACGAAATAGGAAAGTGCGTAGCGTGTTCCAAAACATGATCGATCTCCCCATGAGTTCCATTTTTTTATTGGATCACGTGACCCGAATCACGTGACTCAGCGCCTCCCTCATTCCATCAACGTCCCATGTAGAGAGGCCTCGTCGTGCTGACCGCGTTAACCCAGCGATAACCCGCACTATGCAGCGGACTTTTTCACAGTAAAAAATAATTTGCAATTTATTTTTACTACAGAGGATAAAACTTTGCAGTTCATCACAAATCTGCACTCACTTTATTTACGGTTAATACCTTACATGCGCCACCACAGGGCAAGCACGTAGTTTGAGTTGGGTTTTATTTCCACACAATATTATCTGGTTTATATGTCACGTCACTGCACCATGCGTGACATTGTTGTTGTCACTACAGGGTGGCTTTAGTTATTTGTCGAGTCGCGAACTACGTGAGTGAGGTCCGAGAAATCTGCTCACCCGTGATCCCTTAACGTTACTTATTTTGGTGTTGGCACCGGTGTCGGCAATCCCGTTCGAGGATCAGGCGGTGATATCACTGTTGGTTTATATTCAAAATGCCAGTGGGCATACTGTACCGCACCCTCGAAATGGGCAAGCGTCGCTGGGAAGCGACCTTGTTTGAGCGGAAGATCACCGCTTTTACTGTACACACCGGCAATGCCGCCGTCCATGCCGGTTAATATACCCCACTCACCTTTGGTAATGGGATCCTGGTAGCGTGTACGCAAATGCCGCTTGTGTGCAAACCGTGGATCCATCACCAGGTCGTCAAGACTGCGCGGTAAATATTTCTTTGGGTTACCCGCTTGATAGTAACTGGCAATCGCCCGTTGCATGGCCATGCCGCGATAGATCAGCTCTGCTTCGTTGTCACGTTTAATGCGCTGAGAATTAAACACAATCGCACGCTCTGCCAGTAGCGCAACAATGACAATGGCAACCAGTACAATAACGAGCGTAAAGCCGTTGGCTTTATTTTGTTTCCCAACTGGTGATATCACTGTTCTCCGCCTCGCCACCTGCTGCGCCATCGGCGCCATATGAAACGATCTCATAGGGTCCATTGCGCCCTGGGCTGCTGTAATGATACGGCTGGCTCCAGGGATCTTTGGGGATTTCTTTTTTGAGATACGGCCCGGCCCATTCGTTGACCCCTTGCGGCTTTACCCGCAGTGCCTGCAAACCTTCTACCGTCGTGGGGTAACGATTCACATCAACAAAATAATTGTCCAGCGCGGTCATAAAATTTTCAAGTTGGGCGCGGGCGGTGGCCTGCTTGGCGGGTTTGATACGGTGGTACAGTGTTGGCCCCACCAGCGCGGCAAGCAAGCCAATGATAACCAACACAATCAATAACTCCATCAAGGTAAAACCACGGTGAGGATGTCCTGTTGCATGGTGAATAGTAATACGACCTACTCCCGACTGATGCAGCATAAACTTGTTGTCGTGTGTGTGCCGACTGTTTTCTTTACCATTCATTGTAACGCACCCCTTGTGCCGATTGTTCTTCAGAACGACTCTGAATATCGATAATGCCTTGCTCACCCTCTTCGCCCTCAACCCGGATGACATTCCACTCTTGTCCGGCGATGGGATCAGGCGGAATTTTTCGCACATATTTTTCAGCCACCAGTACTTCAAGCTCAATTGGATATTTTCCATTGTCTGCGTAGTAATCATCTATCGCCTGGCGAAGAATAAACAAATCTTCTTTTAAAGTCGATTCCTTGGCGCGATGAATGGATTTAGTAATAATTGGCGCGACGATGCTGGCCAATAAACTGATCAGCAACAATACCACCAGTAATTCCATCAGGGTAAAACCAGCTGGCTGTTTACCATTCATGGTAATTCGATCCGTCAACAGCTTTTTGCTCGGTCATCACTCGCACGTCATACACATCTTGTCCACCCCAACTCTGCGTATCTGTTTTATCCTGATAACTGCGCAGCAGCCACTGTTCACTGGGTGCCAGCCGTTGGTCTGCAAAGGGATTGCTGGGTATCCGCCGCAAATACCGCTTTTTTCCCGGCAGATTATTGGCTTGCGAGACCCCGTCAATCAATACTTGCAGGGTCTTGGGAAATCCGTCCTGACTTGCCGCCCCATCCAGATTCGTTATCCGTTTTTCTATCCAGTCGAGATGAAATTCATCAATGGCGACACGAATCGTGCGAAGGTTACGTTTTAGTTCCAGTTCTTTATTGCGTTTGACCGCCATCTCTGCAAAAGGCAGTGCCGCACCCGCCAGGATCGACAAAATGACCAATACGACAAGTAACTCAACCAGCGTCATGCCGCGGGCGGCCACGTGAGTGAAATTTTGTACTGGTTGTCCCATTGTCACGTTACCATTTAATTTTTGAGACGAATATCGCGCGTCAGGTTTGTTTTCATGTCCATCACCAGTATTTTGTCTGACTCAATCGTTGTCACTTTGAGCTGCTCCGCAAAATTTTCACCCTGCTGAACAACGTGTGATTTCTCATCGTACATAATAAACGCCTTGCGTACCCCGGACTCTTCAACAACTCCCAATAATTGCACCTTTTTCAATTGTGCCAGCGATAAGTTATTTGCAATTTCCTCGGGCGTGGGGGGAGGAGGCGGTGGCGGTTGGATAGTTACCTTTACCGTCGGCTTTACCAGGGGTTTCACAACCGGCTTGGGATCCGTCTTTGGACTGAATACATTGCGGTGCGCCGTTAATTCTTTATGTTGTTGACGTGGCTCCAGTACCAGTGCCTGGAAATCAATATGCTGCGTATCTTGTTTTTTATTCTGAGGTATCTGTGCAAGTGGTTCATCCAGACCCCATTGCAGATAATTCAACAGCACCAAAACACCGATGAAAACGAGCAGACTGTATTTGTTGCGTAATATGGATTTCATAAATCAGGGTGATTTATAGGTAATCAACTCAAGCATCGTCTTCAATTCCTGGCTGTTTTCTTTTTTTTCCATCCTTATTTGCCTGATAAAGGACAGCGAGTCCAGCCTGTTCAGATCGTACAGGTATTTGCGCAGTGCAAAATAATCCCCTTCAATAGTAATACGCTGCGAAAGTGGCGTGACACTCTCCTGATTTTTTAATTTTTTATTTATTTCGCTTATTATCTTCACGTGATGCTTGTGCGCACGATCATGCAAGGTCTCGGTTAACATGGCGTGCGTGGCTATGTTGTTTAATCGTGCATTATAATCAGCCAGTTCTTTTCTCAACTCATCGTATCGTTTATTAAATGCTTCCAGCTGGGTAAAATAGGATATCTTTTTCCGCACGCCGTCAAGCTGATTGTTCAGCTGTTGGTTTTCCTCCGCACGTGGCGCCAGGTAATAGAAGTATTGCGCTACAATCAGCGATAACAATAGTGCACATGAAAACAGCATCAGCTTTAAAATCAACATTCGCCTGATGATGGAAAAATACATAATTTAACGTACCTGCTCAAGTTTAATATCAAGCAGATGGAGTAACGAGTTTTTCTGCGTGTTGCTGTTCTGGCGCAGCAGGGAGACATTAGTGAACGTACTATCTTGTTCCAACTGACGCAAAAATACCGTCAACTCTTTTTGGTTCGTGGACGCCGCGCTCAATAAAACAACCCCGGACTCACTGTCGTGATTATATTGGGTCAGATGGACTTCTTTGGGTATGTGCTTCTCCAGCAAACCAAGCGCAAGATTTGTATCGTAACGATGGGCGTGCAATACCAAGTTGATCGCCTTTATTTCTTTTTGCATATCCTCAAGCGTTTTTTTATCCGGATAATCTCCGGCCTTGGTCAACAGTGTGTCATGCTTACTTTTATATTCTGCATATCTTGTGCGTAATCCATGATTCTCCTCCTCAAGCCCCTGCCCGTAAAACCATACAAATACACCTGTCGCCAACAGCGCTAAGTTAATGCCTATGACCGCCAAAACAAGCATTGTGATTTTTGTTTTTGGGTAAGCAACAAAATTGACTGTCAGTTTCATGTTAGTGAACGAACAATATCGGGCTGAGTTCGGTTGCGTCATTCTTCAAGAGCGGGGACTTATTGTTGAGCCTTGGCAGCAGATCGGTGACTTCGGACGTGGTCATTTCTTGTAACAAGCTCACCAGACCTTCCTTGGCGTTTTTATCCCCTGCACATAAGTAGCTGATTGCCGGGGCAGGCTCTGTTTTTTTTGCTTGTAGCAGGGCTCGTAAATTCACTGCAATATCAGCCATTGTTTTCTCCCGGGTGCCGGGTTCGCTGTCCGCCACCCACTTTGACCGCAGGAACTCGACTTGTTTCTTTTTGTTAATTAATACCGTCGTCCAATATTCGTTATCCAAATACATAAATATTTCATTTTGCCGCGGCGCTATACTGTCGATGAAGTTGTGCACATGGTTATAGGCTATGTTTACCGAACGTAATATCATTCCATTTTTCCGTGCAAACTCCAACAAACCATTGATCATCAGGCTATGCACGGCGTATACCCCGACACTTGCAGCACCCTTGTGGTTCTTATGCCTTACCAGCTGGGTGTGATAGTTACTTTCAGTGATATGGAACTCTTTCGCTAACCTTGCCATGACAATCTGCCTGAGCGTGTTCTTGTCGGCGGGCATTTTTTCAAACTCAAAAAAAGTATATTTACACACCGGGTCGGACAGCACGACGTTCACTGCCTTGATTTTTTTGCCGCTTTTTTTTGTTATCTCCGCAACCGCTTTATCTAAAATGGTCGATATGGATTCGTAATTATTTCCGTACAATGAACCCTTGTCATGGCTTATAGTCACCGCCTGATCACGGGAATTGAGCAATTTGGCGCACACATGGTACGCGCCAATATAAATAACCACGCTTGGGCTGATCTCAAATAATGTCATTAGTCAACAAACGTCACTCGGTTGATTTCTTCCAGCGTCGTTGCGCCCTCTAGTGCGCACTGTAATGCATTTTCCCGCAATGTTTTCATGCCGTTTTCTTTTGCTGCGCAAAGCAGCTCGGTAAATCCGGCTTGTTTTATTATCAATTCGCGGATAACGGGCGATATCGGTAAAAACTCTGTCACCGCCATTCTGCCGTAATAACCGGTATGATTGCATTTATCGCAACCCTGGCCTGAAATCCAGTTGTGGCCATGATAATCCTTGTCACTTAATCCCGAATAATGCAGATACTCCGGTGTTTGAGTTTTTTCTACCCGGCAATGCATGCATACTTTCCTGACCAAGCGTTGCGCCATCACACAATTGAGTGCGGAGATGAAACTGTAAATATCTATCCCCATATGGGTGAAACGGCTGATAACGTCGAAAGTATTATTTGCATGTACCGTGGTAAAAACCAGGTGTCCGGTGAGGGCGGACTGCACCGCAATGCGGGCTGTTTCCGTATCACGTATTTCCCCGATCATAATCTTGTCCGGATCATGACGTAAGATTGAGCGCAGGCCTTTTGCAAACGTCAGATCTTTTTTGTAATTTACCGGGATTTGGACAATCCCATCCAGCTCATACTCAATGGGGTCCTCAATCGTGATGATTTTCTCTTGCCCGTTATACAATTCTGTTAACGCCGCATAGAGTGTGGTTGTTTTGCCGCTGCCGGTAGGCCCGGTGATTAACACCATACCATAGGGCTCGCGTATCGCCTTTCTGAACCTGCCGAGCGTCTCCTCATTAATGCCCAACGCCTTGAGCGTCAGTTTTTTTGCCCCTTCCTTGAAAGGCAATTTATCCAGAATTCGAATGACAACATCCTCGCCGTACATGGTCGGCAAAATTGAAATGCGGAAATCAATGTCATTTTTACCCACGCGCAGCTTAAAACGCCCGTCTTGCGGTAATTTCTTTTCGGCGATATCCAGTTCTGCCATGACTTTAAGCCGGGTGATTAGAAAGCTATGATACTTCGGATCCAATGTCTCTACGCTGCTGTACAAAACGCCATCGACCCGGTATTTTACATCTATACGTTTTGCATACACTTCAATGTGAATATCACTCGCGCGTTTTTTCAGCGCGTCCAAAATAATTGAATTAATCAACCTGATCATGGGCGCCGCGTCACCACCTAACTGGTCGAGTGATATTTCGTTTACCGTGCCATCGGCCGTCTCTTTGATTAAAGTTGTTTTAAATTCCTGCGTGGCATTGTTTAAAACGTGCTCTGAACCACCGCTACGGTTTAATGCGCCCTGGATGGATTTTTTCGAACTAAATAATATTTTTATTTTTTTGTTAGTAATTGTTTCTATTTTTTGTTCCAGCATGTAATCATCGAAGCCGGCTGCCGCGACATATAGCGTATCACCCACGAGCTTGTAAGGTAGCACGGCATGGTATAGCGCGTGCTCCACCGGGAGAATTTCAAACAATGTGGTATCCACATTATGCTCATGCAAGTCGACGAAGTCGGCATGAAAGTGCTCGGCAAGCACTTTCGCAAACTGGGTATCATCGATCAATTTGTGTTTTAGCAGCCATTCGCCAAGACGGCAGTCGGCTTTTTCCAGGGCATTATTCAGTTGTTCTTCAGTTATCATGGCATGCGCTACAAATAACTCGCCTGTTTTCTTCTCTTTAAATGCAAAGTTCATTGAATAATATCGGCGATGGAAAAAATCGGTAAATACATAACCAGAATGATGCCGCCTATCAATAGCCCAATGATCAACATCAGCAATGGCTCAATGATGGCGACAATCCTGCCGACCTGGTAATCCAGCATTTCTTGATAAAACTCACTCAGGTTCAATAATAGCTCCTCGATCCGCCCTGATTCTTCCCCTGCCCGAATCAGGTTCAGGGATTTTTTTGGGATAATGGTGACAGCCAAAAACGCATCGGACATTGGCCTGCCTTCCGTTACCTGTTCAGCGGCACGTAGCAGTTGTTCACGCAACGCAAGGTTATCAATGCCCTCCGCCGTGTTTTTTATCGCCTCCACCACGTTGACACTACTACCAAGCAGGGTGGCTAATATTCTGGTAATTTGTGCGATATAAAATGTTCGTAACAATTTCCCATATAACGGAAATTTTAGCACCAACGCATCTTTCATTACTCGATAGCGATAACTCTTCATTGCGACTTTATAAATAGAATAACCTGCCAACAAACATAGCAGTAGAACACCGGCAATAATATGTATATTTTCTACTATCGATAATAATATGAGCGTCGGCCTTGGTAACTGAGCATTAAACCCCGCGTACATCTCGGAAAACCGTGGCAAAACAAACAAAAACAATACCGCCAGGGCCAACACCAGCGTTACCAGCAAAAACGCCGGATATGCCATGGCCTGCTGTATTTTTTTGCTCAATGCAATTTTTGTCCGTAGGAAGGCAAGATAACGTTTGAGCGGGTCAACGAGATTTCCGATTCTTTCGCCGATGCGTAACGAAGCCAAAAGATAATTATCGAACAAGTTGGTATGTTTCGCGGCGGCAGCCGCCAATGTTTCTCCCTGCTCAATATCCGTTAACATGCCTTGCAATATACTCTGCATGACGGGTTGATCCGGCCGGTCTGATAACATTCGAAGTACACTTGGTATGGAAAAACCGGCGCTGGTTAATGAAATAAACTCTTGCAACAGCAGCTGTAGATCACTGCTGCTGATTTGCCGACGCCCGCTTAATGAGAATTTATTATCAATGCCGGAGTACTTTTTTAGAATAATCCCTTGTTGATAAAGCGTCGCATGGAGTACTTTTGGATCATGCGCTTGCAGCTGCCCAGATACGCCATGACCATTCAGATTCACGCCTTGATAACTGTAAAGTGGCATCCATCACCAGCCAATTAAATAATGTATGTGAAAATGAAAAACCTGCTTATTAAGGAAAACGTTAATGGATAACGATTCGTGAGGCCCGCACGTGTGCGCTGATAGTTTCTCCTGTCGCAGTCGTCAATGCCGGTACTCGATAGACAAGGTAGGATACGCCGGATTTAGTGCCGCGCAACTTGACGTTTGCAAGCGGTACATCCTGCGTACTGCCGGGCGCCACATCCACGTTAACATTGAGGACTCCGTCCGCTTCCTTATTCACATTCGCATTTCTGTGGCTGCCACCTTGCTCGCTCTTGGTATAATCCAGCAACTGTGCATTAAATAAAATTTGCATGGGCAACGAACTCACCTGTTTTAATTGCGAACCCATTAACTGCACATCAAACTCCTCGCCTATTTTGACTTCGTACACTGACTTTGCAAAACTTAATATGGGTCGTTCTGATTCCTTCTGTCCAGCCGGTTGGATCGCCGCTGGCATCGGTGTGTCACCTTGAGCGGTGGAAGGTGTTTCCTGGGCTTTATCGATAGGTGGTGTAGCTCCGCCATTATCACCCATGGCAATCTGCGGTTCGCCTTCATTGCCGGTTGCGCGCTCTTTCATATAAGCAAACTTCGCCTTGGTGGCAAAATTATCCTGTGTCCCGGAGTAAAATTCGCGTTGTAACTTGCTGGGGATATCCCAGCCACGCACAATCCTCGGCGTAATCGTTAATAACACGTCAGTACGATTAGTGCCTGTATCATTCGTGCGAAATAACGAACCCACTAGCGGCACCTCACCTAAACCAGGAACACTTATTACATTTTTTCGATCTTCGTCTTTTATCAATCCCCCTAGAATCGCCGTCTCTCCATCACGCAGCAACATGGAGGTATCGGCATTACGTGTACCGATACTATACGCTGGCTCGGTTGGCGTACCTAGATCTTGTCCCAATGAACTCACTTCCAAATTTAGTTTAACTGTCGCGGAATTATCGAGATGAATAATCGGTTCGACTATAAGCTTGATACCCACGTCAGTATAAGTAAACGTTGTGCGCACCTGGCCTGTCGTATCTTGAATCGTAGCCGAACGCAGTGGTATCCGGTCGCCAATATGAATTTTGGCGGTCTTGGAACTCACTACTCGCACTTTAGGATTAGCCAAAGTCTTGGCATCAACGTCTTGTTTAAAAAAACGGAACGTGGTCGCCGGCAAGGTGACGGTTCCCGAATTAAGTGCGTTTCCCCAGGAACCGCTGAACTCTTTGTACTTCTGGGTAATGATACTGCCCCAATCAAACCCAAGCTGCTCGGCTTTGTTACGATTCACTTCAAGTATTTCAACATCCAGCACCAATTCCGCAGGTTTGCGATCATTGAGCGCGACCACGTTATCAACTAAAGTCAACATTTCACTGGTCCCCCGCACATAGAGTGTATTCAACTGTTCATTCGAATACACATCTTTAAGTCTTAGCAGGCCCTTAATGATATTTTCCATATCCTTCACCCGGATAGTATTGAGCTGATATGTCCGGATCAGATAATCCTCGTATTGTCCCCGTTTGTCCTTGGTGTCAGGTGCGATAAGGATGGTATTGTCGCCGAGTTGCTTATAGAACGTCTTGGTTGTTGTCATCATTAAATTTAACGCTTGCTCAAACGTCACGTCCTTTGCGGTTATAGATACCGGTGTACTTTTAATGTCTTCGTCAAAAATGATATTAATACCGAATGACTTGGATACAAACTCAAACGCTGTTCTGATTGGCGCACTGTGGAAATTCAGTGAAATCGGCTGCTTTGAGCCCAGTACTAGTTTTTTCTTGGCGCTGAGTACATCAAGCGCGTTGATTTCAAACAGCAAATCCGATGCACGCTCATGCTCAGGGTATAACCTCATCGCATTCTCAATCAATTTCACCGCTTCTTTATATTTACCAGCCTCTTTATTTTGCAAGGCCTCGCCAATCAAACGCTCCGCCTCTTTGCGTGCCATCGCATTGGTACTTGCCTGTTTGAGCTTGTCGTGATCCGGCATTGCCAACAAGCCCTGCTGAAACTCGCCCATGGCTCTTTCAAAATCCCCCGCCTCAATGAATTTGATCCCCTGCTGATAATAAAAATCCGCCGCCTTCAGCTCTGCCTGTTTCAGGCGCGACCGGTACTCGACGTCATCGGGGTATTCTGTTGCTAGCTTACGGTAGATCCTGACCGCATTTGTCCAGTCACCGCGTGCAGAATGCATCTCAGCCACTTTAATTGGAGCGGGTGTACATCCAGAAAATAGCTGTGTACATAGGAATATAAAAATAAAACCAGCGTCGCGCCTCCATTTCATTAGCATGCCCCGTCATCCATCGTTAAAGTTTGCGTTATCGTGTTTTTCTGTGTATCAATTAATAATTTAAAAATATATCTTATTACACACCAGCCTGATTCTACCAGCATCACGCACCCCAAATTACACTCTACTGCACTACTTGTTGTGACGAGCTTGGCAGTTTGCCAGAAACCCCTATAGAGTTTAAAGCTTAATTTAAGGACACATAGCAGCTAACAATAGTTATATTAAGGGAATTCCCCTATTCTCCCCGCAAGTATCATATCTCTCTACAGCCATCAGCCCTGAAGCATCGACGGATGGCGCAATTGCATCGACCATTTCCCCCGTTCCTCACGTAACCAGCCACGTACAATGACCTTATGACCTTGTAACCGTTGGATATCCGCGCGGGAAAAA
This sequence comes from Gammaproteobacteria bacterium, assembly GCA_043719675.1. GTDB lineage: Bacteria > Pseudomonadota > Gammaproteobacteria > UBA6429 > Thiohalophilaceae > JACQBC01. The sequence goes on along the minus strand of JAYSTO010000081.1, from coordinate 10,100 downwards.
TACCGTAGGTCACGGCGCGTGATGCGCACACTGAGATAGCCATTCAGTTCCAGGCGCGCACCTTTTGAAGCCCACTGCACGGCCGTCACCTCGCCACGAATAAATTGAAAGCGCTGTTGCAACCGGGAATGGGGAGGAACAGCGATTGGCGTATAAAACGGTAACTGCCATAGGCCACGTTTGGTGTCACGTGCGATTTTTTCTGCCGCAAAGTAACACGGGTGTTGCCATAAGTCCGGTGGCACGGCGATCGCGCTCGCCAGGCCACGTGTTAATAATTCTTCGCCGACGTTGCGCCCATCCGCTGTATACACGTGTGCCAGTGTTCGACCGTGGCGATCAGCTGGTGTGTGATCAAAACGCAGTTGAACGGTGCTACCCAGCGGCAGCAGACTTTGCACCGCTGCCTTCGCCTCTTCGGCCAACGGTTCGCCTGGCGAATCGGGCTTTGCTGTTTCAGGTGTATTCACGCCAACCAAACGCACCTTACGGCCATCGCGTAATATCAACGTGTCGCCGTCCACGACTCGCGCAACCTGCGCCTGTTCATCCCTGCGATCCAGGATACATGCAGCATGGATATCAGTCGTAACGGCAACTATGCCGAGCCATAAAACAAAAAGGGCGCCAACCTTGGGCGCCCTTCGTGAAACTGAAATACCAGTGTGTCTACTTGGCTTTCTTTGCATACTTCTGGCGGAATTTATCCACACGACCGGCCGTATCCACAATTTTCTGTTTACCGGTGTAAAACGGATGACACATGGAGCACACTTCAATATTTATCGCATGCCCTGCGGTGGAGCGAGTCTCGAAGCTGTTACCACAACTGCATGTGACCTTAACATCTGAATAATCGGGATGAATTTCTGCTTTCATAAAAAACCTCGTAGTTTTAGGTACCGCTGCCCAAGCCCCAAGCCGGGTACGGTACCGCAGGGGTCGCAATGTTACGGGAAAGCGCGCCACTCATCAAGCATGCCAGTGAATTCTTATGTTATCCCCTCGGTCTCGACGCGTGGGCGAAACGTGAGAACCTGGGCTTTATGTGGAGTACTACGGGGTTGATGTCTCTGCCCTTCCTCAAACATATCCTGATAGTTCTCCCGCAGATGGCTGAATGAGTCCCACATCATGCGCGATAATTCAATACAGGCCGCCATTGGGTTACTGGCTCGCTCACGCACACGATCAATGCGCCATTGCAGGCGGCGCAGTTGAAGCCGCCGATCTTCCCCGGGAACCTGCGCGATAAAATCATCAATGGTAGCCAGGCGCAATGCCTCAAACTGCACTGGGTCAGTTTTCGCCAGCTCTAACCATACTTCGAATTCGGGCATGGCCGCCCGCGTTGGTTGTATCATCACTCACTCTCCCCGACACATCTTTAAATTTTTATACCCTCTGTTTGGCACCCTTATATACAAAGCCTCGAGACCAGCATATCTGGTGTCTCAGCCGGGTAGTCCGGGGTTGCTTAAAATATCATCGCTTTTTAGTAGGGGCTTGTCAAAAAAATGAATTAATGAGGGGATAAATATTTATATATGAAAGTAAATGCTAACTTTCGCTTGATGATTGATTACGCGAAGAAAATACCAGGCTCGACACACTATTGGCCCTGCGGCCGACTTGTGACATCACTCACAGATTTGAATAAATAAAGACAGTGCGCCTCACAGGAATAAATAACGTCGCTATGGGTAACCCCTATCTGAGCACCTTCATCCATACACAATCCAGCGATATGGTGGCGCGGGATATTTAGCGTTTCATTGCGTCAAAGAAATCAAGGTTGGTTTTGGTGGCGCGCATACGGTCGGTGAGAAATTCCATCGCGGCCAGTTCATCCATGTCGTGTACAACCTTGCGGATGATCCACATTTTTTGTAACTCATCCGGGGTGGTAAGCAGTTCTTCGCGGCGGGTACCGGAGCGATTGATGTTGATCGCAGGATAAACGCGCTTCTCGGCAATACGGCGATCCAGGTGGATTTCCATGTTGCCGGTTCCTTTGAATTCTTCGTAAATGACGTCATCCATACGCGAGCCGGTTTCGACCAGGGCGGTGGCAACGATCGTCAACGATCCGCCTTCCTCAATGTTACGCGCGGCGCCAAAAAAGCGTTTGGGTTTTTGTAAAGCATTGGCATCCACACCACCGGTTAAGACCTTGCCGGAGGACGGGATCACGGTATTGTAGGCACGCGCCAAACGGGTAATCGAATCCAACAAAATCACCACATCGTGTTTATGTTCGACCAGCCGCTTGGCTTTTTCGATCACCATTTCCGCGACTTGCACGTGGCGAGTGGCCGGTTCATCGAAGGTGCTGGAAACAACCTCACCGCGAACCGAACGTTCCATTTCAGTAACTTCTTCCGGGCGTTCATCGATCAACAAGACGATAAGATAACACTCGGGATTTTTGATGCTGATAGACCGGGCGATGTTCTGTAGCATCATGGTCTTACCCGCCTTAGGCGGCGACACAATCAAACCACGCTGACCTTTGCCAATGGGGGCAACCATGTCGATAACGCGCGCAATCATGTCTTCCGTACTGCCGTTACCGATTTCCAACGGCAGGCGTTTGTTGGGATGTAGCGGGGTGAGGTTTTCAAATAATACTTTACCCTTGGCATTTTCGGGTGGCTCGTAATTGAGCTGATCAACTTTGAGCAGGGCAAAATAACGTTCACCTTCTTTGGGTGGCCGGATCGTCCCGGAAACCGAATCACCGGTGCGCAGGTTAAAACGGCGAATTTGACTGGGTGAGACATAAATATCATCGGGTCCGGCCAGGTACGAGCCAGTGGCCGATCGTAAAAATCCAAAGCCATCCTGGAGAATTTCCAGTACCCCATCGCCGTGTATATCGGCACCACTTTTAGCGTGGGACTTGAGGATGGCAAAGATAATGTCTTGTTTTCGGGCTCGTACCATGCCCTCGATGCCCATCGAGGAGGCGAGATCAACCAGTTCTGTGACTGGGGTGAGTTTAAGTTCTGACAGGTTCATAGTGCCTTTTAATATTTTCACGTTATGAGTACAGGGGAACTGCTAAGACACAACGTAATCACGCTGTGTTTGAAAATCGGTAGCTTTGGGAGTGCCTCGGTGAAGCAGGAATAAATGTTGTTAAGTTATGTTATCGGTAATCCCTAAAAATTCTTTATATCGCCTGAGCCGACATTTACAGGCTGACTAAAGTTACCACTAAACTATTTCAGCGTCCAGTCCTGATACAGCAAAACTCGCTGCCAGATCTGGCGCTTCTCACAAATTGCTATCAATAAACGCGGTAAGTTGCGATTTGGAAACAGCGCCGACCTTGGTGGCCTCGACGTTACCGCCCTTGAACAGCATTAAGGTAGGTATGCCACGTATCCCGAATTTTGGTGGGGTTACAGGGTTTTCATCAATATTCAATTTGGCGACCTTTAATTTAGCACCATATTCACTGGCGATCTCGTCCAGAATTGGCGCAATCATTTTGCAGGGACCACACCACTCCGCCCAGTAATCCACAAGCACAGGGCCGCTGGCCTGTAGAACTTCTTTATCAAAGGTGGCATCGGTTACATAAAGAATCTTGTCACTCAAGGTGGAGCTCCTGTTGGTGTTAATGACGACGAATGATGTTCGGTGGGGTCGTTCGAGATACCTAATATCGACATTTGAGCGCATCGCGCGTGATATTTCAAGTCCATTGTAACGACTTATTTGTTATGCTGTGCAGCTATGACAGAACAAACTCATCTTTCGACCCTGCGTTTTGCGGATTTAAATCTCCCTGCGGAACTACTCCAAGCCATTGAATCAACGGGTTTTTCATACTGCACTCCCATCCAGGCACAAACCCTGCCAAAAAGCTTGGCTGGCCGTGATGTGGCGGGACAGGCGCAGACCGGAACCGGTAAAACCATCGCCTTTTTGGTAGCCGCATTTGCCCATCTTTTAACCAAACCGGCAAAGCCTGGGCGCAGCACTACACAACCCCGTGCGCTGATCCTCGCGCCGACTCGCGAGCTTGCCGTACAAATATTCAATGATGCAGAAAAATTAGCAACACCGTTGGGTTTTAAATTGGGGCTGGTATTTGGTGGTACTGGTTATCTGCAACAACGGCAAACCCTGGAAGACGGTGTCGATATCTTGATCGGCACACCAGGCCGCCTCATTGATTATTTCAAGCAGGACGTATTCAATTTGAAAGCCCTACAGGTAATGGTGCTGGATGAAGCGGATCGCATGTTTGATTTGGGCTTTATTACTGACATCCGCTATTTGTTACGCCGTATGCCGCCTCCCGAACAGCGCATGACCATGCTGTTTTCTGCCACGCTGTCGTTCCGCGTGCAGGAGCTGGCGTATGAGCACATGAATAACCCTGAACACGTGGCGATTGAGCCTGAGCAGATCACCGCCAAACAAGTCACCGAGGTGGTGTATTACCCGGCCAAAGAAGAAAAGATCCCATTGTTGCTGGGTCTGTTGCAAGCCCATCAGGTGCAACGTGCCTTGATTTTTGCCAACACCAAACGTGTCGCCGAAAAGATCACAGCCTATCTGCGCGGTAACGACTTTCCGGTCGCCTTATTATCGGGCGATGTACCGCAAAACAAACGCTTGCGTCTGTTGCAGGAATTTGCCGAAGGCAAAACCAATATCATGGTGGCCACCGATGTCGCCGCGCGGGGTTTACACATCCCGGCCGTCAGTCACGTGTTCAATTTTGATTTACCGCATGACGCCGAAGACTATGTGCATCGCATTGGCCGCACGGCGCGCGCAGGTGCCTCGGGTGAGGCTATCAGCTTTGCTTGTGATGAGTTTGTATTTTCCCTGCCGGAGATTGAAACCTACATCGGCCATCGCCTGCCTAAACTCAGTGTTGATGCCAGTTTGTTAGTACACCCCAAACCACCGATTCACGATAAAACCGACCGCCCCGATCCAAGTACTACACGTCACCGCGCCAGCAAAAAACCGCAACACAGTAGTCGTACCCGGCATGCGCGGCCACGCTCCTCGTCGTAAAGACAGGGCGTGCTTAATATAAAAATTGCAGCAAAAACCGCAACGACGGCCAAAAAATAATACCAATCAGTTTCCAGACAATTACAAATCCAATCAGCATAAACGCAGGCGTGTAGGCAATCTCACGAAAGCGTTGTGTCTGTGAAGCGCTCATGAATAAGGGCAACACGCCGCTGCCATCCAGTGGTGGTATTGGCATAATGTTAAAAATAAATAACAGAAAATTCATCACCAATAACATGCTGAGCAAATACGACAACCCATAGGCAAACGTTCCTTGTTGTCCTGAAACGATTTGCACCAGAGGCTTCATCGCTAAAACAAAATCACTGGTCTGTAAACCGATCCACATCAACAACAAACACAACAGGGCAATAAACAGATTTGCAAAGGGACCAGCCAGGGCCATTAAGGCAGCACGCTTCGGATATCGATCCGCCCAATGTGGATCAAACGGCGCACTCGCGTAACCAATCGGCCAGCCCATTGCAATCAAACTAATAATCGGTAATAACAACATACCAATGGGTTCACGCCGCATGTGCGGAACGGGGTTCAGCGAGACTTGGCCACCACTGTATGCGGTCTGATCCCCGCCGAGCTTTGCCACCCAGGCGTGCGCTGCTTCATGCACGGTGACCGAAAAGACAAACACGGCAAACCAACCCAATAACAACGTGGGGCTTTGCAAATCCAATCAATATCTCCTCAATACCGCAATCCACCAACAACTCATTGGGACTATTCCATTCTGCCAACTAGTCTTTGTCCGACTGCACTGGTTCCCGTGCATAGGGCTCATGCAGATGCACAGGCTTCACCACTCGTTTACGCATGCGGATATTGAGCATTTCGACCGCCACAGAAAATGCCATCGCGAAATACACATAGCCTTTGGGTACGTGGTGATCGAGGCCATCGGCAATTAATACCACGCCAACGACCACCAGAAATGACAATGCCAACATTTTCACCGTCGGGTGATTAGAAACGAATCGCCCAATCCCTTCCGCAAACAACATCATCAAAGCCACCGATGTCACCACCGCAGCAATCATTACCTCGATTCTGTCTACCATGCCTACGGCGGTGATAATCGAATCAAATGAAAAAACCAAATCGATAATAATGACCTGCACAATCACGCTCGCCAGCGTGGGTTTTACCGCGCGGGAACTTTCACCCTCCTCGCCTTCCATCAATTGATGAATCTCTTTAGTGCTTTTCCATAACAAAAATAAACCACCGCCGATGAGGATCAAATCCCGTCCCGAAATTTCCTGGCCGACCACCGTAAACAGTGGGGCAATCAACCCGACGATCCATGACAGCATCAATAACAACCCAATACGCATGAACATCGCCAGGAACAAGCCGAGACGCCGCGCTGATCGGCGCTGATGCGCCGGTAATCGATCAACAAGTATCGCAATAAAAATGATATTGTCGATACCCAACACCAACTCCAGCGATGTCAGTGTGAAAAAAGCTATCCACATTTGTGGATCAGTAAATAATTCAACCATACATTACCTCTGCAATCATCATAAGCAAATAACAAATACTATTTCAGTGGTTCAACCTGATAGGTTACCGATAAACAATGTTCCGCGCCCGGCGCTATCGTCACCACATCGTCAGCGGCATTGGCGCTTTCCACGCATACCATGTTCAAATAACCGTTCGGACCAAAATCTCCCATGGCGTTAGCCTTTTCCCGCCACGGATTCCAAACGATACTTGAATTGCTGCCACGTTTACTGATGCGAATACGTCGCCGCCAGGGGAAATCCTCAATCACACAATCTGCGCTGGACTGCAAATAAATCCGATCTGTTTCTTCGCTAATAACCACCGGCCCCGATTGTTGTTTTCGCTTACCACCGTCCATTTTATCCAGGTATGAACACTGACCCAAACCATGAATATAGACCTCACGAATATCGCTGACGGCAAAATAAGTATGCAGGGCATCACCGAGGGTGATCGGTATGTTACCGGTATTACGGGTGATTAACTGCATTACTAATGTCGCGCCAATGGTAACGTGAAACTCCACAGGTGATGTATGTGGCCACTGCGCACGTGTCGCATCACTCGCCACTAAACGAAAAACGATTTGAGTGCCGCCATTGCGTAAGGCTTTGGTGGCGATCGCTTCCCAAGGTACCGTGCGGGCATAACCGTGCCCCGGCAACTTTGCATCGCTGGCATGCGGACCAAACCACGGCCAGCAGATCGGCACGCCGCCGCGAATGGATTTCCCAGCAGCAAACTTTGCAACGGGCGACAACCAAATCACCGGCTTTTGCTTGCGTGGCGTCCATGTCGTGAGGTGCGCACCCTGCAACACGATTGTCGCCGTCGCGTAACTGTTCGCCACTTCCGCCACTGTCAAGCCACTTGGTCCGACTTTAAATGTTACCTGCTTGTCAATGCCAAATCTGGCATTCAACGCTGCGATATCACTAACACTCATACAACCACCTCTTCGTTAATTCTGCTGCGATACTAACAGGAGACAAGCCTATTTAACATTACCTTCAACGAGACCATGGACAACTTGCTGCCCTATTGTCAGACGCAATACCGCTGTGAATGAATGACGCCTTTAAATCAGCGGCAAGGTCAGCACCGTTTCACAGGCTGGCCTTGATCTCACGTTCGTATACCAGCGCTGCAAATGTGGCCGGTTCTCGCGCGGTAGTGGCAGGTTCAGCCAGTTATGAACATTACAAGCAACTGCAATATCTGCCATGGTGAAGGCCGGACCCGTTAAGTACTCCCGCTCGGCGAGTTGCCTGTCAAGGATATGCGTCAGTGGTTCCGTTTTTGCCCGTGCGGATTCAATCGCCTGCAGATCACGGCTATCTGCCGATGTGCGAATTAAATTCCGAAATGCAGGCATCAGGGTGGGATACAGCGTCGTTGTCTGCCAATCCATCCAACGATCAGCATCGGCGCGGACGTGTAGCTTGGTGGGATACAGAGAACCTTCACCATACTTGGCGCAAAGATAACGTACGATGGCATTGGATTCCCATAATACAAAACCCTCATCTTCAATCACCGGGATCAAGCCGTTGGGGTTAAGGCGCAAAAATTCAGGCGTAGTGATCGGCGCGAAGCCTTCAATATTGATTCTTTCAAATGGTAGCGCCAGTTCCTGCGCAGACCACACCACTTTCTTGACGTTCATCGAGCTCATCCGTCCCCAGATGCGCAACATCAGCCGTCCTCCCTCGTTGAATACCATGTAGTACCCGCTAAAAAACAAACCCGGCGAACCGGGTTTGAAAAACGATCACTTTACAGCTATTGCCGTATTTGTAAAGTTATCCAGCGCACCGCGCATTTTGTTTAGGGTTTCATCCTGATCCTTGAGATTACGTTGCTTTGCTAATGCGGCGGGGTCGTTATAACCAAGCCACACCTGATCTTTGTCATCTTTCCAGGCGATGGCTTTCATCGGCAGATCTATGGCGACTATTTGATTTTCCAGCATCAGGAGGCTTCCGAGTTTGGGGTTGGCAAATATCAATAACTCCGTATCCCTCATTTCCATCGCCACTTGTTTTGCCCCTGCGGCATGATTGACACGTGCCACTATCGCAATGCCTTTTTCTTTGAGTGCGCCTTCCAGGCGATCCATGGTCTGCGCCACCGGATAAGGGCTTTTTTTGCTGATAAAAGTATTGTCTGCTGCCGTTACTGCCGTGCTCAACATCGTGATCAAACCCATCAGTAAAATACGCATCATTATATTTCCTCTTTATGATTGAATAAATTGAACAATGAATTTCTCCTCGCAACGATGGGGTCAAAAGCACACCTCACTGCTGATGTTATTCGCGTGCCCTGCGATCATTGCGTCAGCTAAGACCGGCTTTGTGCCACTATGCTGGCAAACAAGAAGGCGTTATACACGTCGCTGTTCACCCTGGCCCCGTTGTTTTTTGAGGTGAATCAGCAGCAGTGACACCGCTGCGGGGGTTACGCCGGGGATACGCGCCGCCTGACCTACTGTCGTGGGCCGGGTTCGAGTGAGTTTCTCACGGACTTCGTTTGATAATCCATTGATCAAGTCATAAGGGAAGTCCAACGCGAGTTGCGTTTCTTCATGACGGCGCTGCCGTTCGATCTCATCGTGCTGGCGATCAATATAACCGGCATACTTGGCCTGTATTTCCAATTGTTCAATCACGGCAGGATCACGGACAGCCCCGTCCATCTCCGGCAATTGCATTAAATCCCGATAGGTAATCTCTGGCCGACGTAACAACTCCCAGAGGCGCGCCTCACGGCTGAGGGTTTGGCCAAACACCTTTTCGATTGCCTCCGTCGGCATGCGATCAGGATGAACCAAGGTGGTTTGCAGACGTTGCCGCTCGCGCTCGATGGTTTCACGTTTCTCACTGAAGGCCGTCCAACGCACATCATTGACTAAACCAAGTTCGCGACCCTTTTCCGTCAGGCGCAGATCGGCATTGTCTTCACGCAGCAATAAACGATATTCCGCGCGCGAGGTGAACATGCGATACGGCTCACTGGTGCCACGGGTGATCAAGTCATCCACTAAAACCCCGATGTAGGCCTCATCGCGACGGGGTGTCCACGGTGCCTTGTCAGCTACATACAGAGCAGCGTTCATGCCCGCCAACAAGCCTTGCGCGGCTGCCTCTTCATAACCGGTGGTACCGTTGATTTGTCCTGCAAAAAATAAACCCTGGATAAATTTGGTTTGCAGTGAAGGCTGTAAATCACGTGGATCAAAATAATCATATTCGATGGCATAACCGGGTCGCGTGATGTGCGCCTTTTCAAAACCCTTGATCGTCCGCACAAAGGCGAGTTGCACATCAAACGGCAAGCTGGTGGAAATACCGTTGGGATAAATCTCGGTAGTACTCAGGCCTTCGGGCTCAACAAATATTTGATGGGAATCACGTTGCGCAAACCGCACGACCTTGTCTTCGATCGATGGGCAATACCGCGGGCCGATACCTTCGATTACCCCAGTGTACATCGGTGAGCGATCCAAGCCCTGGCGAATGATC
>JAYSTO010000009.1:0-3600 GCA_043719675.1 Gammaproteobacteria bacterium | reverse complement strand
TGTGCAGAATAAAACCCTCACCTGGCAGACACCGTTCAGTCAGTGTCGGAAAATGGCCTACGAAGTGATTGAACAAAGTCAGCAAGGTAACGAGCGTCGCCCTGTCTTTCAACTTCGGCAGTCCAATAAGCAGTGCTTGTACGAGGTGCTTTACCTGTATCACCGCGACACCACCAACCCGGATATCAACGGGCATGTGATCGGTTATAAAACACGTGCCGACTATACGGCAGACAAGCAGGACGGTTACAAAGCGAATTCACCTGATACGTTATCGTGTTATCTGGTGACGCAGTAGATATCCGAATTGCAGGCATAAAAAAACCGGCTTGAAGGCCGGTTGTTAATTATTTCGCTTTGGCCGATTGAATATGGATTGTTTCAGGGTGATGTTCCGATATTGCTACTTTATTTTTTCAAAGTAGTCTTTCATATTTTTTCGTTCAAGCCCGTAGGGGGTATATACGCCCCAGTGCGTAATATACCGAACAGGCTTTTTCTTATTCTTAACAGTTATTTTTTCAAGTGAAAACAAAGTTTCACCAACTTTAAACTCCTCTTAACCAAGATACCCTTGTCTTAAACCCTTTGTATATTCTGCCCGGACTGTGGTAGAAATTTCAGCCGGGGTAATTTCCCATACTAACGGTGTGAATACTGTTACTTGCTGCTCTGCACGCGGAAGTTGTACATGAAAACATGCCGGGGTGTAAGCACCCCTACGCAAATTTTTCTAAAACTGCGGGGGAAATTCGGGGTTACATTGATTATGTGCTCTCAATACAATTCCGCTATTGAGTTGGGTGTCGCTGCATTGATCTGGCAGGTCGTTGTACTCGTGCGGCTCGGAACTACTATCCTCGTCCGGTTTTTTTCAGCAGTGGCTATGTGGCCGGAACAGGGAACAACATAAACCAGAGCAAGGGTGAAAATAAGTGGAATAATGGTTGATGCATGAAAGAGGTTTTTATAAAAAAACCGACCCGCAGGCCGGTGTTGTAACGATTATTTTATGCAAGCCGGTGCTGCCACATAAGGGGTAAAGCAGTATCCTAAAGTTGCAGGCTTTGTGTCGCAAAATGCTGATCCGGCGGAAGTACTATGCCAGTAACAGTTGCCATCTTGTGCGGGCTGGTAAAGCTGTCTTAGAAACATTGTATTACTCCTGGTTTGAGTATAGTTGTAATAACCAAGACCAAGGCTGGCTACGGCAAGCACAAATGCCACACTACCAATTGATATGAATCGATTACCCATTTCATTTTCCTCTTTGTTGTTGATAAAACTTACAGCACAAAACTTAATTGTGCGAATATGGTTCTGTCGGGTTGGAATAGGGGCGCTTTTTGTGCGCCTGTATATTCAAGATCATAATACTTAAATTTTTTATCAAAAACGTTATTGATCCCAATTGATAACTGGCCGGTTCGTTGAGGCAGTCGGTACGAGAACAGGACATTAGTCAGCCAAAAGGCATCCTTGAATATATTATTACTGATGTCTTGGTACGTCTGGTCGACATGGGTGAAGATAGTTTTAAGCGTGTGCCCGTTTGGGGTATTAAGAATAATGGCAATAGGTACCCTGGAGGACTTGATTTCTGTTGGTGTTGCAAGGGTATTGCTATTTGGATTGCGAAATACTTCAAAGTCACTGTTAACGGCCAGGCTAAAGTGGCGTGATAGTGTCGAATAGACATATATTGAGTTCAACCGTTCTTCCAGATCGTCGAACACGGTGACAGAGCCCAAGGTAACGGGCGCATCTATCTTGCGCCGACTGGATTCTAAACCAACCTTGGTTTTACCCGAGACAATATAATCAAGACCGATACCGCTGCGGTTTGTTTTGGATCCATTAGTATCATCGAAAAATTGGTTAAACCCCGCAATTTGAGTGGGCTCGATTGTCTGCTGGCCTACTATAGGTGCGCTGACTGAGGAAAACGAAGCCAATCTGAAAAAGACGGTATTTGATGCTTGAAATGTTGCGCCAAGTAAGTGGTTTATCTGGTTGAGGTTGAACCGGTTGGCTTCGAAGTCACTGTATGCAGCCCCCGCAGTTAGTTTAATAGTACTGAAGTAGTTATAATTTGCATACAAATAGGCCTTTTTGTATTTGGTGTCGAGATTAGTGAGGAACGTGGTAACATCAAACACGGGGGGAAATACAATCTCCAGGATATCAATACGGGTGGTATTTCTTTTCACATCAACGAGGTTTATCCCGGAGATAACGGTATATGATGATTGATTCAAAATATATTGAAGCTCTCCTGATGTAGACTTTTCATCAGTATCTATTGTTGTTGTGCTTGTAAAATCAAACGGGATGGTGCCGGACTCAAAATCATAGGCGCGATCTGTGTGTTTTTCTTTTTTTACTAACCCGAGCAAGTTATTTTTCTGGTGATGCTGGTAATTAAAGCCCACTTTCGCAGTTTCAAACTGGATGTTCTTACGTTTGTTCGGTAAGTAGTTTTCTGGATCAAATCGCAACAACAAATCCCCCGATGTCGTTTGCCTCTTTTTATAATCAGCAAGAACGGAAAAATCATTCGTTAAGCGTGATTGTATGAAAAAATCATAAATATCATGTTTGATATCATTATTTGGTCTATAGCCATCTGACTCGTAATGAAACTGGCTGAAACCAAGCGAGGTTGGTCCATATAGACCTGAAACTAGAATATTATCGCCTTTGGTTGCGTTATTACCGCCAACCAGGTTTATTTGTGCATTGATGGAATCACGGGTAAATAAGTGATTGTACTCACCATAACTGGTATTTACCGGGCCGCCGTTTGTGATAATACCCAAGTCAGTTTCAACAACCTGTGGCGGTATCGGGTTAATGTTGATTGGCTGCAGTAGCTGGGCTTGCAGTAGTTCACTAGCCCTGGCGATTTCATGCCGTGTTCTGGTTGAATAGAGATCAGATAAGAACCGGTGTGCACTGTGGTTGGCGGGGTCTTGCTGCAAAGAACGGGCTGCTTCGATCAATGCAAATTGTTCAAAACCTAAATCATTGTATACCCGCGCCAGACTCGCACTCCTTGCCGCTTCATCCTGATCCAATTGCAGCCGCGAACGATACACCGCACGGTTGTTATTCAACTCAATCGACTTCTGCAAATCCTCCAGTGCTTCCACCGGCCGATTTTCGGTTTGTTTACGGATCGCATCATAGAACCACGGTGTCGGGTCATTTGGATCGAGTTCTTTGGCCATGGCGAATTGATCGGCGTCGATACGTGAGCGTTTTTCTTCGAAATACGCCTTGCCTAAGTAACTGCGGATCAGGGCGTTGTTGGGGTCGAGCATTGCGGCGATTTCGATCTCGCGGCGGCCCTCCGCCAGGTGATTACGGCGGATCTTTGCGAGGCCCAAACCAAGATGCGGCAGTGGATCGGCTTGATCTAATACGATGGCTTGTTCAAACGTGCGCGTGGCAAGGTCGATGTCGATGCGGGTCAGGTGCGCAAAACCCAGGATGGTTTGCGCACGGGCCTGTTGCGCATCGAGTTGTACGGCGCGTTGTGCGGATGCCAATGCATCGTTGAGATAAGCGCGTGACAGTTGTAATTCAGCGAGGCGTGCA
>JAYSTO010000080.1:0-20839 GCA_043719675.1 Gammaproteobacteria bacterium | reverse complement strand
GCGAGAGTTGGGCCATATCATCTCCTGGTTCGGCAGCGCTGTGATACCACCTCAAGGCTTCATTATAATCTAGAGATACGCCTCGGCCTTGCGCACATATGTCTCCAAGTGCGCGTTGAGCGACTAAGTTATTTTTCTAAGTGGCTTTTCGATACCAGTTCATGGCTTTATTGTAATCTTGCGCAGCACCGTCACCTGGTTTTTCTTTGCGGTCGTAAGCAGATCATAACCCGTGCTTCCATGCAACTAAGTCGTACCATGAATATCTGCACGACTATCCATCAACAGGTTAACGATATTCTCCCTGATTGGCTTCTCGAGATATGCCTTCTAAATATCAGGGTAATTAATGAGTCGCCATCCGGTGTTTTGGTATTGGCTGATGCCCCCTGCTTGATAAGACCTTGAATTCGCGTGAGTCCGCGGTGTTAACGGCTTCCAACAACACTTGATTCAATGATTTTTGTGACATAGATTTTCCAGTCGTGGGTGGTGGTGTTTTTTCGGCATGCCGTTGGTATTGATTCAACACCTGGCTCCCAGCGGCGATCAGACTTCATCATAGGTTGGGATATTATTATTCCCGCAATTGCTCAACGACAGACAAGTGAATAACAATAAAATTATAAACTTCGACATACACACTCACCGATTCAGAATTTTAATCTCCAGCTGGCTTTTCATTTTATTTTTTCGTCGATTCTTCAGTTGACTCCGTGTTTTCACCGGTGAGCGGACCTTCTTCAAGTATCTCAACGTCGTATTTATACGTGCCGTCAACAAAATGGATTGTTTGTAACGACCGGGAATAATTTCCTCCAGCATAAGGCCCTGAAAGATGAGGTGCTTCTAAAACGGGATACCCTGCTGCGTCCCATGAGAGTTTAAATTCATAACAGCTTTGCGCATAACGAGTTCCGCCCTCGTACTGCGCATCAACTATTTTATCCAAAAACTCTTCTTCCCAACTATTATTTATTTTTACCCGTACCAATAGTGCACACTGATAACTTCTTTGTTCAGAATTGTAAAATTCATCATCAGACAACACCTCATGCCCCAGTTCTACCAAGGCGACGAAGCGCGACTGAGCACCGTTTTTATTTGGAAATACCTTGAGTCCTTGTACCAGAATAGATAGCGAGTCCTCAACGGGGCGTTGTGTATCACAAGGGTTCAATTCTGATTCTTCACCACAATTTTCAGTCGATTGATGTTTCAATGCATCCGTCGCTGTCTTTCCCCAATTGTCCAAAGAGATTTCAAATAATTTTTCACCCACATAACGGAGAACCTCATCCTTAGATGGGGTTTCTTGAGCAACGGTTTTTCCCTGTTCAGCGGCTTTCTGGTACCATTTAGCAGCCTCTATGTCATCTTTTTTGGTACCTCGACCGTACGCATACATCACCCCGAGGTTGTATTGGGCATTTGCGTTACCTTGCTCAGCCGCTTTGCGATACCACTTTAACGCTGCTTCCTCGTTCTGAGGGACACCTTGACCTTCACTATACATATTGCCAAGATTGAATTGGGCTACTGCATTACCCGAACCCGCAAGTTTTTTATACTGTTCAAAGGCGCTTTTGTAATCCTTTTTGGTATAAGCTTCATTCGCCACATTTATATCACCTTTGACACTGTCGCAAGATGCAGTGATCGACAAGATCAACAACCATACCGAGATAAAAATACTACGCATAACATTCTCCTGCCTTATGAATATATCTTCTGTTTTACCCTTATTTCTGCGTTGCTTTCGGAGCAGTCATTTTGTTTCTACATTAACGGATTTTTGCTGGCTGCTTAAATATCGGTGATCCATCGGGCGCAGAGTATATGAGATAACGCGTCGTTTTCTTACCTTTATCGTTACTAACCGAAGTGGTTAACGCGAGATATTTTCCGTCGGCAGAAAAGACTAAATCCTGGCCTGTGACATCAAGCTGATAGGCGAGTTTCCCAGTAGCTGCGTCAAAGAATTGGATCTTTGGTTTTTCCTTATCGCTTTCTACGGCGCTTACCGCGAGATACTTTCCATCCGGGGTGTAGGAAAACTCATGGAGGGAATAACGCGTTGGCGTTTGCCACAGCCAATACTTTTTCTTGATATCCCAAAGATTTATCCCTTTATCCGGCAAAACTTCATCTGCCATAGGTACAGCGGCGATAAAGCGATTGTCAGGACTGAAACTAGCTGGGCCTGTACCATTGAAGGATTGTAGCAGTTTCCAGGATTGCGTCGACCAGATATCGATAACGCCCCCGCTTGCCGCGAAGAACAGCTTTCCATCACGACTGAAGCCAACATTTTCGACCGGGCCCTCGTGACTCGGAAATTTTTTTTATTATGCGACGAGTTTTTACGTCAAAGATCTCAGCCTGATCGCCCTTGAAACCATAGCCAACAAAATGCTTACTATTTGGACTAAACGTACCTTGCGGATAAATGCCGAAATCAGTGGTACGAAGGTGTGGCCCAGCGGGGAAATTAAAAAATATAACGTCCCCAGTGTGAATATTATCCTCCTTCTCGTAGGGTTTGTCTTTGCCTCTCATTGCGATTAATTTGTTGTCCGGACTGAAGTCCAGCATGTGATAGAGTGCCTCACCGTTAAACTTGAGTGTTATGGTGCGCGTGATTTTTCCGTTGGCAAGATCGACGGTCCTTACCGTAGGTGAATCAACGGCAATAAGGGAACGACTGTCAGATGTGAGAATCAACTGACCAGCCTCAATCGCCAATTCCTGGTGTTTTAACACCACATTTTTTAAATCAGCAGATGCCGTTGCGACAAACAGTAACATACATGCCAAAGTAATAATACCGCGCATATAAATGTGTCTCCACTAACCCAAGGTTAAAATGCTGCGTACGTGTGCAAAAATACAGTGTCCAGAAAACCTGATCCTTATCATGATAGAAACTACCATTCCGGTTGAGACAGTATATTCAAGGGCCTTTGTTTTTTCTAACAGCTATTGCTAGAAAAACAGATCTATTTTCATTGGATGCTCACGTGAGCACAGCCTCGATCAACAATCCGAACGACGACTCCATCTATGATGTCAAAGTCATAAGTACAAAGGTAGCCCGACCACCCACTCGAGGTATATACCAATCTCGATTTTTCTTTAGCATCTGGCTCCCCCACTAGTTCTATCAATTTTTCAAGCGTATCGCCGACTTTTACCTCTGATATTTTTTTCTTAAAGCTTTTGGGCGTGGACTTCCAGGCCCAATCAAAGTCTGGCTGCGCAGTCGAAAATTCTATCCTGTGATAAGCCACGTCGCGAAGGGTTTCGTAAATATATACATATTTTTCTCCGGTGCCCTTCATTGTGACTTCATAAAGCCTCATGATACCGTAATCCTCATCCGCAGTTCTTGTCCCCTCTTGCTTAGGGTGTTTTGGCACAATGAGCTGACTCTTAAATTTATCAAAAGCCTCCCTTGTAACAGCCTGATTATTGATCTTGTAGGAATCCATCGGATTGTGATTCGGCTGACTGACAATTTGGAAGTCATCGCCCCCTTCAAAATCAATGGTTTTTCCATTCACTTGAATTTTACCGGCTATTGAAACTTTTACAGAAAGATCAACAGGTATGCCAAATTGCGTGAGCTCACCCGCATGAATAACCCAAGGTATGGTTACTGACTCCCGGGATTGGATAGAATAAAATTTTTCTTTTAAAGAGAAATCAGGCGGCAAGGTTCGAAGATAAGTCTCTGAATTTGTGCTCAAGCATTTTATACGAACGGATGGCCCCTTCTTTTTATGGAGCTCCACTGGAAATCCAATTTGTTTTTTTGAAACGTTAGTAATCTTAACGTCAATAAAGATGTCCTCTCCCGTGAACAGACACCGATCATTGTCTTTGCAAAAAACCTCAATAAGCAGTGATTTTTTATCGGTCATTTTTAGTGTCTCATCTGAAATTTCTTGAGCGGATACCAAGGAGGTCTGCGCCATCAGTACCAAATAAGTAAAAATAAATTTTCGGCTAATTGAGAAGAAGGCAGAATATCGTGATGGTACCATTGCATGGTTGCCTTTTTGTTTATTAGTTTAACCTGATTTCCAGTAAAAATGAGCACTCATATAGACTAAATTACTGTTCCTAAAAGATGTCCGGAATCGTTAAACTACTTTATACTACTTCATCCTCTCGAAGACCCGCACGGGGATCTTGTCTTTCTTGTCGGCTTTGGCCATGAGATCGTGATACACACGGTAGTGCTGAGCCGCCTTGTTTTTAAGCGACGCACTCTCTTTCTTAGAAACCTGATCAAACTGAGCGTCAGCTAAGTTTAGATAAGCCACCGCACGAGACGGATCACGATAAATTACATAGGACAAAATCTCTATCGCCTGTTGCTGAAAAAATGGACGCTGTTTTGACTGCTCAAGGAAAAACCCATAATCGTTCAATATTTCGGTGTATTTTGGGTCGCGATTTCCTGAGTCGACGTCACGATAATCATATTGGAAAAAAAACTCGTCCAGCCGCTCAGCCGCTTTTCCTGTCTTTTTAGATGTATGCAATGCCAGTGCCTTCTTATGCAACTGTTTGAGACTTGGATAGGCGTTGCTAGCGGATTTGATAGTGACGTAGCGTTTGCTAAGAATGACATCGGCGATCCTTTCCTTATCATCAGAAGAACACGCGCGTTTCTGAAGTATTGGAACGACTTTTGGCCAAATATCCTCAGGTGGTTCAGCGCTAATTTCTAATAGACCATATGGGAGATCTTCCGTCGTCTCAGAGTCGTAGTGGAACAAATAGTTTTGCGTTTTTCCGCTGATGCTGACAACAACACCAAAGTTGGCACAATAGAGATGTGGCTGACCACCAGACCACATAATGTCGAGTACACCGTCTCCATCAACATCAACTCTTTCCGGCCCACCACTTACAGAAAGGTAGATTCGTACGGGTGGGGATTTCCAAATTCGCTGGTTATTTTTAAATACATAGTAAAAGTCTTGCCCAGCAAATCCTGTGGTGTGATAAATGTTGTAGCCATCATCAAAATCACGTGAGCTGGATTCATTTTCAGGCGCGTCGAACTTATCGTCAGCGAGGGCTGCCCAAAAATACAGGGCAACAGAAAGTAAAAGAAGTTTAGTACATTTCGAGATCATAGTTACTTTCTTTTAGTTCCATCTCGCCAAGAATTTTGCTTAATCATTTTTCTGCGCTCGACAGGCCGGAAATCTCGAAGGTAAAGTGCTCAATGTTGCCTAATAATTTCGCCACGATTTTTACTCCTCGACCCTTTTTATGTTTATTCCGCCGAATTCAGCCCGATAGAAAATTACAATGTGCCTTTTTGAGGTCTACCCAATTTGCTTTTGCTGATTGGAGCATATTTACTTCATCCGTTCGAAAACACGCACGGGGATTTTGTTTTTCTTGTCGGCTTTGAGCATGAGGTCGTGGTAGGTGGTGTAATATTCAGCGGCTTGTTTTTTGTCATCCGGGTTTGATACACCCAAGAAAGGCTCCTCGTAGAGAACGTCGGCAAAATTAAGGTAAGCCGCTACGCGCTGGGGGTCACGCGCAAGGACATAACGCAATCGTTCGCTGACGCTCTCCTTGGCGCTTTGATAGTTCCCGTCTAGGTCTTGAACGAGGGAAGAGCTATCCCGCTTCTCTAACTCCTTTTCACCACTAGCTTTGTACTCTTGATACCGCATCCAGACAAAGAATGCGTAGTCGTTCAGGATTGCGGTATATTCTGGATTGACATTCTGTGGATCGATGGCGCGAAAATCGTGACTGGCAAAAAATTTAGCCAGTGCTTCGGCGGCGTAATAATAATCTTTCTTTCGGTACAGGCGGGTAGCGGACTGATGTACTTTTTTTAGGTCATCGAAATACTGGCTGGTTGGTGGCATGACTCCGTAGCGTTTCTGGGCGATCATTTCGTCTATCGTTTTTTTGTTCTTCGCGGAAAGATACTTTCCAAGGTATCCGCCAATCTTCTTCCATAAGTCATCGTTCAAGGGGTGATCGCTGTCCAGGATCGGGCCGGTGGCTATCCACTCATGGGGCTTGCGCTCGAAGCGGATGACAAAATTCTCCTGACCGCCCCGCAGGCTTGCGAAGAAGCAGAATTGCTCGCAGTCACGGCCTGTCCCCGCAAGCGACAAATAATCGTTTACTGCGTCACCGTCGAGGTCGTCATCTCGGAGAGTGAGTGCTCCTCCGAAGTCGCCAGCTCGGGTAGTAGCTCCTGCACAGCCAAAATAAATCATTGGCGATTTCCACACGCGCCGTTGTTCTCGTAGCACATTAAAAAAATAGCCACTACTACCAAGTAGTCTTGTGCGTACCATCTCAACAGAATCATTGATGCTGATTGGCTTGTAATGAGCGGGGTTGTAGCCCGGAATTTCCTCGTAAAGATCAGGCTCGAAAACGTCCGACGCCTTGGCTGCATTCGCCGGTAAAAAACAGAGTGTGGCGAGGAGGCTAACCAGCCTTAGCCGAAAATAATGGGCACTAAGTGCGCTGAATTTTCCAGTGCGCAATTCCTTGACCCGCTTCTGAGCATGACCTTTGACGCTGGTTAGAGCTTCCAGCTTCTCAAGAAAGAATCCATAGTCGTTCAGTATCTCGGTGTATTTTGGTCGCGATTTGCTGAGTCAACATCACGATAATCATATTGGGGGGGAGGAAACCCGTCCAGATGTTTTTTGGATTCCGCAAAATCAGAATGAATCAGGGCCAGAAACGTGGGGCTTGTGCTGGCCATAAAATAGTATTTCATCTTTGCCTTGAGGGCGTTCTGTGATCCAACTACGATGTTTCATGAGATGTCGTCAAACAAACGACGCAGTTATACGAATCCGAAAATTAACGTTCCAGCTCCTGCGCCATCACCTGAATACCGCCATTGAGCACGCTGGCGTTGTAACCGTTTTGTGCCAGCAGGAAAGCAGCGGCACTGCTGCGGCGACCGGTGCCGCAGTAACATATGTAATTTTTGGTTTTGTCCAACTCACTCATACGCATACGCATTTCGTGCAAGGGAATATTCTGTGCCTTGTGCATACGGCTGTGACGAAATTCCTTGGCGTGGCGCACATCCAACCACGTTGCGCCTTTGTTGACACGGGCGCGTGCTTCATCGGCAGACACCCGATTAAGTAACGGCTCTTTGAGCAGATGATTAAAATCCTCTTTCGCCAGACGCATTACCATGCCATCCGATGACATGGTGACCGTGGCGTTGCGCGATCCTCCGGAAACCAACGCCTCTTCACCAAAACTGGCGCCCGGTTGCAAGTTAGCCAACTCAATCGTGCGGGTGACTTGTGCGGTGCCTTCGGTAAGCACATAAAAGTAATCCCCAACCTCACCTTGCTTGACGATCACGTTGCCCTTTTCCACCAGGATCGTTTCCATGCGTTCCAGCAGGGACTTAATATTGGATGGCGGCATGTTTTTGAATGCCATGATGTGGCGCATACGGCGAATCCAGCCACGATCTTCATCACTGCTGGTGATCACAACGTCTGCGGCAGCGCCACTGCTGTTGTTTTCTTTGCCTGCATTTTCAGTTGGCAGCGGATTATTTTCCGGCATAGCGGTCTGTTCTGCTGGTTCTTCTGCTGGCGGCGGCTGTAATTGTTCTGATACCGCCAATTGATCCCACATCATCATGTAATCCAGCACGCTGTTATCGATGCGTACCAGTTCTGTTCGACTTAAGGTCACGCAGGAGAGCTGACGCGGCTGGCTATCATCAATTGGAAATTTTGCGGCCTTGTCTTTGCTGGCGAGTACCTTGTCGATCTTGCCGTCTGAGGCGGTCAGTTGTAAATCGCCATCGAGTAGATAGATAGTCTGGTTGTCAACATCTCCCTCTCGAAACACACTGACTCCGGCGGCCAGGCGCTCTGCATAGGCCAAGCCTACTAACTCTTCGAGCCGCTCGGTCGATAACGTCGCTATCGGTTCCAATGTCTTAAGACGGTCGATGGTGATACGGCTTTTATCGTTCATAATGGTTCTTTATACCGCACAAAAATATGTCGAAAAAGTTTAGCATGTTGCTGATCACCGTGGGATAAAAGGTTGTGATTCGAGTCGCATCTTGTACAAGGTTATTGGTTCATTCAAACACTGTATCCAGCCTTTCCCAACTAACCCCTCGGCCTCAAGCATAAACAATATAAGCAGTTCATGATAAAGACACAAATTGTCACAATTTATTGCACAATTTTGCTTAAGTGCGAGTCGGGACTCGCCGCTAAGACGATACATTTAAAATGAAAAATACACTAACTTTTATAAGGGGTATGATCATGTCATTTTCTGACCTGATCCTGAAGTTGCTCGATAAGCGTCATCTTGAATTCGAACTTCAATGTGCGCCTGAGGCAGTAAGCCTGCGGGAAGATTGGTTGGCGCAAACTGTGCCTCTGGCTCAGGTGGCGCGCCTTTCTATTCTGCAAGATACACGCGGTCTTGTTCTGGCCTTCTATCCGGCAACCCAGCAGTTAAACCTGTCTTCACTAAAATCGGTGATGATGCGCGACTTGCGTTTTATTGATACCGACGGCGTGATCAATCGATTTTCCTCGCTATTACAACGGCCGGACTTTCAACCCAGCGCGCAATATGGCATTCAAATTATCGTTGATGAGGCCCTCACCAATCACGACATTATTTATTTTGAAGCCACACGTCCCTGCTCTGTGCTCCGTCTCAGCAGTGATCAGCTTGGCATGCTTGCTGATGATGTGCTTTTAGGTAGTCACTTCTCTGAGCTGCGTGCGGTCAACCCCAATCAACAGCCACATGGTGAAAAATCCGCGATGAATCTCAAACAACGGATTGCCAAGCTGGATCGACTGCCCGCCATGCCGGATATGCCAGCACGCATTCTGGCGCTGCGCAACAATCCCAACAGTACCGTGGAAGAGCTCGTCGCCATTGTTGAAAATGACCCTTCGCTGGCTGCACAGATATTGCGTTACGCAAATTCCGCCATGTTCAGACACGACAGTGAAGTCACCTCACTGAAAGACGCTGTCTTTCGTGTCTTAGGTTACGATACGGTATTACACCTCACCCTCGGTTACGCACTGGGCAGGGTATTCAAACTCCCCGCTAAGGGCCCACTGGGTAGCAGTGCCTATTGGCAGAACGCCACATATAGTGCCGCTTTGGCCCAACAATTGGCACAAGCCATGCCCAAGGCAAAACGTCTTAAACCCGGAATGGCCTATCTCGCGGGTTTATTACATAACATTGGCTTCCTGGTACTCAATCTGTTTTTTAAAAGTGAATTTGAATGGCTCAACAAAGTCATCACTGCCAACCCAACAAATTCAATCCTTACCATTGAACAACGGCTACTGGGTATCACCCATATGGAATTAGGCACCTGGTTGATGCAGGCCTGGAACATGCCTGGTGAATTGACCGTTGCGGTCGAACACCACCACTCCCTCGATTATCAGGGTGAACACGCGGATTATGCTCGCCTGATTAATTTGGCACAGCGGTTACTGAAAATGCATGCCATGTCGGATGCAGAAACCGATGAAATACCAGTAGCGCTGCTGAATGAGCTTGGTTTACAGGAAGAACAAGTGTATTTGATTTTAGACTCGGTATTGCAAGGTGGTCAGATGCTACAGGAAATGGCTAAGACGGTCAGTGCCTGAGGCGATGATAATAGCAATACACGAATAGCACTCACCCGTTTATGCGGCTTATTAAAATCGTAGGCCGCCCAACTTTTTCATCACAAACTGGCGATGCCAGATCATGCCCGCATAGAAACTGCCGCCGCCCACCGCCAGTAACAGCAACACCAACCATAACCAAACAAAGCTACTACCCTTGTCATGTCCGGTTACCTGTAACTTCGTCATTAATTCTTCATTTGATTGCTTCAAATCCAACACTTCCTCGGCTAATTTATTTTTATGCTCTTCGGTACTTTTGAGTAGAGCGCTTTTTTCATCCGTCTCTTTTTTGACTTGCTGATAAAGAGTGGTGATCTGATCGAGCTGTATTCGTATGGGGATGTCTTTGGTAATATGAATCTCCTTGACCCAACCTTCAATACCTTCCGCGTTGCGAATCTTGACATAATCATCGCTGTATTTGAGCACCTCCAACTTCATGCCACTAATCACAACACTAATGGGGGCAGCGTTGTTGTCTGGCAAAGGCCGCACCCCTATCCGTAAATTATCTGTCACGTAGGCGGTTTCTGCGCTGACCAGGCCTGGGACAAGCCAGAAAACAGCAACCAACAGCAAAAGGTATCGCATTGAAAGCTCCTGATTATTTAACCTGGCCGCCGGATTTAAACCGTGCATTTGCCAGTAACAACTGTAGCACGTTCTTTTATCAGTGCACGTGACTCATTCAGCACACAGCTGTGCCATATCCAAATATACTGTCTGTCCTTTGACACGAATCGGTAAGGCAATCAGGCTCTCACCCGCACAAGGGCCACTTATGCAATAGCCAGTGACCGGTTCAAATAGCGCTCCATGCATACTGCATTGCAGATACCGCTGCCGCAGATCAAAAAACTGATCCGGCAACCAGTTCAGATTGACCCCGGTATGTGGACACGCATTCCGGTAGCCATACCATTTGCCGCCCCAATGCAACAAGAGACCTTCTATCATTTGGCCTGAATACGTGATCTCAAACGATTTCGCACCGGGATTGCTCAGATCCGTTGTCATGCAAATAACTGCTGTAGTGTGATACGACATATTCGTCTTTAGCCGCCGAGCTGACTCAGCGGCATACACCGCAATGACATAACGATGCTCCCAAATGTACCTCCTCTTCCAGAATAACCGTGGTGAATTCGCTCTGCTGGATCGGGATTGTTTGTGTATAGGCGGTCTCATCAACAGTAATTAGCACGTTTAACCACTGTAGCAACCCGCCACATGCCGTTGGATCGGCATTTTCCTTTATCAGCCATGTTATTCCCCATACCAGCCGTCCTGTACGGCAACGCGTACCCTATCGGCAGTAATTAAGCACCTACCCTGTGTAGGCACCCTTAATCTGATCACTTTAAGCATGTGTGTGTCATATTGATCGATTACCGAACGTAAAAAATGCTTGCCTTTATTCGAATTCTATGGTCAGGCATTTTTGCGATCTTGCGCGGATGCCTGAAATTAAGGGGTTTTCTGCATATTTCTCCCAAAAATATTTACATCCCCTACTTCACATAACAGATTATTATGCTATTGTAACAGTAAATATAATTCGTCTAACCAACCGCGGGAGAATCTATGGCTAGCAAGAAAAAAGCAAAAAAGAAGGAAACAGTTAAAAAGGCAACTGTAAAGGGCGTAAGCTCACCCATGTCTAAATCGGCACTGTTTGGTTCTATCGCCGAAACCACCGGAATGAAACGCAAAGACGTCGTCAACGTATTTGACACCCTGACCTCGCAGATTAATGGTCATGTTAAAAAAGGTGCCGCTGGCATTTTTACCTTACCTGGCCTGCTCAAGATCAAAGTCATTAACAAACCAGCAACCAAGGCACGTAAAGGTATCAATCCCTTTACCGGCGAACCCGCTGTTTTCAAAGCTAAACCAGCACGTCGTGTCGTTAAAGTCCTGCCGTTAAAAGCCCTGAAAGAAATGGTTAAGTAAGCCGTTTGCCGTGTGGTGGCGGGTTACCGCCACCAACACTACACACTCATCACACTTTTACTTTCCGTCTAATACACCCCATACATCCGCCAAGCTTGCCACCTCGGCGTGCAGGTACTGTCCTTGTTGTTCACGTATTGCCGAAATGGCCGTGCTCTCCAAATGATGGGTTAATAACACCGGATGCATACCGACTTGGTAAGCTCCATAGTGTTCATGGCTACCCCCATCCCCAATAAAGATACATTCGCCTGCATCCAACGCCAGTTGTTGTAAAGCCTGCTGATAGATGTGCGGCTCAGGTTTTTTGCTGCCACATTCACAGCTGAAAACAACCACATCAAACAGTGTCTGTAGTGGTGACTGTGGCCATGCCCGCACTTCAGCGGTTGAGGCATTGGAAATCAGTGCCAGTTTGAATCCCCGCTGACGCAACCGGCCTAAAAGCGCTAACACGGCGGGTTCGATCATCCGCAGGGCAAAATCGAAACGTTGCTGCCGCTCACTGACTGCTTGTTGGATAAGCGCTGCGGGGATGCGCGGGTCAAGGCTGTGCGCCAGGGTACGCAGCGTTTCATCATGGCTGGTAGGTCGGCAGATATCGTGTAGGGGTCCAAAACAGGCGCGACTCCAGTCGCTACGCTCAACCCCGAGAATATCGGCGGTAAACCGCCCAACATGTGCGGGAACCTGCGCCACATTTACCAAGGTGTTGAATAAATCAAAGCACACGCCTTTAATCATAGCTATACAAGGTGAACATCAGAACCGCATGCCAATACCAACATATACTTCACCTTGCAGAGTCGCTGAGCCCCCGACTTCTAGATCAATCTTCGCTTTGGAATAGCCAAAGTAAATACTTGATTGCTTGGTGATCTCATACTCAATTCGCCCACCGTATTCCATAAAACCATCTGCATCCATGAAGGTCACGATCTCCGGTGCGATAAACAAGTGGACACCAAAGCCGATACCTTTGAGATTAGCCGGGATATAAAGTATCTCACCACCGATGGTCAACGCCGCAACCTTTACATTGGTTGCCCCCGGAGCGTTGCCCGCATCGGCATAATAGGCTCGCGTACCAATGGAAATTACCAACGGACTATCCAACGTATCATTGCGGATCAAGAACCCGGCAGTAAACATGGAGTCGTTATCTTCGTTGAAAAATCCGCTGAATTCCATGTCCATTGGACCATACTGACTGCCAGACAACTCAGAGGCATAGACAAAACGCGCACTCTTACCACTTAACTCCACATTGATTGAATCGGCAAAAGCAACATTCACTGATAAAAACAGGGTCAACAAAACTAAAAAACGTGTGTGCGGCATTGGATTTCCTCGCTGTAATCGAATCTCTGTATTGTTTGATTTCAAAACTGATTTGTTATTCGTTCAATCTCGTGTACCCGATATTCTCATGGTGTTTTTAATATCATTGTTTGCCTTACTAATCAACTCAAGGCTAGCATTACGGTGGGGGCAAGCGGCCTAACTTTACCCGTATCTCGTTGAGTGTAGACAGGTATAACTCAGCATGCACACCACCGACCCGTACGGCATGCTCTGCATGGACCAATCCTTGCTGTAACTGACCAAGGTCGGCGTACACCTGTGCCAGATTGTTGAGTGCCGGGGCATAATCCGGCGCTCGTGCCAGTAATCCCAGGTACTCCTGCATGGCAGCCTGTTTATCATCGCGTAGAAAATATAGATTGCCCAGCCCCATGCGCAATTCCAGACTATCAGGCCACTGTGTTAATCCCGTTGCATAGGCAACACGCAATGCCTCCCAGCGTTGCAGTTTTTCCAGCCCAACAATGGCTTGGATATAGCGCCACTCCTCCGCCTGAGAGGGAAGTTCGCCGGGTTTGAGCACCACCATGGCCCAACGCTTACCGCGTGCCCAGGTACGTTCGAAAGTCTGCATACCGACCTCGTGGCGTGCCTCAAGCCCAGAACGCAACACCAGACGTTGTTGTTGCAAGTCATACCCCACAATGACTGCGTAATGCCATTGAGGCAACCAGCTCAGCCCCAGGTTCTGCAAGACAAGTACCGGACGACCATCACGCACCTCCAGTAATACCTCGGCCAGTTCCGGGCGTAAAACATAAGGGATGTAACCATGCCGACGTGTTGCAGCAAGTAGTTCTGGCTGCAGGCTGCCTTTTAGATCAGGGATAAAGACTTCGCCGGTTAGTTGATCCGGTTGCAGGGTGTGGTCATGGGCATTCAGCACCATGGCCAGTGAAGCGGGTCCACATTGATACGCGGCCTGAGGAAAAAAAACCACGTGAGTTAATTCCATCGGCTGTTGCAGTACCGTAGGGATACTTTCCAATAATCGATCCGTCTGCGGGGTGCTCGCACAACCTGATATTAAAGCGATAAAAGCAAAACCGGCCACACGCAGGTGGCCGGTTCGCTGACTGACATTAAACACGTTCAGGTGATACGCTTATCGCTTCTTGATGAAGGTGAAGATGTCGGTAATTCCTAACAAATCTGTGATCACCAAGACCAGGAAGACCACCACCACTACCCCGATCGCATCACCACCGGCGGGTAATTCATCGATCTTGCCCGCCACACTGATTACTTCACTGTTGGTCATGCTCGCCACGCGATCCTGGGCTTGACTTGGATCCACACCACGGGCAATCAGTTGATCACGCACTTCATCGCGCGCCAGCCAATCACGGATATGATCACGCTTGAGATTCAACTCCTTCGCCGTGACGAGGTCTTCCGTCGTTACCATTGCCGCCGTCGCCACCTGATTCGCACCCAGGCCCAACATCGCGACGGATAACATTGTGCAAATTAAACGCTGATACTTTCGTAAAAATGACATGTTTGATTACTCCAAAAGTTAATAGCTTAATACTAGTGTTACCCAATCCTAGCCGATCTTTACCTGCTTAACATTGCCAAGTGGATGAGCCAGGCTCGATCACGGATACTTGTATTGTTCCACAAGCCTCGCAGCAAAAACACTATCTGCTAGCGTTTTTTTACAAAGGCAAAAACATCGGTTATCCCCAGTATATCGGTAATGACAAGCACCAGGAAGATAATCAGCACCAGCTCCAACCCGCCACCGCCAGCCGGTAATTCATCGATCTTACCCGCCACGCTAACCACTTCACTATCGGTCATGCTCGCCACACGATCCCGGGCCTGACTTGGATCCACACCATGAGCGATTAATTGATCACGCACGCCATCACGCACCAGCCAATCGCGGATATGGTCACGCTTGAGGTTCAGCTCCTTCGCCGTGACGAGGTCTTCCGTCGTCACTATGGCCGCCGTCACCGTCGTGTTTACGCCCAGACCCAACATCGCGACCGTTAACATTGTGCAAATAAAACGTTGATATTTTCTTAAGAGAGACATATTTAACAACTCCGTAAATGCAGCTATATGTGGGGTATCGCACATTGCGCGATCATAATGATTTTCACTATCGATGAAGCATACGTATTTTTTTAACTTCTTACTAGCTGCTTTTTTTAATAATGTCGACAATCCGGTTCAGGCTTTGATGAGCACGCTGCTCGGGGCTGCCCTGCGCCAATGACATCATTTTGTCATAACGGTTATGTGCTTCCAAATCGATACGATCACGAATTTCGGGATTGTCTTTGAGTACATCCAAAAAGGCACCGCGTTCAATACACACTAACTCAGCTTGCGACAATGACGACACCGTGGCGGTGCGCGGCGCACCGGTTAACAATGACCACTCGCCAAAATAATCCCCAGGCCGCAACAACGCCAGATTCAAGTGTTTACCATTCACATCATGACTGACGCGCAAATTGCCATAGACCACGACATACGCAGCATCACCGGCCTCCCCTTCCTTTAGCAGAATACTGCCGGGTGGCGCATCCACCAGGGTTGAGCGTTCAATCAGCACGCCCATCGACTCATCGGGTAAATAACGGAACAATGGGACCGCACGCAAAGCGGTTTCCGTAATACGGTGACGAAAACGCTGCATGACGGCCTCGCGTAATTCGCGGCGCCCATCCACAATGCTGCTCAATACTTCGTTGGAAATTTCCAGCACCACCGAAGGTCGAATCGCCGTCACATCACAGACCCGGGGCATGCCAAACAACGCCGCTATTTCACCAAAGATTTCACCCTGCTTGAGATTTGCAATGTGGGTTTTGTTAGTATCCGTGCCCGTGGTTACCTCCACCTCCCCCACCACCAGAATAAAGACGCGATGATCGCGCTGGAACTGCCGACACAGTTGCACGCCCGGTAACACGCTGCGCACCACACCGCGATCCAGTAGATATTGCTTCTCTACTGTCGTTAGCAGATCACCGAAGATTGTATTGCGATCAACCGCTTGTTCAATCGCATCAAGGACTTGCTGATTTTGCATGAATCTTCCCGTTTGTTGCCGTGACAAAGACAGAGCATTCCACCATAATCCTGCCAGGAACAGGACACGCTTCACAAATCCTAGATAAGTATAAGATAGCAGCCGCGAGCGCAATTTGTTGGCCATTGGGCAAAAAACTTGATTTGATGCGACATAATTGTGAATTAATCCATGCTTTTACTGCCCCTTGACCGCCCGATAGACTGGCGAAAACCGCCGGTTGTGACCTTGATCCTGGTCTTGATCAACGTGTTGATCTTTTTCACTTGGCAGCACAATGACGGCGAATACCAGGAACAGGCTGAAAGGCACTACATTGAGTCTGGGCTGCTCAAAACAGAACTGGGCAAATATTACGAATATCAAGGCCAAGCACATAAAATCAGCGGTTTGGATATACGCCGTGTCTCCAGGGAATTACGGGCTGATCGGCAAAGGATGCAGTCTGACGCTAAGTTTCAGCACAAGCTGGCCCGTGACGAGATTATTCGCCCGCAAGACAGCGATTATTCCAACTGGAAACAAAATCGTCGTCACTACGATGCCTTACAGGATCAGGTCACCAGTTATAAGTACGCGATAAACCCAGCCAGCCCCAGCGTACTCACCTACTTTACCAGCATGTTTTTACATGCCGATACCGAACATCTCATTGGCAATATGATTTTTTTATTACTGATTGGTTATGTTGTTGAAACCATTCTTGGTTATGGGATATATCTTCTGGGGTACCTGTTCGCAGGATTGGCAGGTAATGCGCTGTATGTCATATTGATGGCGGATCAATTTGGCTACGGGATCGGTGCTTCCGGTGCAATATATGGTGTACTCGGTATGTACCTTGTACTGTTTGCACTGCGCAAAATACGTTTCTTTTTATTCCTGTTTGTGTATTTTCACTATTTTCGTGCCCCCGCCTTGATCATGTTGATCCCGATTGCCGGTTGGGAATTGTATAACCAACTGTTTTCAGAATCTCACACGAATTTTTTGGCCCACCTGGGTGGACTTGCCGGGGGCGCACTGGTGGCGCTAATCGCCAAGCGTTTCTTGTCAAAAAATAGTACCGACTACCTCAACGAAGAAGTCAATAAAGAAAAATACCAGCAGGCATTTAACCTGGGCCAGCAACAACTGGCCGCAATGAACTTCAAGGCCGCCAAAGAAACCTTCGAGAAATTAAACGCTGAAAACCCCAATGACACCGGCATCAAACAACAATTATTTAATATTGCCAAACTCAAGCCTGATTCCGAAGACTTTCATCAACTCGCCCAGCAACTGATGAAATTGTCCGGCGCCGATCGCCCCACCGTCAGGATTGTGCACGACGTTTTTATTGAATACAGCAACCGCGCCAGACCCAAACCACAATTATCACCCGAACTGCTCGTCACACTCGCCATGCGTTTTGCCGCCAACGATTACCTCGCCGATGCTGAAAAGATCATGAACTACCTACTCCACGCCAAGTCAGATTTTTCCCGCAATCCGGAAGGCTTATCGGCATTAGCAAAATATTTCACCGGCAAAGATCAACAAAAAGCCAGCCACTACCGGCAACTATTGTTACAAACCTATCCCGACAGCATCCAGGCACGGCACCTCAAACGTGTCAGTACCTGATCTGTTTATATTTATTCTTTTTGGTGGGTTTTTAAAGAAAAACAACACTGACTCGCCGAAGGCCGGAACCTTAAATCTAAACCACTTTCCCCTTCGCCACTAACTTCTCCACCACGCTCAAATAATTCTGTATTTCGCCCGCCTGCACATGATTTGGATAATTTTTCAGGACAAATTGCAATATCTGTTTGGCTTTATCATCTTCACCAAACTGTTCGCACAGTAATTGTGCAACCAGTAAATATGCCGCTGGTGTGCCATCAAAAGTAGGGAAGTCGCGATGTAAGTTGCCTAACAAGGTTACCGCAGTTTTGTTGTGACCATTGCCTTTAAGCAGTCGCGCGATCTCGACCCGCTCGTTCGGCTTAACCGGGCGAAATTGTTTGTCAAACGCGACACACTCCTGATAGACCTTGGTTGCCAGACCAAACTTGTTTTCATGAAACAGATAAGAAATATAATCCTGGCCCTGTTTGGTGTGCAGTGTAATATCTGAATTCAACCGCGCCAGTTTCAACATCCGCTCGCGTGCATCAATATTACCCGGCGCACTTTGAATTATCTGTGCTAACCGTTGCGCCGCCTCCTCGTTTTTCCCTTCTTGCAGTAAAATCTCAACCGCACGTAACTCAGGACTGGACAATGACTCGATATGTTTGTCATGGGGCGTCTCGGCTTCCACCTCAACGGTAAAACCAAGCTGTTCATGGTATTGATAGAGCACATAACCCATCATGTTGAACATGACCAGGGTAAAATACATACTGGCAAAGAAGAACAGTGTAATCATCACGGGTTTTGAAACCAACCCAGACAGCATTCCCAATAGCGAGCTAGAGGCAAGCGACAACAGATAGAGTAATACCACCATAATAAAATAAGGCAGGCCGATACGTTGGATGACGGCACCAACCAGGATCGGATTAAAGGCGCTGAAAAAACTGTGTTCCATCGCCAGCACCATGGTGCTGGCGGGCAAGGCAAACATGGTAATGGCGTAGACTAACCAATACATGCCGCTTCCAAACATATCAAAAACAGAAAACTGCACCGCGCCTAACGCAACCATCAAGGCAACTTGTTTCAGCGGTAAGATGATCTGTTCGGTCAACACCTCGTTGGTAATGCTCCGGGGCAGGACATGCCCATGCGCGGTGTCCTCCAAGACCACATACGCATACTTCATGAACACAATCCCCACGATAAATAAACACAGAATTGAAAACAGCGGAATCGATATATTAACAAGCGCAAAACTGAGTACCGTGAGGATTAACATAAACACCAATGGGCCTGGGTATGCCGGATAAATAAAGAATCTCCCCAGGCGCTGCCAAAATGGTGTGACCAGATTACCCGTGCCCAACGAGGTTAGATCCGCTTTGCACACCGGACACGGTGGTGGTTTGTTATTTTTTGGCAGATCGATACAGTTTGCGCAGAAATTGATCTGGCAATGATGACACACCCAGCGCGCGGGCGTGGTGATGTGATATTTACACGTTATCGCTGCCATAACTGTCGCTATCGTGACTTGTTCCGTTATACTTTGCGCAAGGGTACCTAGTCGACCCTTGAAGAAGCAAGTCTTTTACTCATTATTAAGGATTAAATTTAGGATACCGACCGTGCCAACACTATACAAAAAATTGTTCCTTTGTGCCCTTTTTTGTCTTACCAGCTTACCCAGTTTGGCGGGTGACTTACTCGTTGACACAGCGTGGGTCAACAAACAGCTCAAAGATAACAAACTAGTGTTAATTGATATGGCTGATGAAACCCAGTATCAGCGTTTTCACTTGGTGGGTGCCATTAATCTGCCATTCACCGCCCTGGTAACACGGCAGAAAAACATCAGCACACCGATCCCGCAAGATAAATTGATCGCCTTGCTGGGTAAACTCGGCGTGAGTAGTGATTCACAGATTGTTATCTATGATGATATGGGCGGGCTTAACGCCGCACGGCTCTACTGGGAATTGGAGCAACTTGGCCATGACAAAGTATCACTAATGAACGGCGGCTTGGTAAAATGGATCCTGGAAGGCAAACTGGTGACTAACCGCGCACCCGCCGCTATGAAACCCGTCAACTACGTGGCGAAAATAAATGAACGCAGCCGACTCGCAGGCTTGCAGGATGTCGCCCCCGCCAGTCGCAATAAAGAGACGGTGTTACTGGATGTGCGCAGCGAAGATGAATACAAAGGCGATCCCAGGGAACCACGTAGTGGTCACATCCCTGGCGCCAAATGGTTTGAATGGGATCAGGCCGTGAATTTTAGCGAGGGCTTCGTACAACAGGATGAAAAAAACCTGCGTGATAAATTAGCCCAACTGGGTGTGAACAACAACAAACAACCCATCATCACCTATTGCCGTTCCAGCCACCGTGCCTCGCAGACCTATTTCACCTTGCGCCGACTGGGCTTTGATAATGTGAAAATCTACACTGGATCCATGCTGGAATATGAACAACAAAAAGACCAACCACTGACGCGTGGCATGCAACCGTAATATGTAACCAAGGTTATTACCGTCAGCAGATCACGTTCATTGCTACCATGGGTTTTTTCACCGGCAAAAAAAAACCTTCCTAATAACTCAGTGTTCAGTCAGGAAGGTTCGAAGTATACAACAACGAAATCGGGGGGGGGGTGCCACAGCAGGCCCAGAAAGCACCTGCCGATTTGAACACCATAGCCGCGCAATACCGTCATTGCAAGGGTAGTCGCGACCTAATTTTCTCGTCGGTAGCATTAGTGAAAATGCGTGCATTCCGGCTCGGGGAAGCTAACACATTGATATGAAGTGGTTTTCCTGCGAGTGCTGCTACACTGAAGATTTAGTTGCCAGCCGCAGCAGGGCGTCGATCAAGCCCGTGGACAGGCCCAGGTAAGGAGCAATGCGAATATTGGCTTGAGGAACCCTCGCTTGGGTTTGGGCCACCAGCTCGGGAATATCCCTGGCGACATGCCGACCGGCGGAGAGAAAATACGGTAACACCACGACTTCCACCGCACCCTGTGCCACGCACTGGACAATCCCATCAGGAATGGATGGCTCCGCCAACTCCAGAAAGGCACAACGGACATCGCTATACTCGCTGCCCGCACGCAGGCGCATTTGTG
>JAYSTO010000079.1:0-3057 GCA_043719675.1 Gammaproteobacteria bacterium | reverse complement strand
CGGTTTGTTCGGGCGCTGGTGGTGGCGGAAAAGGCCCGATCCAGAATGTAGCAACGTGGGTAATTCAGGTAAAAGGGAGCCACGTGTTGGTCCCTTTTGCCACCCCCGCCTACTTAGGAGCCGGATTAATTTTAGCTTCTAAAATTTGTTTAACCTTGCTTCTATCTGTCATTTCCGGACGAAGCTCAGCCATTTTATCCAACATTTCCAACGGTGTCATGTTATCAACTTTGCTGGCAGAGGAAAAACCTTTTCCTTTTCGTATCGTTGGATCAGCGCCACGATCTAATAAAAACTTAACCAATTCAGGATCATTATCAAGAACAGCCGAATGTAATGGTGTCATTCCATCTAACGGACTAATTAGGTTGATATTAGCGCCTTTATCCAGCAAGAAGCTTAAAAATTTAGCACGCATTTTTTCATCACCAAAAACAAAAGATATTCCAATACCTTTTTCCAGTTGTGCGATATCTTTCTTTGTTCCGCGAAAATGGAGTGTGTAATATTCACAAACGCTTTTGGGTATGCGAGAGTAATCAGTAGTGCTGCATATCATGAGCCCTTCAAGATCATCGGTAACCATGACATAAATGGCTAAGCTAATCCACGTTACCGGTAGGATAATGACCAAGGCTAATAAGATTTTTTTAATCATCAGCAAATCCTGAGAATGGTTTTATCGGAGTAAAATACTGACGCATAATCGATAAATGTCGTTGCGGTTTCGTCCTTAGCGAAATAACCACTTAGTATTAAACCAAAATGCTTTTTAAAATTTACACTCAATTGATCACGTATGCGCAAATATAATTTTAGATTTGCTAAATCCGTGTGTTTGGCATGTTTGAACCATTTTGCTAATGCTTTTCTTGCGAAGGTTTTTAAAAACGCAATCGCCGATTTGCCCGGTTGAGCGTAGGCCCCTTTGAAAATGGCTTCGACAAAACCAAGTGCATAAGAGGCGTCGACCGCTTCCACAAGCAAGCCTTGCGCAAATTCCCGCATTGTATGCGTCATCGTGAAAGCGTTAATGGCGCTTTCGCGTCCGGGAAAAAAGAACAACAGAACTTGTTTTATCTCTTCATCGTCAAAGATTATTTCTTCTGGTGGAAACTGTAATAAACCAATATTTCGTTTGCCATTGTTGCCTTCCCCTTCCCGTTTTTATATTCGGCTAATATACAGAATGAAAACAAGGAGGACAACCGTTCTAAAACCACATTTAAAATGTGATAAGCACCCTTTGTCAGTGTTTTGATCATGTTCTTCCCCGCTACGGGTTAAACCCGGCAAAATCCCGCCTGAAATTCAGGATGTTATAATTTTAGATGGTTACCACCCGGATAAGCCGGGGCTTAATAACATAAAGGTAAAAAGAGATGGTGTTGAAACCGATTGGTTAAGCCGGTTTTCCAACCTATGCAAAATTTTGCCACGCTCACTGTTTCCGCACGATATGGTATGCTTTTGCCTTGATTTTAAAGCGTGAGCAAATGAACACACCATGCGCCTGACACGCAAACACCTTCGCAATCTACTCCTGCTGGCGCTGGTGATCATCCCGCTGAGCTCGTGCGGCACCCTGAGTTATTACTGGCAGGCGGCCAGTGGCCATATAGCGATCATGAATAAGCAGCAACCAATTAACGAGGTGCTGTTGCAGCCCGGCATTGATAATAAACTCAAACAACAATTAGAGCTGGCGCAGCGTGCGCGTGATTTTGCCAGTCAGGAATTATTGCTGCCAGAAAACGACAGCTACCGTCGCTTTGCGGATTTGGGACGGCCATTTGCTGTATGGAACGTGGTGGCAGCACCGGAGTTGTCGGTGACACCGGAGCATTGGTGTTTTTTGTTCGTGGGTTGCGTCAGTTATCGCGGTTATTTTGCCAAGGAAGATGCCGAGGCCTTGGCGAATAAGTTACATGAGCAGGGCATGGATGTGTACGTGGGTGGCGTCGCGGCGTATTCGACCCTGGGTTATTTAGACGACCCCCTGTTGAATACCATGTTAAAAAATGATGAAGCGGCCCTGGTTGGGGTAATCTTTCATGAGCTGGCGCACCAGGTGGTCTATATTAAGGGGGACACTGAATTTAACGAGGCCTTTGCCACCGCTGTGGAGCAGGAAGGTGTGCGGCGCTGGTTTCTGGCTAAGGGGCAGGCCGATCACTATCAGCGCTATGTACAAGAGCTGCAATTCAGCGGTGAGTTTTACCAACTGTTACGGACAACGCGTTATGAGTTGATGCAGTGTTATACCGGTGGCGCGAATATCGAGGAAAAGCGCGCGCAGAAGCAGGTGGTACTGGCAGGATTAAAAACAAAATATCAACAATGGAAAAATCAGTCCGCGTACACGCGTTATGATCGCTGGATGCAACAGGACTTAAACAACGCCCACCTGGCGTTGGTGGCCGCGTATCATGAATTAGTACCAACCTTTATGACCTTGTTGGCAAACAACAAAGGCGACCTGGCCGCGTTTTATCAGGCGGTAAAACAACTAGCGGAGCTGGATAAGGGTGAGCGACGTGCGATATTAGTCAATAACCAGCAACCGGCGAACCAGGCGCCACCCTCCGCCATCGTGGAACCGCATTGAAAACAAAGCAGGCGTGGTAGTAATCACCATTAGTAAAATAAGGCAACAATAAAGATGAGCGAGATAGTATTACCTTTCTGGTTGTTCGCCATCATGCTGGCGGTGACGGCGTGGGCGGTGTTATCGCGCTTGTTGATTCCCAGCACCCGCTGGGTGTTGCGGCGGCGCGTTAATCGCGTCATCGATCAGCTCAATTCCAAGTTGAATATTTCAATTCGCCCTTTTCAGCTAACGAAGCGTCAAGTGTTGATTGATCGCCTGGTGTTTGATCCTAAAGTCATGCACGAGATCGAGGTGTATGCGCGTGAGCATCAGTTACCTCGTGCGGTGGTGCAGGCCCAGGCAATGAAGTATGCCAGGGAAATTGTGCCAAGCTTTAATGCCTATGTGTATTTTCGTTTTGGTTATTGGCTGGCGCGACACTTTGCACGGTTGTTGTATCGGGTTCG
>JAYSTO010000078.1:0-3059 GCA_043719675.1 Gammaproteobacteria bacterium | reverse complement strand
GTATCAAAAAATGCCTTTGCAGGATAGATGATATGCATAACCATTATATTTAATCGGCTCGGTTGTTAGCTGCATAAGAGAACACCATGAAATATTATCTTGCCCAAGTAAATGCGGCCCAGAAACGAAGGGTTACACGCGCATTAACTTTCGTGTTTGCGGTATTGCTGATAACTCCTCCCTCTTTTGCAGCTGAAACACTGCAACTTGAAACCCGCACGGGTGTCCAGATACCGGTTTATTACATAAAAAAAGAGGATGCTATTGCCACTATCATTCTTTTGCCAGGCGGTGCGGGTGGTTTCGGGCGACTCGAAGGGGGAATGCCTTCTGGACGGAATTTTCTTGTACGCACTCGGGATTATTTCGCGGCTGCAGGATTCAATGTTGCGGTAATGGGTCGTGTCTCGGATATGAACAGCCTGGATTATGCGGATAGAATTGCGGCGGAACATAGGGAAGACATCGAAAAACTTGTTGATTATATGAATGCAGACACTAAATTGCCTGTGTGGTTGGTCGGCACGAGCAGAGGAACAGTGTCGGCAACTGCTGCAGCGATTGCCTTTGGCAACAATAAGTTGGCAGGCATCGTGCTGACTGCAAGTGTTGTAAATACCAAAAAACCAGGAGCTGTTCCAAGCCAAAACCTCGAGGCGATTCGTATTCCCGTACTGGTGTTACACCATGAAAAGGACGCGTGTAAGGTCTGTAGCCCCCTTGATGTTCCTGCCATTATCCGTGGTTTGAGAAATGCGCCGATCAAGAAACTTATTATGGTCAGTGCGGGCGACAATCCGACGGGCGATCCCTGTGAACACCAGCATCATCATGGGTTTATTGGAATGGAAAAAACAGCTGTCATGTTGATCACGGATTGGATCCGGCAACCAACGCAATAAACGTGTTGCGTTTAGATGTAGTGTGGACAAAAAAACGGTGAAACAAGTTTAGCCTGTCAGTTTGCGGCAATCACATCTACGGGTGTAATGACGCAAGCAGTTACGTCAGGTCTGCTGTTAATGGTTATTCCTTTGCTCCCAGCTTGTGCGCACGTTGCAGGCGTTCCTGTAATTCAGCGGCGGTAGCGGCTTTGCAACTTGGATCGATATCCGGCCAGTGCGCACCTTCCTGGCGAATGAGTCCGGCGATCACATTAACAGCGGCGGGTTGTGCATTCAGCGCGGGGATGTAGTGAAAGGCCTCGCCACCGGCGTGGAGATAACGTTCTTTGTTTTGCATCGCCAATTCTTCCAGCGTCTCCAGACAATCCACTGCAAAACCCGGGGCAATGATCTGAATATGTTTAATGCCTTGTTGGGCCAGCTCAAGCAACGTGAGATCCGTATAGGGTTGCAGCCAGGGCTCGCGGCCAAAACGGGATTGAAAGGTCACCAGCCATTGTTCGGCGGTTAACCCCAAGTGTTCGGCAACCAGCCGCGCGGTTTTCTGGCAGTGACAGTAGTAGGGGTCACCGGCGGTGATGTAACGCTGCGGGATGCCATGAAAGGAGATCAATAATTTTTGCGGCACACCGTGTTGCTGGAAACTCTGGGTAATGCTGTCGGCCAGTGCCTGAATATAAAGGGGATGGTCATGGTAATGCATGCAAAAGCGTACATCCGGAATCAGCCGCCAGGTTTGTAATTCCTGAGTGACCGCATCAAACACGGCAGCGGTGGTCGTTGCAGAATATTGCGGAAACAGCGGAATGACCAACAGCCGTTGCAGATTTTTTTCGCGCAATTGCGTCAGCACATCGGTTATTGCAGGGTTACCGTAACGCATGGCGGTACAAACCGTAACCGTATCAGCAAATTGTGTATTAACTGCCGCCGACAGCGAGGAGGTGTGGTGCAACAGCGGTGAGCCGGTGGTTTGCCAGATACTTTGATACACGTGCGCCAGTCGGCGCGGACGGAAACGTAAAATAAACCCGTGTAACACCAACCACCAGAACCAGCGTGGTGCTTCGACAACCCGGGGATCCCAGAGGAATTCCGCCAGATAACGGCGTATCGCCGTGGGGCTGGCCGCATCCGGGGTGCCGAGATTAACTAATAAAATGCCGGTGGTGGCGGCAGTAGCGTGTGAGGCGCGAGTCGATTTATAGTGTGGCATGGTCTATTAATGTCAGTAGTGGGTAAGGCAATTTATGCGGGTTGGGGGTTGAATGCAAATTGTATTTCTTGATCTGGCCAGTGTCGACACGGGCGACTGTGAACAATCCTGCTTGCAACACGTGGTGAATAAATAATATGGCGCTGTTTATGCCTGCCTGGTTTACCGGGTCGCTGCCGCTGCGTTTTTCCTTTGATAAGGCCATCGCACTGCACGACCAGCAACACGTGAATGTGTCCTCACCCGAGGATCAGCCCATCTTATGCCAACGGTGCCGGACGGTGATCACAACGAGGGCGGCAGCGATCGAACTGGCCGGACAACATGCGCATCAATTGATTAATCCGGCCGGGGTGACCTACGAGGTGGTGTTATACCGTGGGGCGAATTGCCAGGTGCAAGGCCCCCCAACGCCGGAGCATACCTGGTTTTCCGGATTTACCTGGCAAATAGCCCTGTGTGGGCACTGTGCGGCGCATCTGGGTTGGCTGTATACTAAACCCGAAAGCCTCGGTTTTTATGGGCTCATAAAGTCACAATTGATGTTTGGTAAAAGCGGCAAAATAAAATAGACTGTGATGACAGTCGCAGAATGATGGATGTATTTGGGACAAAGTGCGCAAATCTGATTTTTACGCATAAATATTAGCTACCATAATGACAACTCACCCCACGGAGAAAAAAATGAAATTACATTATTTAGTATTAGCAGCAAGCATGCTTCCCTCTGTTGTATTGGCCGCAGGCGAAGCCGCCCCGGCAGCCCCCGCCGCACCAGCGGCAACCACCACTGCCCCGGCAAGTACCACCACGGCGGCACCGAAACAGGATGTGGCAGATCAATCCGGTTTCCAAAAGGGCAGCGTCGTGCGTTCTATCTTCACCAGTGAAGTCAAGGACCGCGAACCCACCGATAAATTAACAGAATCAGAACCCAA
>JAYSTO010000077.1:0-20857 GCA_043719675.1 Gammaproteobacteria bacterium | reverse complement strand
TCGGCCTCGGTGTTGACGTAGGATTTGGCGGCGATAATACCGGCCACCTTACTGCGATTGGTCATGGTGTCGATGTATTTAGAGGCATCGAGGATCGCGGCTACCATCGCGCGCGCGGTGTTCGGGTACTTCTGCACGAATTCCAAGGTGGTGCCCAGTACTTTTTCCGGATGATCCTTCCAGATATCCTGCGTCGTTGCCGCGGTGAAACCAATCTTGTCGTGAATAGCACGCGCATTCCACGGCTCGCCGACACAGTAACCGTCCATGTTACCAACGCGCATGTTTGCCACCATTTGCGGTGGTGGCACGGTGATTGTCTTGACGTCGGTGAAGGGATTAATACCGTGCGCTGCCAGCCAGTAATAAATCCACATCGCGTGTGTACCGGTTGGAAAGGTGTGCGCGAAGGTGTATTCACGTTTTTCCTTGTCAATGAGCGCCTTGAGTGAGGTACCGTCGGTCACGCCCTTGGCATTGAGTTGGTTCGAGATCGTGATCGCCTGGCCGTTATGATTCAGATTCATTAATACAGCCATGTCTTTTTTCGATCCGCCGATGCCCATCTGTACACCGTAGATCAATCCGTAGAGCACGTGTGAGGCATCGTTCTCGCCATTCACCAGCTTGTCGCGTACGGCCGCCCAGCTTGCTTCTTTCGAGGGTATGATCTTGATGCCGTACTTCTTGTCAAAGCCCATCTCTGAGGCGATCACCACACTTGCGCAATCAGTGAGTGGGATGAAGCCGATCTTCACCTCGGTTTTTTCCGGTGCATCTGATCCGGCGGCCCACGCGGCATTGCGCACTGCCGAGGGGATCATGCCAAACACACCGGCGGCGCCGAGGCCCGCAGCCAGTCCCGCCTTGAGAAAATCTCGGCGTGATGGCGCACTG
Source organism: Gammaproteobacteria bacterium (assembly GCA_043719675.1). Lineage (GTDB taxonomy): Bacteria > Pseudomonadota > Gammaproteobacteria > UBA6429 > Thiohalophilaceae > JACQBC01. The sequence continues at coordinate 19,960 of JAYSTO010000077.1, read as the reverse complement.
TTAGTTGTCACGGTTGGATTGGGTTGTTTGGTCTTGCTGTCATCGTTCATTGCTGTTCTCCTAATAAGATGTTGTCTAAAATCGCCGCTTCGGACTCCTGTCCTTCCGCCGCATACACTCCATCCCTGGAGATAAAAAAAAACGGCGCCCGGTCAGTCGGAATTGTCCGCTGACCAGGGCGCCGTTGCCCGAGGACGGGCGGTGAAGCCCGTCATCAATCTTGCCGTTTGGTCCGTCGTTGGATCAAACGGTATAAAAATTTCTACTGCTTTACGTCAAGAATGCTGCCATTGAAATCACATTCTCAGCCACATGGGCGAGGCGTTGATTACGTTCCATTGCCAGTTTACGCAACAACGTATACGCATCTTCCTCACTTACACCGCGACTCTTCATAACAATGCCTTTGGCGCGCTCAATCTGCTTACGCTCCGTCAAGGATAATTTAGCTTGCGTCAGTTCCTGGCGCATTGCCTGCAATTCATCGAAACGGGCTATGGCCACGTCCAGAATCGGGCGGATGCGTTCGGCGCTGATGCCGCCGACGACATAGGCACTTACCCCGGCGCGCACAGCGGCTTGAATCATGTTGCGGTCACCATCTTGCGTGAATAATACTATTGGTCGTGGTTCGTCACGGGTGACCATACAAACGTGTTCCAGCGTGTCGCGATCCGGTGATTCACGATCAATAACCACCACATCTGGCGCGAGGGCGCGTACCCGGCCGATCAAGTCCGCGCCACGCTGTGTATCGACTACCACCACGTAACCGGCCTCATACAGCGCCGACTTGAGTATGGCCGCACGTTGCGTATCATCATCGACCAACAGTACTTTGAGCTTTGTCATTTCTATATCCACGTAGGTTATATACTGGATAGCAAACGTTGTGCCAGGCCGTATTTCCATAGGAATCAAGACAATGCTTGGCAATGCCTCGTGCAGGCGCACTGTAATGGATAGTTACTCGCGTATTTGGCGCTGCCGTGGTGCAGCGAGGGCGAATTCGTGGTAAATGAAGTTTACAACCCGCGCACTCAGTCAGAATGATATTATCAACGCAAATGTCCGACGGGCAACGATGATGACGAGGCGATACAGTGATTGATCGGTTAATCGAATTGGAAACGCAAATGGCATTTCAGGACAGTGTTATTCAGGAACTGAACACGGTCGTGACTGCACAACAACAGCAACTGGATAAATTAAAACGCGAATTGCATCTGTTGCAGGAACAACTCGCGAGTCTGAACGACAAGATAGTTTCTTCCGGTAATGAACCGCCACCACCGCATTACTAAAAGGAGGTTGGGGCGTGGAAACGGGCATTGATTTTCGGTGGTTGCAAGCGTAGTCTGGGTTTTAGTATAAACAACAAATAATCACCCCTGATCGCCACTTATGCCTTTTAACGGAACCGAACTGATAGGGATACTTGCCAGCTATCTGCTGGGTAGCCTATGCACGGGCTATTACCTGATACGGGTATTTGCCAACAAAGATATCCGTGAGCACGGTAGCGGGGGGGTTGGCGCGACGAATGTTGGCCGGATAATGGGTAAAAAAGGCTTTATCCTGACCTTGCTCGGCGATACCCTCAAGGGTGTCATCGTCGTGGTGGTGGCGAAATACCTCAATTTCAGCGCCGATGCGCTCGCCCTGGTGGTTATTGCCGTCATCGTTGGCCACCTCTGGCCAATTATGCTTGGTTTCCGCGGCGGCAAAGGCGTGGCGACATCTTTGGGGGCATTCCTTATATATGATTATATGTTTATTGTCCTGTTCATCGTCATCAGCGCACTGAGCATGGTTGTGCTGCGACGCCTCACCCTGAGCGGACTGGTCGGTTATGCGGTATTGCCGATAGTGGTGATTGCGCTTGGCTATCCTTTGCCTGCCATCTATACTGCCCTACTTAGTTCGTTGCTGGTGCTATACGCACACAGAGACAATATCAGGCAAGCTTTTCGTATTAGTTCATCTTAATAGGTGGAGGGCTATGGACAATCGACTTGAATTCAAGATTGCATCAGAAGAATGGGAACTGGCAAAAGTTCACGACCTGAATTATTCAACCTTTGTTGAGGAAATCCCACAGCACTCGCCCAATTCCAACAAAAGCCTGATTGATAAATTTCACGACGAAAATACCTATGCGATCTGTATTCAGGATCAGGAGGTTCTGGGGATGATTACCATCCGTGATAAGCGTCCCTTCTCCCTGGATACCAAGCTCGCTCATCTTGACTCTTATCTGCCACCCGCCACGGCACCGTGTGAAATCCGGCTGCTCGCGATTAAACCGGATCGGCGTAATGGTCGCATTATCCAGGGCTTGTTCACCACGTTGGCGGAATACGCCGACAAGCGTGGTTATGACCTGGCGCTCATCTCCGGCATACTGAGCCAAATCAAGTTGTACCAGCATATTGGTTTTGTCGCATTTGGTCCGGTGGTGGGCACCGCGGATGCGTCCTATCAGCCGATGTATTTATCACTGGCGGCATACAAAAAACTTAAAAATAACACACGTATATTTACCAAGCAGCAAAACGTCAACAGATCGGTTACCAATTTTTTGCCTGGACCGGTGGCAATAGCCGACAAGGTCCGGCAAGCATATTCACATCCGCCGGTATCACACCGTAGCGCACAATTCATGCGCGATTTTAACGATACCCGGCAACAGCTGTGCGAGTTGGTGAATGCCAGGCATGTAGCAATCCTGATGAGTTCAGGAACACTGGCCAATGATGCGATAGCCGCGCAGTTGTCCTTACTCAACGGCAAAGGTTTGATCCTGGTTAATGGTGAATTCGGTCAGCGTCTTGCGGATCAAGCATCCCGCGCCAACTTGTCGTTCCTGACTGTGGAGGCTCTGCCCGGCGAAAGATTTGATAGCCAACAGATTAAACGTGCGGTAGATAATGATCCTGCTATCCGTTGGTTGTGGGCGGTCCATTGTGAAACCTCTACCGGTATGCTGAATGATATTGAGGCGCTTGCGGATATTTGTAGTAAAGCAAAAATTCACTTGTGTCTCGATTGCATCAGCTCGATCGGGACAGTGCCGATCAATCTCAGCAAAGTTTATCTGGCGTCATGCGTAAGTGGTAAAGGTCTTGGCTCGTTACCGGGGTTGGCGATGGTATTTTATAACCATCACATCGCGTCGGCAGGCCACACATTACCGCGCTATTTTGATCTGGGTTTTTACGCGGAAAAAAATGGCATGCCGTTCACCCTCTCATCAAACTCGTTATATGCCTTATCAGCGGCGCTGGAACACCAGGACTGGGGACAGCATTACAAACATATCACCGCGTGGTCCAGCCAGATACGCCACGATTTACAAAAAACAGGGCTACCCATTCTTGTCCCCGCAGCTTATGCATCACCTGCGGTTATCACTGTCCCACTGCCTGCCTTTATGTCATCACTCGAAGTGGGCACGATGCTTGAAGATAACGATATCCTGATCAGTTACCGCAGCGAATTCCTCCTGAAGAAAAACTGGGTGCAGCTATGTATGATGGGTGAGATCGAACAGGATACCCAGGTTATGCTTGCCTTGCTCAAGGAACATTGGGCCAGGTACAGCCGCACAAGCAAAAGTGCGCAGCCACAGCTTGCTCAGGTTGAGTAGAAAATACAATACCGACCCGATGGCAACATATTAAAATCGGCCAAATCACGGAGACTGCAATGAAGGTGTTCTTCTTTTTGATTGCAGGCTTACTCATGAGTACCATGGTACTTGCCGCTGATCTGGCGTTGCCTACCCGCATGCTCAACGGTACCAGCATTACCTATGAATACACTAGCGGCCGTTCGTATAACGTCAAGTTTGAAGAGCAGGGTGTCAGTTACCGCTATTTCGCCGGACCCAAGCCGGAAAAATGGTGGGGCCCCTTTCCTTACAAGGCATTTGAGGTTGAGAAAAACATGTATTACGCATCATGGTTTGAACAAGGTTATGGTGATTACGTAACGCTGCTGATCAATTTTAATAACCAGCTGCTTTATGGAAGCGCGATATTATCAGGCAACGAAGTGCATTTTCACGGCGCCAGAATAGTGAAGGTTGATAAGAAGTAACAAGGCTTTTCAGTAGCGGACATCATTTGCGTTGTTCGACAGGCTGATTCAGCACGTCATTCACTTGTTTAGATGCCTGCTTGAGGTAGTCAAGAAAAGTGCGCGCCACCACCGAAAGTTGCTTACCGGATGGATAGGCAACGTACCAGTGACGTTTGATCGGAAATCCTTCGACATCCAGGATGGCGAGTTGTCCCGGTGCATCGAGTGCGAGGGTGTGTTGTGAGAGTACTGACACGCCCAGTCCGCCGACGATGACCTGTTTGATCGCCTCGTTACTGCCCAACTCCATGCGTACTTTTGTGATCAGGCCGTGTTCCGCAAACAGCCGCTCGACCGCCATGCGCGTGCCGGAACCCGGTTCACGCAGCAGAAACGGTTCCTGGGCAAGGCGGGCGAGCGGAATCTTCTTTTTTCCAACCAACGGATGGTTGACGGGCGCGAGTACCACCAGCGGATTCGATAGAAACGGTTCGGATTCGGCTTCGAGTTCCTCCGGCGGCTGGCCGAGGATGTAGAGATCATCCTGATTGTCGGCGAGACGTTCGAGGATGCGTTCGCGATTCGAGACCTTAAGCGACACCTCGATGCCCGGATACTGCTGGCAAAACGGTCCCAGCAGTCGTGGCGCGAAATACTTTGCGGTGGTCACGACTGCCAGCCGCAGTGTGCCCTGTTTCATCCCTTGTATGTCAGCAACCGTCATTTCAAAGTGCGACAAATGCTTGAATATGTCACGGCTGGTTTTGTGCAGCGCACGCCCGGCGTCGGTCAGGTATATTTTTTTCCCGACTTGTTCAAACAGCGGCAGGCCGACTGCTTCGGTGAGCTTCTTAATTTGCATCGACACGGTGGGTTGAGTCAAAAACAATTCCTCTGCGGCACGGGTAAAACTGCCAAGCCGCGCAATGGCCTCGAATACCTCTAATTGGCGGAAAGTGCTATGGCGCATCGATACCTCATCATTATCATTACGTATAGATGATAGTCTATCAAAAGTATAAAAAACATTGACTGTTATTAATGTATCCGGTTTGGCAGTATAACGCCCGCGTACTGAACAAACCCCTTCACGCTGAGTGGTTATCTTACCACCAGAGCGGGTATCCGCTGAAGGACGGTGCGAAGCGGTCCAATCAACACTACTGGAGAGAGCCATGTCTAAAAGTGAAACAATGAAAGAAGGAAAGGAACGCTATAAATCTGGCGTCATTCCGTATAAGAAAATGGGCTATTGGGAGCCTGACTATGTGATTAAAGAGACCGACGTGCTGGCGATGTTCCGCATGACCCCGCAAGAAGGCGTAGAAGCGGATGAATGTGCGGCGGCCGTGGCAGGGGAATCCTCCACTGCAACCTGGACGGTGGTCTGGACTGACCGTTTGACTGCCTGTGAAATGTACCGCGCCAAGGCTTACCGTGTTGACCTGGTGCCAAATACCGGCCCCGGCACCAAAACGGAAGCACAGTATTTTGCTTACATTGCCTACGACCTGGACTTATTTGAAGGTAATTCGATTGCCAACCTGACGGCGTCGATCATCGGTAACGTCTTCGGGATGAAGGCAGTCAAAGCCTTGCGCCTGGAAGACATGCGTATCCCGGTGGCATATCTGAAGACCTTCCAAGGCCCGGCAACAGGTGTCATTGTTGAACGTGAGCGTATGGATAAGTTTGGCCGTCCGTTATTGGGCGCAACCACCAAGCCAAAGCTGGGTTTATCTGGCCGTAACTATGGTCGCGTAGTCTATGAAGCCCTCAAGGGTGGTCTGGACTTCATGAAAGACGACGAGAACATCAACTCGCAGTCCTTCATGCATTGGCGTGATCGCTTCCTGTATTGCATGGACGCCGTGAACAAGGCCTCTGCTGCTACCGGCGAAGTGAAAGGTCACTACATGAACGTGACCGCAGGCACCGTGGAAGAAATGATCGAACGCGCCGAGTTCGCTAAGAAGCTGGGTTCAATCATCATCATGATTGACTTGGTGATTGGTTACAGCGCCATTCAAACCATGGCAATCTGGGCACGTAAGAACGACATGATCCTGCACTTGCATCGTGCGGGTAACTCGACTTACTCACGTCAGAAAAATCACGGCATGAGCTTCCGCGTCATTTGTAAGTGGATGCGCATGGCCGGTGTGGATCATATCCACGCGGGTACTGTCGTGGGCAAGCTGGAAGGCGATCCCTTGATGATTCGTGGTTACTACGACACGCTGCTTGATACACACACCAAAGTACAACTCGAAAAAGGTCTGTTCTTCGAACAAGATTGGGCTTCGTTGAACAAGTGTATGCCAGTTGCCAGTGGTGGTATTCACGCCGGTCAAATGCACCAGTTATTAACCTATCTGGGCGACGACGTGGTGCTGCAATTCGGCGGTGGTACGATCGGTCATCCCGATGGTATTCAAGCCGGTGCCATTGCCAACCGTACCGCACTGGAAGTCATGGTTCAGGCGCGTAATGAAGGTCGTGATATCTGGAACGAAGGTCCGAAGATTCTGCAAGATGCAGCAAAATGGTGTGCACCGCTCAAGGCCGGTCTGGATACGTGGAAGGATGTTACTTTCAACTATGCATCTACTGACAGTCCCGACTTTGTGCCGACCACCACGGCCAGCGTTTAATTAATGAGGAGAATCTATTTATGATGACTAATCTTGGAAATCGCGTCACACAAGGGCAGTTTTCATTTCTGCCTGATCTGACCGAGGCGCAACTCACCGCGCAAATCAAATACGCTCTGGGCAAGGGCTGGGCAATCGGTATTGAATATACCGACGATCCACACCCACGCAACACCTATTGGGAAATGTTTGGCAAGCCGATGTTCGACCTGAAAGATCCCGCCGGGATCGTGATGGAGATCAACAGTTGCCGTAAGACTTTCCCTAATCACTACATCCGCGTGACTGCATTTAGTGCCGTGCGCGGCGTAGAGAGCGTGACAATGTCCTACATTGTTAATCGTCCGAAGAAAGAACCGGGCTTTGGTTTGGTACGTCAGGAAGTGGAAGGTCGCATGATGCGTTATACCATCCATTCTTACGCTACAGACAAACCAGAAGGCGAGCGTTATTAATAAGTAAGCCATAGCGATGGCGGGTACGTCGTGTACCCGCCACCGTTTTTACTTGGTTATAGCAAGCGGTTGGAGTGACTCACGTGAATGATTCAACGCACAAGCCAGGTACAGCAGTATTGGCTGATGATGCACCGGTTAATCTTGAGGCAGAATTCGAGGCCTCAAATGTAAAAGAAGTACTCGACAAGCTCGATCGCGAGCTTATTGGTTTAAAGCCTGTCAAGACGCGCATACGCGAGATTGCGGCGCTGTTGTTGGTGGATCGTTTGCGTAAACAATTTGCGCTGACTTCCGAAACCCCAACACTACATATGAATTTTACAGGTAATCCAGGTACGGGTAAGACCACCGTGGCCATGCGCATGGCGGAGATTTTGCACCGCCTGGGTTATGTGCGGGAAGGCCATTTGGTCTCCGTTACCCGCGATGATTTGGTGGGCCAATACATTGGTCACACCGCACCAAAAACCAAAGAAGTGATTAAAAAGGCCATGGGTGGCGTGTTGTTCATCGATGAGGCCTATTATCTCTATAAGCCTGAGAACGAACGCGACTACGGCGCGGAATCCATCGAAATATTATTACAGACCATGGAAAACAACCGCGATGATCTCGTCGTGATCCTGGCTGGCTATAAAGACCGTATGGACAAATTTTTCCACAGCAACCCGGGATTGCGCTCGCGCATTGCGCACCACATCGATTTTCCTGACTACAGCGCGGATGAATTATTGCATATTGCTAAATTGATGTTAGCTGCACAGAACTATCGCTTCAGTCCAGAGGCCGAGAAAGCCTTTTTGGAGTACATTAAACTGCGCATGAAGTTGGAGCATTTTGCCAATGCACGCTCAATACGCAATGCGCTTGATCGCGCCCGACTCCGCCAGGCTAATCGTCTCTTTGCGGGGGCGAAAAAATCACTCAGTAAAATCGATTTGATGACATTGGAGGCGGAAGATGTCCTTGCCAGCAGGGTATTCAGTGAGGGCCAGCTTGACCAAGATCCGGCTTAATCAGACGCAATGGGATACCGACGATGAATCTTACAGAACTGCTGAGGGCGATCAACACACTGGCACAAAACGGTGGCACCGGGCAGCAATATGAAGAATTAGCCGTGAATGCCGAGAATCTCGCCGACATGGTCCACTGGGCAAATGGGCCTATTGATGCGGAAGGTCAGTGGCTTGATCGTCTCGCTGCACTGCAAGACAATTTGCAGCAGGTCTATGCCCAGACTAACGAGCCTGCGATTACGATGTTACATGACAGGCTTACCCACCTCGGGCAGGCGATTTCGAAACATGATAGTGACCTCGCCGCAGGCCATCCCGATGAGGACGAGGGTGAGGACTTTCGCTGAAGTGCGCTGTTAAACCGCTTGCGATAAAAAGCGTTGGCTAGCGCCAGATGAAAAAATCAACGACGGGAAACTTGTATGCCACTGGTCGATATGCGTGACATGCTGAAACATGCTTACCGCAATGGCTATGCTGTGGGTGGTTTCGAAGTGGTGAGTCTCGATTTTCTCGAAGCAATTATTCAAGCAGCCGAAAATTGTCGCGCCCCGGTTATTTTAAATTTCGTTGAATTCCACTTCGAGCATTACAATTTTGAATTCATCATGGCGGCTGCCGAAAAAGCAGCACGACATGCCACGGTGCCGGTAGCGTTACATTTAGACCACGGCAGTTCGCTTGACTCAGCGGTGTGCGCCATTAACCTGGGTTGTAACAGTGTTATGGTCGATACGTCACATGGCTCTTTTCCGAACAACGTCACATTAACACGGCAGGTCGTTGAGACGGCGCTCAGTTGCGGTGTGACCGTCGAGGGAAAGCTTGGTTATGACGCGGGTATTGAGACAGAAAACCCAACGAGTCACTCTGGCGAATCGAGTGTTACCTCGATTGAAGAGACGAAGGCCTTTGTTGCGCGTACCGGCGTGGATTGTCTGGCTGTTTCGATTGGGACTGTACATGGTCGCGTGCGTGGATGCACCAAGCTCGACATCGAACGGCTCAAGTGTATAAACGAGGCGGTTAAGATTCCGCTGGTGATCCAGGATGGTCCCGGACTTTCCGATGAGCAGTGCCACCAACTCATTGCTCATGGTGTCGCCCGCATCAATTTTTACACGGGACTTGCTGAGGCGGCGGGCACCCGTATCCGGGCAAACACCAAGGCCGCTAGCAACGGTGGTTACAGCGGGTTGGTTAAGGGTGTGCGTGAGACGATCCGTGTTGAGGTGGAACGCTGTATGGTGACGTGGGGTTCAGCTGGTCGCGCCGCTGAGGTACTGGTGCAGTGTCGAGGCTGGCATCCGGTTGAGCACTTGATTATTTATAACGTCGAAAGCACCGACGACGCTCAGGTCGAGACCATGATGGCGCGTGGCCGTGACATACTGAGCCGAATTCCCGGCGTGCGGCGTGTATTTACCGGCTGGGCAATCCAGCAAAGTCCCAAGTTTCGTTTCTGCTGGTTGGTGGAGTTTGTCCACGAGAAGGTCATCGAGAGTTACCGTGATCACCCTGACCATGTCGCATTTGCCAACCAATTGTTTCGTCCGATCGCGGGTGACCGAATCAGTATCGACTTTGCCGAGGTCAAGGGTTTGGGTGCTCTTAATCCAGGTTTATAAGTCGTTGGCATTACCGTGGGCTTCAATTAATGATCGGGTCATAATGCGATCTGTATAGGCCATGGCGACGGCAGAAAGCAGGAAGGTCATGTGAATGGTCACCTGCCACTGGATGGTATGTGTGGTCATATGTTCTGCATTAATAAATGTCTTGAGCAGGTGGATGGATGAGATGCCAATCAGTGCCATCGATAGCTTGATCTTCATGGTAGTAGCGTTGACGTGTGCCAGCCATTGCGGTGTATCCGGATGCTCTTTCAAACGCAGGCGTGAAACAAAGGTCTCATAACCACCGATGATGACCATGATCAACAGATTCGCAATCATCACGACGTCAATCAGACCGAGCACCACCAGCATGATCTCGTTTTCAGTGATAGTGGTGGTCTTTTGCACGAGGAGGACAAGTTCATGCATGAAATGATACACGTAGACAGCCTGGGCGATGATCAAGCCCAGATAAAGCGGCGCCTGTAACCAACGGCTCCAGAAAATAAATTGAGCAAGCATCGTTAAAGAGAAGTTACGATGAACCTCGGATGTTTTTTTACCAACGGGTTCCATGCTGTTCTATACCTTATTTAGTTAGCCTGACAAATAACTGCTGTGATTTATCCAGCAAGTGTTGTAAAGGATCAATGGTCGTGTCGTGGTTGCTGCCAAAGATACGCTTGCTACAGTTGCCCGTATTCGGATCAAGGGTTGAACAATAACCCAAAATGCCGCTGGTATGCAATTCCTCCACGGCATAGTATTTGAGGTTACTTGTTCTGTTTGGTATCAGGCTATTGCCTTGCAAAACAACTCAGGTTGTCCCGGCTGGTTGTAATACAGGGTCCTGCTTGCATTCATCGAATATTCTGTTTTTACACTGGATGCATATAGAGCGGTCGAGCCGTTTATAGATAGTGCCAATCGCTTCGGCTTTATTACCGAAAAAATTGTCCTTGCCAATGTCGTCAATAAAACCACCTTTGTCGAGAAAACTACAGACTTTCTTTTTATTGCTGCAGAAATACAGGCCGCCGTCCATCTGCCTGAGCCGTTTGGCCTCCTGCGCAAGCATTTCAGCACCGGCCAAGTCAACAAAGTTAATGCTGGTGGCGACAATCAGAATATGCCGGATGCCTTCCTTATCGGTAATGTCGTGCAGTGTTTTCTGGATATGATTGACGGAACCAAAATAGATGGACATGTCAATCCGGATAATTTTGAGTTGTGGACACTGTAGCAAGGCTTTACGTTCAACATTCGTCAGCATCTTATTGGGTGAATAAGGGTCTGGGGCGAGGATCACCATGTCCGGTGTTGAAGTGCGGTTTAGAAATAATAACAATGATAATAACACACCCAGATAAATGGCAAATTCGAGTTCAAGAAACAAAGTCGCAAAGAATGTCACCAGTAAGATCGCGGTTTCAGTACGACTGACCATAAAAATTTTCTTAATGTGGTGAAGATCAATCAGGTTATAGGCCACCAATAAAATCACCCCACCCATTGCCGCCAGCGGCAAATGTGACATAAGTGGCGCGACCAATAATACGATAATCATCAGACTCAGCGCGGCGAAAATCGCAGAAAGCGGTGTTATCGCACCGGCGGTATAGTTAATGCCGGAACGGGTAAATGAGCCAGAACCCGCATAACTGGAAAAAAAACTACCGATTATGTTTGATAAGCCCTGACCAATAAATTCCTGATTACCATCAATACGCTGCATCGATTTGGAAGCAATGGCACGTGAAATCGAGACGGCCTCAATCAGTCCTAATAAAGCAATCGCGAAGGCCTGCGGCGCCAGTGCACGGATATTGGCTGGGGATAAGTTGGGCAAGGAAAAAGCCGGTAATTGCCCCGGCACATCGCTGATCATCTTTAAGCCATGTTGTTCACCACCCAATAACCAGGCAAGTACACTGCCAGCAACCATACCAAACAGCAGGTTTGGCGAACGAGAAAAATATTTTTTGGCTACAACGGCAACAATCAGTGTCAGCAAGGCGACGGCGAGTACATACAGATTCGTATGTGTCAGGTTCTTTGCAAGCTCAAACCAGGTATAAGCAAACGATTCACTCGCTGGTAGATTGATGCCAAGGACATACTTGGATTGACTGGTGATGATCAGGATCGCCGCACCAGCGGTAAAGCCGATCACGACAGTGTGTGAAACAAAATTTACCAGGTTACCCAGGCGTGCCAGACCAAAGGCCAGTTGGTAAATACCGGCGAGGAATGTTAACGTCAGGGCCAGGGAAATAAATTCTTTGCTACCGGGTTCGGCCAAGCCACTGAGGGAGGAGAGCACAACAATGGAGATCGCGGTGGTTGGCCCGGAAATCAAATGCCGTGATGAGCCAAATAGTGCGGCGATGATGGGTGTCACCATGGCGGTGTATAAACCGTAAACTGGCGGCAACCCGGCAATGGTCGCAAAGGCGATGCCTTGCGGCAGTACGATTACCGCGCCGGTTAGTCCTGCGATTAAATCTGCGCGTAAACTGCGGCGATTTACCAATGGCCACCAGATCAGGAAGGGAAAAAATTTCTTTATTGTTAACTTCATCTAAGCGACCGGACTCCATATTGTTTTGAGCGGTGAGAGTAATGACAAGCTTGGCATTATATTACTTATGCCCTCTGTAGAGGAGGGGTAAATATTTATTTAATAAAAAAACGTACGAACTATGGCTTGAGGGGTTCTGCGGTATGTTTTTAAATATACGGGTAACTACCGATAGGGGCTATGTGCAAGCAAATAATCCAGGGATTGATTCAGGTCACGCAGTGTGATGTCTAAGCCATGAATCTCATCTTCCAGGTCGCCCTTGGTTTGGCTAAGTTGTTTAATCTCTTGTAACAGTACCAGTCGCTGAGTGGACGTGGTATTGCCCAACACGATCAGTTTTTCCTTACCGGCAATATCATTCTCAGCTTGTTTTATATTTTTGAGGGCGTTATTTTGTTGTGTGCGGGCGGAATTGATCTTGTTTTTCACCGTGTATATTTCCGCACCAGATTTGTGTCCCTGCACAAAGGCGGACTCCAGATCGTGAGGACAGCCGCTAGTATAGCGATAGCCATTTTGCCCTTGTTGGTAGCCATTACGCGGTTGGCAGAATTGACGCATCCCTTCCGCATGGCCGTTTTGATAGGCTTGTAAGTCCGGGGTGATGTTGTGCTGTGCGCACGACTGACGATGTGCGCCGATCCGCTCAGAACCCTGGCCGCGTGAACCATCTTCATAGCCGATCATTTTCCAGTTGGCATTACGGCATTCGTCTTTATTCAGGGTAGAACAACCGCTGAGTAATACAACAGTTGATAAGGCGGCTATTAACTTAACAGTGTTTAGCATAATGTTCCTGTACGGGGTTATTAGTTGTAATACAGGCGATGCAATACAACATAGATGATCTTCAGTGAAAATGCAAAGCGAGAGACTATACTATATATTGGTATTGGCGGGTATGGCGCGATTAATCCGGTAAGGACTTGCGCCAGATCAGGTTCTTATTGTCCATGACTACGATATACTGGGCCTATGCGACTACAGTTTAAAATATATTTCGGTAAAATGGCGACGTTGCTGGCGGTATGCATGGCCTTGTCATCCCCGGTGCTGGCGCTGACCACGGCGGCGGCGGCTGTTGATACCACCGACATGCACTGCCTGCACCTGCAACAGGACGCCGGTCAGGCTAGCTGCCAGCAGGATTGTTGTGACGACGGCGCCGCCGCGTGTATTTCCCACTGTGCAGCGAGTCCCGCTACTGGCACGGTAGCGATTACTACCGCTGGCTTATCATCCGTAACCTTTTATCCGATCCAATCTTTATCGCCTCATCCCAACCAGTTTCTGCATGGGGTAGCAGGCGTTGTTGAACTTCACCCCCCACGTTAAGTCCCTTCCCGGGCCTGTAATGCGCCCATCTTTGTCTGCTGTTGTGCATGGCGATGGCGTTGTGCAGAATAGTTGGCGGCATTGTTTATCGTTGTTTCAAAGGGGTTGTCTATGAAGACCATGAATATTGGATCACTGTTAATGGTGGCGTTGCTGACACTGGGTTTGGCGGGCTGTGGCGATAAATCCACGCCGGAACAAACTCCGGGTAGTTCCGCAACGGAAACAGCGGTCGAGCACGCAGCGAAACATTTGGATCCCAAATATGTTTGTCCCATGCACTCACAGATCGTGCGCGATGCCCCGGGCAACTGTCCCATCTGTGGCATGCAGTTGGTGGCCAAACAACAAGACGCGCCTGCGTCGTCAACCGGGAGTGGTGAACGCAAGCTACTGTACTACCAACATCCACACAAACCGGAAATCACCTCCGATAAACCCAAGAAAGATGAAATGGGCATGGATTACGTCGCGGTATATGGCGATAGCAATCAGTCGGATGGCGCAACCATTCGTATTGCACCACAAGTCGTGCAGAACATGGGCGTGCGTTCCAGCAAGGTCGTGAGGGGTCGGCTGGTGCGCGACATTGATACGGCGGGTACGGTCGAGGTTAATGAGAAGCGTGTGCATCACGTGCATTTACGCGGCCAAGGTTGGATCGAACGGTTATATGTCAGTTCGGAGGGTGAACGGGTTAAACAAGGGCAATTGTTGTTTGAGGTGTATTCACCTGAGCTCGTCAATGCACAACTCGAATATATTCAAGCCATGCAGGTCGGCAATCCACGCCTGGTGCCGGTATCACGCGAACGATTAATGGCAATGGGACTGTCGGAAAAACAGATCCAGCGAATAGGCCGGACCCGGAAATCAGAACAATTGTTTCAGGTCTATGCGACACAAGATGGTATCGTCGAAAAACTCAATGTCCGGCATGGCATGTACGTCATGCCCAATACCGATGTGATGATCATCGCTAATCTGGATGAGGTGTGGATTTTAGCGGATGTGCTGGAACGGCAGTCCGCATGGGTGAAGCCAGGACAGCAGGCACAGGTATATCTGGATTATTTACCGAATGAAAAATTAATGGGCGAGGTTGAATACGTCTATCCACGCTTGAATCCAAAAACACGTACGTTGCGGGTACGGTTACGGTTTGCCAATCCCGATGAGATTCTCAAGCCCGATATGTTTGCCCGCGTGTCTTTGCATGTGGAAGAAAAGCAATCGGCATTACTGGTGCCGCGTGAGGCGGTGATCCGCACCAGTAACACTGCCCGAGTACTGATGTCCTTGGGTGAGGGCAAGTTCAGCACACGTGAGATACAAGTCGGATTGGAAACAAAAGACAACATCGAGATCATTGCCGGTTTGCGAGAAGGTGAGGAAGTAGTGACCTCGGGGCAATTCCTATTGGATTCGGAGGCCAGTTTGAAGGCGAGCCTGCAACGGCTGCAAACGGAAACGTCAAAACCGGCGACAGATGCGGTGGCGAAAAAAATTACCGGTCGTGGTGTGTTGCGTGCTATCGATAAAAACAAAGTCAACATTGCCCATGAACCGATCACTGCCTTGCAATGGCCAGCCATGACCATGGACTTTGCCGTAGCACCGCAGGTGGTTCTCAAGGAGCTGCAACCGGATGATAAGGTTGAGTTTGAATTGCAGCAGGTCAATGATGAATATGTCATTGCCGTTATTCGCAAACTGCAACCATAAGGAAGCGCGAACATGATCATGAAAATAGTTGAATGGTCGCTGGGCAACCGCTTCTTAGTGTTACTGTTAGCGGTGATCTTTGCGGCGTGGGGCATATTCTCGGTAAAAAATATCCCGTTGGATGCGATCCCGGATTTATCCGATGTGCAGGTCATCATTAAAACGACCTATCCCGGTCAGGCGCCGCGTGTGGTGGAGGATCAAGTTACCTATCCGTTGTCGACGGCAATGTTATCTGTGCCCGGCGCGGTCACCGTGCGTGGCTTTTCCAATTTTAACGATTCCTTTGTTTATGTGATCTTTGCCGATGGTACGGATCCGTATTGGGCGCGCTCGCGGGTGTTGGAGTATTTAAGTCAGGTTGCAACACGGTTGCCCGCCGAGGCGCGCCCGGTGTTAGGGCCGGACGCCACCGGCGTGGGTTGGGTGTATGAATATGCCTTGGTGGATCGCACTGGCAAACATGATCTGGCGCAATTACGCAGTTTGCAGGATTGGTTTTTAAAATATGAATTGCAAACGGTCGATGGTGTCTCCGAGGTGGCGACCGTGGGCGGCATGGTGAAACAATATCAAGTCATTGTTGATCCCTATCGCCTGCGTGCCTTTAATTTACCGCTGGAGACGATACGTAATGCTATTCAGAAATCCAATCAGGAGGCCGGTGGCTCGGTAATTGAAATGGCCGAGGCCGAGTACATGGTACGGGCGACGGGTTACATTCAATCCATCAGCGATCTGGAACAGATATCGATCTCAGCCGATGAAAAAGGCGTTCCCGTTTTATTGAAAGACATTGCGCAGATACGGTTGGGTCCGCAGATGCGGCGGGGAATTGCTGAATTAAACGGCGAGGGCGAAGTGGTGGGCGGGATTGTGGTCATGCGTTACGGCAATAATGCGCTGACCACGATTGAAAATGTCAAAACCAAATTGGCCGAACTCAAAGGCAGTTTGCCCAAGGGGGTAGAGATTGTTGAGACCTATGATCGTTCGGCGCTAATTGAACGCGGCGTGAGTAATTTATACGGCAAGTTACTGGAAGAGTTTCTGATTGTTGCACTGGTATGCATGGTGTTTCTGTTTCATTTCCGCTCGTCACTGGTGGCGATCATCAGTCTGCCTGCGGGTATTCTGGTGGCGTTTATTATCATGCATCAGCAGAATATCAATGCCAACATCATGTCGCTGGGCGGGATTGCAATTGCGATTGGTGCAATGGTCGATGCGGCGATCGTGATGATCGAAAACATGCACAAACATATCGAGAAAGAACGACTGACAGATGAAAATCGTATCCGTATTTTGCTGGCGGCGACCAAAGAAGTCGGGCCGCCGTTGTTTTTCTCGTTAATCGTGATCACCCTCAGTTTCTTACCGGTGTTTACCTTGCAGGCTCAAGAAGGCAAACTGTTTGCGCCACTGGCTTACACTAAGACCTATGCGATGGCGGCGGCAGCGGGTTTGTCGATCACCTTGGTGCCGGTGTTGATGTTCTATTTTATTCGCGGTGAGATAAAACCTGAAACACAGAACCCGGTGAATCGCTGGTTGATCAAAATGTATCAGCCATTGATCCATCATGTCATTGAAAAACCCAGCGTGATCATTGGTGTATCGGTAGTCATGCTGGCACTGACGGCCTGGCCGGTGTTACGCGTTGGTTCTGAGTTTATGCCGGATCTGGATGAGGGGGATTTGTTATACATGCCCAACACGATGCCGTCCTTGGCGACTGGCAAGGCGCAACAGATATTGCAGCAATCCGATAAATTGCTTGCATCGGTCCCGGAGGTGAAGACGGTGTTCGGAAAAATTGGGCGCGCCGAGACCGCAACCGATCCGGCACCGATGACCATGACCGAAACCACGATTGTCCTTAAACCAAAGGAAGAATGGCGTCCGGGGATGACCACCGAAAAAATTCGCGCTGAACTCAAGGCGGCGGTGCAGTATCCGGGGATCAGTAATGTGTTTGTGATGCCGATCAAAACACGTATCGACATGTTGGCCACCGGCGTGCGTACGCCGCTGGGGGTAAAAATTGCAGGGCCGGATTTAGCGGTTATCGAAGCGGTGGGGAAAAGTATCGAGGATATCTTGCGGCCGCTGGCCGGTACGGCGTCGGTATACTCAGAACGCGTGCACGGCGGTCGTTATGTGAAGATCGATATTGATCGCAGTAAGGCGGCACGTTATGGACTGAATATCGCCGAGATACAAGACGTGGTCTTGATGGGTGTGGGCGGCATGGATATCACTGAAAGTGTTGAAGGTCTGGAGCGTTATCCGGTTCAATTACGTTATCCGCAGGAAGTGCGTGATTCCATTGAGTCGTTAAAAAATTTACCGTTTGTCACCGCCAGTGGCCAGCATGTCGCGCTGGGGGATGTGGCAGCGATCAAGTTCGAAGATGGCCCCGATATGATCCGCAGCGAAAATGCGCGGCCGAACGGTTGGGTGTTTGTCGATGTACAAGGTCGTGATCTGGGTTCGTACATAGAAGAGGCAAAAAAATTGGTAGAGAGCCAGTTGCAACGTCCGGCGGGATATTCCATCACCTGGTCGGGCCAATATGAATTTATGCAACGGGTCAAGGCGCGTCTGAAGATCGTGGTGCCATTCACTTTGATCGTGATTATATTGTTGTTGTATCTGAATTTTCGCAACATTACCGAAGTGTTAATTATTTTGGGTTCATTACCGTTGGCTTTGGTCGGTGGGTATTGGTTGTTGTATTTGCTTGGCTATAACATGTCGGTGGCGGTGGGTGTTGGTTTCATCGCATTGGCAGGTGTGGCAGTGGAGACGGGCGTGATAATGCTGGTGTATTTAAATCAATCGTATCAACATGCCTTGCAACAGTTTGGCAAAACATTCTCATTGCAACATTTGCGTGAGGCGGTGATCGACGGTGCGGTGATGCGGGTGCGACCGAAGATGATGACGGTGGCGGCAATTATTGCCGGCCTGTTGCCGATCATGTGGGGCAGTGGTACCGGTTCCGAAGTCATGCGTCGCATTGCGGCTCCCATGGTCGGTGGCATGATCAGCTCAACGGTATTAACGTTGGGGGTGATCCCGGCGGTGTTTTACTTGTGGAAGCGCCGCGTGCTGCTGAAAGGCGACAAGAGTGCCGTTGTGACTTAAGCCGCCATGTCATAATAGAGAACCTTAAGCACCTCATCAAGCTGGGCGTAAACGGTTTCATGAAAGGCCTCAATGGTGTCTTGATCCAAACCGAGTGACTCAATCGCTGCCTCGTCCAGCAGGGTGTCATCATCCGGCGATATAGGTGCCTGGATGTTATTGGCGATGGCATTGGCCAGATGCACAATAGCGGTTTCTTGCGGATATTGTTTAGCCTCACTGGGGTGGTGATGAAATGCAGTTGACTCAATCAAACTTTCAGGAAATTGCCAGGCACGGAGTAATTCGGCACCGAGTTGCGCGTGGGTAAAGCCAAAAATCAGTTGCTCGGTGGCGCACAAATGGGGTTTCTTGTTTTGGTAGGCCTTGAGATATTGCACTGACTCGTTTGGTAGCAATAGGAACATGACCATTTTGCCGATGTCGTGCAAGAGGCCAGCAATAAAAAAACGTTCGGTATTCGCCAATTTCAGATGAGTTGCAATGGTGCGCGCGGCAATACTGGTGGCGATACTGTGACACCAGAAAGTTTCAATATCGAATATAGCGTTAACCTTGTTGCGGAAACGTTTGATCACGGCGGCCGCCATGATCAGATCACGCAACTGGCGGGTACCGAGTATATTGACGGCGGCGCCCACCGAATCAATTGTTTTTTGCAGATTATAGAGCGGACTATTTACAATCTTGAGTAGACGCACGGTGAGTGCAGGGTCTTGGCTGATGGCTTGCGCTATATCGTCAGCAGAGGCGTTAGGGTCATTAATCAGGTCATTAATCCGGATCACAATTTCTGGCAAGGAGACCAGCCGGATATTTTGTTTCACTAGCTCGTGGACGGTATGTATACCCATTTTGAATTTACCTCAAAGACAACACAATATTATTTAAACTTTAAAAAAGCGGCTTGGCAAACAAGCTTAGTATTAGTAGAGTATTCACGCAGGCGCACTGCTTTATCTGGATGGTACATTAAATACCACAAAATCTGGCAGGGTCAAAGTTTTAAACACGTAATTTTTAATCTGTGACAATTGGGAAACAATTCGAGGTAGTAATGAGTACAGTTTACCGATTATCCATCTCCGGTATGACCTGCGCCGGGTGTGTGCAGGCGGTTGAAAAAGCACTGAGCCAGGTCCCGGGTGTCAGTCAGGCAACGGTTAATTTTGGTGATCATACCGCGGCGGTGACCACACAAGTTACACCGGCCTTGTTGATCAAAGCAGTACGTGATGCGGGTTACGACGCGGCATTGTTACAAAGTCACAATGAAGAAGAACAAAAAGAGCTGCTGGCACAGCTCGAGTATCGCAAACGAGTACGGCGTGCGGTG
>JAYSTO010000076.1:0-6913 GCA_043719675.1 Gammaproteobacteria bacterium | reverse complement strand
GCAATAAGTTTACCACTATCGTAACCCACCAAGACCATATCGCCGGTGATCACTGGGCTGCTCGTACCGCGTAGCGTTAACGCCGGGGTACGCTGTTCAGCAAGCCAGATTCGCTCGCCGGTTTTTTCGCTTAAGCCGTACACATTGCCATCCACACAACGTACCACCACAATGCCTTTGGTAGATTGTGGCGACGCCAATATCTCACTGGAAACAAGCGTCCGCCACCGCTCATTACCGGTCATTATATCCAGCGCGGCAACATCGCCATGGCTACTGCCCAGCAGCAACGCGGATTCCGTCATGCCCGGTGAACTGCCAATCGGCATTGCCATTTCACGCTGCCATTTAATATCGCCAGTTTCGATATCAAACGCAACAACACGTCCACGATAATCAGCCACATAGGCAACACCTTGACGCACCACCGGGGTTAAGCGCAAATAAAAATCACCTGCACCATCACCCAGCTTACCCGACCATGCGCGCCGGATGGGAAAAGCATTCTCCAATGGCGTGAGCTCTGCAGGCGGCAATATGGGCGAGGGCGAAGAAGAACATGCCAACAGATTAGCCAGTAAAAAAACAAAAACGCAAATACGTAACATAAATACTATTTCTTTTCCGTGGCAGCCACAGGCGCGGTTTCTGTGCTGCTGGTCGTCGCACCAGAGGTTAGCAGGTCATCGCGTTTCATTTCCAGAAACTGTCGGCGTTGTCCTTGTACGCCTGCATCATTCAAAGCCTGTGTGTAGGCCTCGCGCGCTTTATCTTTTTTACCCTGGATTTTATACGCATCGCCGCGTAATTCTGCGTATTCCACCTCGAACGCGGGTTCGTGCATTGGTTCAATTAACGCCAAAGCTTCGTCTACTCTGTTTTGCTGGATTAGCACTCGTGCCAGGCGAATTCGCGATAGATGACCAATCGAATCGTGCGTAGCATTTTTTACGGCCCAGCCTAGATTCGTTTCGGCATCCGCATAGTTCCCCGCATCGATATTGCGCTTTGCCACTGCCAATGCTGCCAATGCTGCATAAGGTGTTGCTTGAAAATCGCTCTGCAATTTTTGCAAGGTGTTTTTGATTACCTCATCTTTATTGTTTTGCACGGCCTCTGCAAATTCACTATAGGTCAGCGAGGCGGTTTCTGCACGCTCATGTTTATAATCGCGCCAATAGATCACGCTCACCACAATAGCAACACCAATGGCAGCCCCGACAAAGACAGCCTTGCCATTTTCTTTCCACCAGTTTTTTAATGCTTCTACCTGCTCATCTTCTGCTAAATGAATATCGGTCATGACTCACGCTCCAGCTGATTTATTTAAAATTTTCCTGCAACCAGTTTACTAATTCAGATCGGCTGATTTTTTGTTGCGCCTGATCCTCTCGTAAAAATTTGATAGATACTGCATCCTGCTGACATTCATCGTCACCGATAATAAACGCCAACTTTGCGCCGCTTTTGTCCGCACGCTTCATCTGATTTTTGAAACCACCACCACCCAAGTTATTTTGCAGTGTCAGCCATGGCAGTGCATCACGTAACATTTCAGCAAGCATTATTCCTTGCTGCTCTGCTTGTTCTCCAACCATAATCAGATAACCATGGTTTAACGCGGCAACGTCGGTAACTGGCTTGCCTTCCAACATGGCTACCACGCGTTCCATGCCCAGCGCAAAACCCACTGCCGGTACATCGCTGCCACCTAATTGAGCAACCAGTCCGTCATAACGGCCACCCGCACAAACTGTCCCTTGTGCGCCCAGTTTATCCGTGACCCATTCAAACACGGTTTGATTGTAATAATCCAGGCCACGCACCAAACGCGGATTTACCGTATATGGTACCTTATTTCGCTGTAATTGATCGCACAACTGCGTAAAGTGTTGTTTTGACTCAGCATCTATCCAATCCATTAACTTGGGTGCCGCATTGATCACATCCTGTATATCCGGATTTTTGCTATCCAGGACACGCAAGGGGTTGCTGTGCATGCGTCGCTGGCTGTCTTCGTCCAAGCGTTGTTCATTCGCCGCCAGATAAGCAACCAACTCCTGTCGATATGCAGCGCGTGCTTCGCCTGCTCCTAATGTATTTATTTCCAGACGCACATCGCTAGCCAAACCAAGGCGCCTCCACAAGCGCGCCGTCAACAAGATCAATTCAACATCCACATCGGGGCCGTGCAAACCGAACACCTCCACCCCAAGCTGGTGAAACTGGCGATAACGTCCCTTTTGCGGACGCTCATGGCGAAACATTGCACCGGCATACCATAATTTCTGTGTCTGGTTGTAAAGTAAACCATTTTCAATCGCCGCTCTGACACAACCGGCAGTGCCTTCAGGACGTAATGTCAAACTGTCATTATTACGATCCAGGAAGGTATACATTTCCTTCTCGACGATATCGGTAACTTCGCCGATTGAACGCTTGAACAATTCTGTCATCTCAACGATCGGCAAGCGAATCTCGTGATAGCCATAACCACGCATTAAGCCTCGAAAATGATCCTCCAGCCAACGCCAATAAGGCGTCTGCGTTGGCAGAATGTCATTCATTCCTCGTATTGCTTGGATAGTTTTGCTCACGGGTAAATCCTAACTGACAGGTAAACTATTAAACGCTAAATTTTTTCTTCTGCGGAACTACCGATGGTAAACATGGCCACGTCATCTTTCACATAATTGCTGAAATCAAACGGCTTGCCCTGATAACTAACCTTGACCCCTTTTGCATAACCTAATACTACGCGCAATGGCGGCTCTCCACGCAACGTTAGTACAGAATCTTTTGTCACCAATCGATACACGATTTGATTGCCATTGGCATCCTGTACATCAGTCCAGGAATCCGCCTGGTATTTAAGCCGTAATATAACCGTATGGTCTTTTTCTAACTTCGGATCTGGCACAGCCTCAGCACCGGGTGATTTGAATTCAGGTGCAGTATCTGGCGTTGTTTGAATTTTCGGGGAAGTGGTAGTTTCGACCGGGCCTGTGTCCGTGCCTGACGCACTTGGCATAGTATTGCCAATAGTGGGTTGCGGCTGCACACCAGTGGGTACGGCATCCGAGGAAGGCGTTGTTGCAGTCCTATTAAAATCAAAAATATGCAGCTGTTCAGCAATCCACAGAAAACCCGCTGTAATCAGTAACATCAAAATCAGGACAATGCCAAGTTGTAGTAGTCGTTTCTGAACTTGACGTACTGGTAAAATATTTATATTTTCAGGAATGAGCGCGGCCTCAATATCCTGGCCTTGGGTAAAGGCAAGTACAATTTCATTTTCCGGCAATTTGAGTATGCGCGCATAAGAACGCAAATATCCACACACATAAGCATCGCCGGGAAGATCGTCATACTTGTCTTCTTCTAGCGCGTTAATTAACTTCGGATCCAGTCGTAGGTGGTTGGCAATCTCTGTAACTGTCACGTGTGTAGCTTCGCGAGCAGCACGCAATCGCCGCCCTGGTAATATCCGCTTTGGGTTGTCGTATGACGGCGCTTTTTCTGTCTTATCCTGCTCAACACTCACGAATCATTTTCCTTTTTTCGATTCAAGTTTGCGCATCAATTCCGCTTCCTTGGAATCAGGAAATTTCCCTTTTAGAGTCATGGCATAACTCGTCGCCGATTCTTGGTTGTTGCGCTCTTGTTCTAATAAGTAGCCTAGCCATAAACTCGCAGCCGTATGCTGCGACACCGCAAGGAAACGTCCGAAATAGGCGTAGGCCGCTTGTGTATCTTTTTTATCGAAACTCAATTGCGCCATATTCAACAGGCTTTTGGCTAATTTTGGATTCAGTTGCAACGCCTTGCGTAGGGCATTCTCTGCTTTCTGCAATGTACCCCGGCTTAATTCACATAAACCAATATTTTCATACACTTGATCTTTTTCCGAGTACAATGAATCATCAACTGCAATATTGAACTGGATTTGTGCGCCATCATAATCTTTGATATCACAAAGAAACACACCATAGTTATTGTGCAATGCCGCATTAGTCGGTGATAGTTCCAGCGCAACTTCGTAATGCGCTTTCGCCTTATCGAATTCTTTAATACGCCGATGTAACTCAGCCTTAACCTGGTGCGCCTTTGTATTTTTAGAGTTATATTTTAATGCCTTTTCCAATTTTTGCATGGCCACTTCATACCGACCCTGTTGCATGTAACCCAGGCCGAGTTGCGCATTTAGTTCCGCTGCACGCTCCGCATCAGCCGGCTCAATACTGCGTTCAGTAGTACAGCCGAACATGGTGGTGGAAAATATAAATAGTAATGCCAGGTATTTCATTATCTCACTCCATCCAGCGAAACGCGGCGCGATGTTCGCTTAGTACGATCCATCACTTTTCCTGCTAATTGCCCGCATGCCGCATCAATATCGTCGCCGCGCGTTTTACGCGTGACTGTCATTAACCCCGCCTGCATAAGGACGTCGCGAAATGCATTGATCTGTTCCAGGCTGGAGCAGCGGTATTGGGTATTAGGAAACGGGTTAAATGGAATCAAATTTATTTTGGCCGGTACATTTCGCAAAATTTTTGCTAATGCGCGTGCATGCTCAAGACTATCGTTCACACCGTCCAGCATCACATATTCAAATGTCACATGACGTCGTTGCCCGCTCTCGACATAGCGGCAACAGGCAGCAAGCAATTCAGCAATGGGATATTTCCGATTCAATGGCACAAGTTGACTTCGCAAGTCATCAGTAGGGGCATGTAACGACACCGCCAAACTTACATCACTGACCTCTGCCAAACGATCCAATGCCGGTACCACACCCGACGTACTCAAGGTAATACGCCTCTTTGACAACCCATACACATCATCATCCATCATCAATGACATAGCCTTAACGACATTGTCAAAGTTCAACAACGGCTCACCCATACCCATAAACACGACATTACTGATAACACGTTCTGCGGCGCGCGGAGTAACACCCAATAACCGATTCACCACCCACAATTGGCCGATGATTTCGCCCACGGTCAGATTTCGATTAAATCCTTGTTGTGCCGTTGAACAGAAACTACATTCCAATGCACAACCGACTTGTGAAGAAACACACAAGGTGGCGCGATCAGCCTCGGGAATAAATACGGTTTCAATGCAATTGCCGCTGTCCAGACGTAACGACAATTTTATCGTACCATCATGGGAGCGTTGTTCATCGGCAATCTGAGGTGAACGTATCTCTGCGCACTCGTTGAGTTTATCGCGCAAGGATTTACTCAGATTGGTCATGACGTCGAAGTTATCAACGCCACCTTGATAAACCCACTTTAGAATTTGCGCAGCACGAAACGGTTTTTCACCCAGCTCGGTGAAAAATGCCTGCAAGCCGGCCCGATCAAAATCCAGCAGATTAACTTTCGCGTTTGCGCTCACCGTTCACCTTAACCGTTAACGGGTTCGAGGACAAAGTTCTTTATCACTAAAGAAAAAGGCTATTTCGCCCTTTGCGGTATCCGGACCATCCGAACCATGCACGGCATTTTCGGTGATGTCGGTAGCAAAGTCCGCACGAATGGTACCCGCTGCAGCATTCTTAGGATTGGTGGCACCCATGACATCACGGTTCTTAGTGATGGCATTCTCACCTTCCAACACCTGAACCATGATGGGTCCAGAAGTCATGTATTGCACTAACTCGCCAAAAAATGGCCTCTCTTTATGCACAGCGTAAAACTGGCCTGCCTTTTCTTTGCTCAAATGCATCATCTTTGCTGCAACAATACGCAAGCCAGCTTGCTCAAAGCGGGCATAAATCTGCCCAATGACGTTTTTTGCCACGGCGTCGGGTTTGATGATCGAAATAGTACGTTCAATTGCCATTAGAAAACTCCCTCAAGACTTTACTTTATACCATAAATAAACCCGCGCCAGGCGCGGGTCTACTTCACAAAAGCGGGTGAATTGTAGCCCCTCAATTGGGGTATAAGCAATTGAATCCGTTAACTTCTTTCGTCAATCCAAGCCATTTGAATGGCTTCCAGTATTTTCTCACTGGAACGGTTCGGATCATCATCAAACTCGCCTAAATCACACACCCAGCCGTGCAAATCAGTAAAACGGACATATTGCGGATCGACCTCGGCATGTGCCTCATCCAAGGCAATGGCAATATCCAACGTATCAGTCCACTTCAAACCCATTGTTTTATCCGCCTATTTCTGGTGTTCGGAAACCATGTTGATGGTGTATTTCGGTATCTCCACCACCAGGTCCTGCTTACCTACAAGCGCCTGACAGCTCAAACGGGAATCAGGATCTAAGCCCCAGGCCTTATCCAATAAGTCCTCTTCGTCATCGGTTGCTACGTTGAGTGATTCGGCACCCTCGCGGATATATACATGGCAAGTTGTGCAGGCACAGGATTTCTCACAGGCATGTTCAATATCAATGCCATTTTGCAATGCCGCATCACAAACACTGATCCCTGGTTGCACATCAATCACCGCTCCTTTTGGGCAAATTTCCGGGTGCGGCAAAAATATAATTTTGGTCATGCCACTGCCTTTAATTATTGAAATTCATTCACATTATGGCCCGACAGCGCCTGCTTAACACTGCGGTCCATCCGCCGCGCCGCAAACTCTCTGGTGACCGTATCAAGTTGTTCGATGGCGATTTTAATCACACGGTGATCATTACCGTTACGCACAGCCGATAAGTGATCCAGTGCCGCCGCAATCTGCTGACGTTCCGCAGCCGATAACAGGTTACCATCCGCCAATACTGCGGCTTTCACCGCTTCAATCACCCGATCCGCGTCGACTTGCTGCTCACGCAAGGTACGTACAGACACATCGTCAGCAGCATGCGTCATTGAGTCACGCAGCATGTGTTCAATCTCAACATCCGTCAAACCATACGAAGGTTTAACCTGAAT
>JAYSTO010000075.1:0-20858 GCA_043719675.1 Gammaproteobacteria bacterium | reverse complement strand
AACCGGCCGATGTCAAAGGCACCACCATGCTGACGTTCTCTCATAAGAAGGACGACGACGATCAGTGGATGTTTCTGCCGGCCTTGAGCCGGGTCAAGCGCATTGCCTCGGGAAATAAATCCGGGTCGTTTATGGGCAGTGAATTTGCCTTTGAGGATATCGGCTCGCAGGAGGTGGAAAAATACACCTATAAATACCTGCGTGAGGAAGACTATAACAGCCGACCCTGTTTTGTTATGGAACGTTATCCGGTGAGCCCACACTCCGGGTATAAACGCCAGGTGGTGTGGATTGATAAGGCTGAGTATCGTGTGGCGAAAATTGATTTTTATGATCGCAAAGACAGTTTGCTCAAAACCCTGACGCTGGATGGCTATGAAAAATACTTGCAAAAATATTGGCGAGCGGGTCAGATGCTGATGGTCAATCAACAAACCGAAAAAACCACGCTGCTGAAGTGGACCCAATATAAATTCAAGCATGGCCTGAAAGACAGTGACTTCACTGAGGCAAGCTTGAAACGCGCACGGTAACCATGCGTCACGTCTTTATCTTCGCTGGATTGGCCGGTGCTTTGTGTTGTGCAACAAACACCGTATCCGCCAACGAATGGTCCGGCTTTGCGGCGCTGGAATATCGGCGGTTTGCCCATGCCCCGTTATTCACTGAACAACATCAGAATTATTATTCGGTGGTGTTACAACCGGAATACCGTTACCGGCCCGATAATTCCAAAGATACCTTCACCTTTATCCCCTTCGCGCGTATAGATCAGTATGACGCGCAGCGCAGCCATGCCGACATACGCGAACTGGCGTGGGTAAACGTACACGATGACTACGAATGGCGCATCGGTATTCGCAAGGTATTTTGGGGAGTGACCGAGTCCCAGCATCTGGTGGACATCATCAATCAAACCGATCTGGTCGAAAATTTTGACGCCAAAAGTAAACTGGGTCAGCCGATGGTGAACTTCGCCCTGCTCAAGCCCTGGGGCACGCTGGATCTGTTTGTGTTGCCGTATTTCCGTGAGCGTACCTTTTTAGGCCGAGAAAATCGTTTACGTACTGAACCACCGGTTGCGACTGATCAGGCGGTATACCAGTCCGCTCAAGGCCGTGATCATGTGGATTACGCCGCGCGTTGGTCTAAGGCCTTTGCTGACGTTGATCTGGCACTCTCACACTTTGTTGGTACCAGCCGCGATCCGCGTTTTCTGCCGGGGACCAACAGCAGCGGTGCAGCGGTTTTAGTTCCCCACTACGATCTGATCCATCAAACCGGACTGGAATTTACCGCGCCGGTGGGTTCCTGGTTGTGGAAACTCGAAGCCATCCATCGCTCAGGCCAGGCAACCGCATACACAGCAACTACGGCAGGTTTTGAATATACTTACTCGGCGGTATTGGGTTCTTCAGCGGACTTGGGCGTGATCTTCGAATATCTGTATGATGACCGTGGCGCAGCGGCGTTGTCGCCCTTTCAAGATGATGTCACACTCGGCATTCGCCTGGCACTCAATGATGTACAAAGCAGTGATCTGCTTTTTACAATGATTCAGGATCGACACACGGATGCGCGTGTCTTTAATCTTGAGGCCAGTCGACGGCTCGGCTCCAATTGGAAATTGACGATTCAGGCACGCGCCTTCGCCGATGTCCCAACCACCGATCCCCTCTATAGTCTGCGCCGCGACGATTATGTCGAGTTGCTGCTTGCCCGGTATTTTTAACGAAACAGAACTCTGTATTTCCTAAATTACCGTTCTAAATTCATGTTCACCTTATTCAATAAGACTTCATCTCGTGGGCGTGGCAGGCCGGGCTTGATGAAATAGAAATACAAACTTACCTGTGACCAATTCGCTGAACAGCGATAGCGACGAATCTGTTGACCATGACACTTCCCCCTTAGAAAAAGGGGGATAAAAGGGAATTTTTTCATCCGCGGCGCACTGCAAATCCCCCCTAGCCCCCCTTTTTCAAAGGGGGGGACCGCGCCCTGAGATTCATTAAGAAGCGTGAATTGTTATAAAAAAGTGGACAGAAATTCGGAACCGTTATTTAGATACACGCATTATAGATCGCGCCTGTCTCAGCGCTCCAACTGCTCATGGACCAGCATCGCAATTTGCGACAGCTTAGCCTTGTCAATCTCGCCGCTTAAGGCATAACCAAACGAGCCATCGACCCAGTAAAACATATTGAGCTTGTCCTGTTGGATATAACGAAATGCGGTCGTACTATTCATGGCATCGCGACGGACGTACAATGTCAGCCGCACACCATTCGAATTTTGATACATAAACTGCGCGGCCATCCTGCCATCGGCAGGCAACAAGCGACCGCCCACCAATTCAAAACCTGCCTTTTGCAACTGCGGTGCACGTATTGATGTGTTCATGCGCTTGGATAACCACGCCACCAGATGCGCTTCTTCTGCGGCGGTGACTTCCACCGGATGACGCACTTCCGGTGTATATACCGCGTGCGCAAAGGCCGCTTGTTGGATCAGTGCCATGGGCACCGCAGATCGTGGTGTGGTGACGA
Source organism: Gammaproteobacteria bacterium (assembly GCA_043719675.1). Taxonomy (GTDB): domain Bacteria; phylum Pseudomonadota; class Gammaproteobacteria; order UBA6429; family Thiohalophilaceae; genus JACQBC01. The sequence continues at coordinate 18,309 of JAYSTO010000075.1, read as the reverse complement.
TATGCATCTGCCAACCCATTATCCCGCCTGCGAACAAACTCACTATCACCGATGCGGCCCAAGCCAGCCGGTAGGTCTTTCTCGTTGTTTTGTTGCGAAAACGCGTTGGCAGTGGTTCATTCAGCACCGGCTCATATAATTTACGCAAGGCGCTATTGAGTTGCTGATACTGTGCTACGCGCTCTGCCTCATCCGGATGGGTAGCCAGATACGCCTCAACGGCACGACGCCGTGCAGTATCGAGTTGTCCATCGACGTAGGCATGCAATTCTGCGTCATTCACTGCTTCGTTTGTCATGAAATAACCCGTAATTTTTGGCCTTTGTTACCGGCCATTAAGCCACGCAAGCGTTCGCGTGCGCGGTGCAACCGTGACATCACTGTGCCCACGGGTATATCCAACACCGCGCTCACCTGCGCATAACTCAATTCTTCGATTGCCACTAACAACAATACTGTACGTTGCTCCTCGGCAAGCCTTAACAACGCCGTCTCAAGATCGCGCAACTGCAATTGTCCATCCACCGCATATGCAGCAACGTAATTGTCTTCATCCAACAACTCAGTGAACTGCGGGCCATTACGCTCCCGTCGTACCGCATTGATATGCAGATTGTGCATGATGGTAAACAACCAGGCACGCAGGTCACTGTCTGGACGCCATTGATCACGCCGACTCAACGCGCGTTCCAGACAGTCCTGCACCAAATCATCCGCCCGCACTGCATTGCCGGTCAGTGCCCGCGCATAACGACGCAACCGTGGTATCTGCGCGTGCAACTGCTCAGCAACATCTTCCATAGCCTACTCTTGCTGTCAGGCTTTACGGTAAATGAGCGGGATGGGTAAACACATAATCATTACTCTTCACCGGGGTGTGACAGGCAAAACATTCCTGCACGAAGCCCGCATCCTTGCCATACGGTTTTTGCTCATCACCCAGCCAACGCGCAAAACCCCATCCGCCTGTTGCCGCGTATTTTTTACTGTCCTTGATCATAAACTCTGCATGGACAAATTTTCCCGGCACGGTAGCCGTTGGCCAGTTGGCATGGATCTCCGCCTTCCACACCAGCTTGCCGAGGATTGCACCATCGGGCCACGGTTGGGTTTTGCCCTGCCGCGCTGCTTCTACCGCTGCATCATTGCCGACAACAACACGCATGGTGTTGTTGTCAGTGCGATGCGACGAGGAAATAACGCGCCAGTCTTTATAACCCTCGGGTAAGACGATATCGTTTGGTGCAGGCGCCACAGCTGGTTTCGCCGACCATACATTGCTACCAACCATTAGCGCCACCAGCGCAATTCCTGACATCATTATGATTTTACGTTGCATAATTTTTTATCCTCTCATTGTTATTGCATTACAGACCGTTGACGACAAAATCCACTTTGCGACTTTTGCTGATCACGTTGTAACCCATCAGTTTCAGGTCCTTCGCGTTGAATTTGCCATCGCCATTCACATCGACGACCACATCGGGTGCGGTCCCTTCCACCACAGTAACAAACAACTCCGAGGGTGTCATCTGTCCTTCAACACCAAAGGCATTCTTGGCGCCAACGATCCAGGTCGCCCAGATTTCCGTGCTGGTGGGGGTGCGATTGGTCACGGAAATGAGATTAAACAGGTTCGACACGTTGTGTCCGGGACCGGCACCCACACGCGTGGATGATAACAACACAACCAGTCCGGGGAAGTGATCTTTGTTCGCACCCAGGCTGAATGTGCCGGGAAACGGTGGTGCATTATTATGTACGCCGGGCCCGGTAAATTCCGTCGATGCGCCAGTCGAGGCTAAATCACCGTCGAACTCCACCGCCAGATCCACCAGAAATCCACTGGACGCCACACCGGCGATATCACCCGCACCTGGTGCAAATACCGTGACGACTGCCGAACGATCATCATCACGATCATTGTCTGCGGATACCACACCTACCGTCAGCATCAATGCGCTGACACACACCAGTTTTTTAAGTAATGACATGTCTTTCTCCATATTAAAAGATTTTAGTTGATAATTACCGGGTAATACTGCCCTTGCCTGAGTAAACAGTTGGGGATGCGGGTTATTCCCGGTATGGAAAAATATAACGGCGGACAGCGGCTGAATGCTAACTGCCGAGGTTATCGGTAATGGGATGGACGTGACTGCCATATATATAATAGAGTAGGACGGGTTATTGGCATTGATGCCGATAACATCGCCTAAAATCGTTCCTCAGCAAGACCCATTTTTAATACCGTACCACTAAAGCCAGCTGCATCTTGGTCGATAAATTTTGTACGACCCCTCACCTGGCTAGATTCGACAAACGGGCGACTCTGGTTATTACAACTTTTGAAAGGAAAGTGACATGATCATTAACAAGAAATTTTGTATTACTCTCGGCCTGCTCACCTTAAATTCCTTGCTTGGATGCGCCACCAGTCCGTGGCATGAAAATCTGATGAGTAATAACCAACTCGTTGCTGCCAACTGTGAACAGCTTGCTGTTGAACAAAGCAAGGTAGCAGACAACGCTCAGCATACAGCCGAGGCAGCAAGTGGTGGCGGTGTGGGTGCGATATTATTGGCGGTACTTGAGGCGGTAGCCGCTTCGGGTAGTGGACAGACATATAATGCAAACAACTCTGCCGGTATGAATCAAGCCAATCTGGCCGACGAGCATTCCAAACAGGCTGCGGAACTTGAGCAGCGTAGGAACCTGATCGATACCCTGCGCAGAAAAAAGGGTTGTGCATGATCTGCGCATAGAGAGAAGCTGTTAATTGCGGGTGCGTAAGGGCAACTGATGTTGCATTGGCCAGTGGGTAAATAAAATGCTGAAAAACAAATTTTTTCTTGTAACACTATTATGTGTTTTTTCTTCGGCCGCCCTTTCTGCGATCAGCATTCAGGAATTGAATGGTGCACCGTTCAGCTGCAAGCAGATCATGATCAGCAATAGCAGTGACCATTTATGGAAAATCGAGGTCCCATACAAATACGTCGGGAAAAACAAACCTGTTCATGGTGGTAGTGATGTCGAGTGGGGTGGCATGGAATATATCGATGTATATCCTGGGGCGAACTACCGTACTTTGTTTAGCGGGCCTGTGGATTGCGAACAGCAATTCGAGCTTGCTTATAGCTGGAAGGGTTATGACATCACCGCTCGCGAGAAGAATGTAGCCAAGAAATATGAAGAGGAACGCGAAGCAAGAAACCAGGAAATCCTTCGTAAAAATCGTGAGCATGAACAGGAGATAAAGCGAAAAGAGCAGGAAAAAATCGATGAGGCCAATCGCAAAAAGGCTGAGGAAGCCGCAAAAAAACTGGAATACCAGCAGAAATTACAGAAAATCAAGGAACAGCAAGCAAAATCGGAATACGACAGATTTGAAGCTTACCGCAGCGCTAACGAGAGTGTTTGTGGCGCCATGATTATGCAGAGTGATTACGTTGCCGCTTGTGAACGACGGAAGGCTATACATAATGATGAGCAAATCAGGGAACAGGCTGCTACCGCCCGTGTGCGTGAAGTCGATGCCGCCAGGCAACGCGTTGAACAGGATTCCAATGCGGAAGTAGCCCGGTTGACCAATGTAATGGAGGCTAATAATTGCAGCTATGGTGGCGGGCTGAGTAGCCAGATACCCTATCCGGCGTGGACGTCGGCTATGGGTAGCCAGGAAGAATATGCAGCGGAAAGGAAACGAATTGATGCATTAAATTGGGAAGCTCAGCAAAAATTCTTTCGGGCAACGAAGGCGGCAAGTGATGCCTGTGATGCCAGAAGGGCAAACAAACACGCGATCGAACAGCAGCGAGAAGAGGCATTGCGACTTCAAGCGGAACAGGAGAGGCGCTTGCTGGCGCAAAAAAAGGCGCGGGCTGATTTAGATGCCGCGATACAGGAAGGTAAGAAAACTATTAGCGAAGCGGAAAATAATACGCAGACCATGCAAAACGACAACGCGGATCTCATGAATTTAATCAACAATATTAAGTAGCCAGATCGCAGCTAGTCCACCCGGTATCACTACCATTAGAAATATAGTCTCAAAAAAAAATCTGTTGCAGTATATTGCAACACCATTACCATCACTGAAGGACAAACCAAAGGGTGATTGCGGAAAGCCACCCAGCGCGAGTGCAATCAAGTGCCTGGAAGAGAAGTGCGCCCCTGAAAAACTGCGACTGGGTGCCAACGGATGCTATTTCTGTAGTACGCGTGACACCGGGCAATTTTGGTCGGCCTGTCCCGACGGAAGGGACGTTGCTCAGTGATTCAATCCACCAGATTCTGACTCATAACAGAAAAAACTCTGTTTGCTAACAAAGTAAAATTGAAGTTTCACTGTAAATGATGCGCCCCCGCCTGCCAGATATATGGCGTTTTTTAATACTTAACTACTAAAGCCCACTCCCCAATTGGTCGATAAATCCAGATACCCCTCATAACCATGAGTGCGTACCGGGCATAACGTGATAAAGATGTCAGTCGGCATATCGCTGACCTTGAATTCGATAATAAATTCACCCTGCGCACGCTGCAGCACTGGCAGCGAATTGAAAAACATCATGCGCGATACGAAACCCGGAAAAACAAAATGACCGCATGAAGGATAAAGACATCATGACATCTACCCGCAAGCTCGTCATTCTGACCTTTTTGGCCTTGGCAGCGAGTTCCTACGCCCAATCCCCGCGTGATGATCTGCGTATTATGCTTGCTTATCTTAAGAAGAACCCAGACAGCAGCCACTACCTCAGAAAAAGCATCCTGCTGGCGCGACAAATAAAGCCAACTCCCATCACACCGGCCGAGGCACAACGTGCATCTGGTAAAGGAATGTATACATTCAAGCATGCAACAACAACAAAGGATTTTGTGCTGGCTGCCAACCAATTCAAAACAGCCAGAACCCTGGCACCCTGGGTGGCAGAATATCATTTCAATCTTGCCCTTGCCTACGAGCGGGCTGATCAAATCAGTAATGCACGTTTCAGTCTTGAAAATTATTTACTCGCCGACCCCAACGCTGCCGACGGCAGCACGGTGAACGGAAAAATCGGTGCGCTGCAGGCCGCAGAGGACGGACGAGAGCAAAAAGCATGGAAGCGAAACCAAGCGGATAAACAGTTCGTTGATTCGCTGGAAGGCAGGCGTTGGTCATGCGCGGAAAAAAATGGAGAGAGTAATAACTTTGTAGTTCAACGAGGGATTCTTTATTACACCTACGGTACGACTCCTCCCAGCGAGATTGTACCTTTAAAAGGGAAGGAGTTCCCCGGCTGGGGAACGCCGATCTCAAAGATGAACGGCAAGGCCTGCTATGAACAAACGAATCGGAGTGTCTGTGGTCCCAGCGGCTGGTTTAGCGAGGACACAACCGTAATTACGATTCCGGAGCTCTTTTTGCCTTATGACATGGGTGACCACGAGATAGCGGCTCGGCCGATGCATTGCTGTCAGGAATTCTCTTGTGTGCTGGAGCCGTGATGCTGATCTGGAAAAACCAAACAATCTCATGAAGGAAAACAATCCATGAGAACCACTGGCAAATTTATCATTTTCACATTACATGGCGGAAGTTAAACGCAGATGGGAGAAAAAATGCACTCCACGTACAACATTAAGCTTTTAATGGTGCCTTGCGCGATACTGGGAATGAGCATTGTGTCCACACCTGCGCTGGCGTATTGCCAGGACTATTGGACCGCGGCATACAAATGCTCACAAGGATGCGGCTCCTGCGGCGGCGGTAATATTTCGCCTCCTGTTAACAACTATGAAGAAGAGCGTCGTGCGCAGGAGGCTGCCGCCGAACGTCAACGCCAGCAGGACGAAACCGATCGCATCGAGCGTGAACGTCTGGCCGAGGAAAAACGAATAGAGGAAAAGCGCAAAAACGACGAATTCATTCACAACCGTGATGCAACCGCCAAAACCCTCAAGGGCAACATCGGTGTCAGCACATCTCCAAACGATGGGGGACTCAAAGGCAGCAGCAAGATCGACACCGGTTTGAAAGAACTTCACGGCAGTGATCGTGTAACGCGCGATATACAAGGACGGCAGGCGGCATGGAAACAATTGCATTGCGCGGCGGCACTGTCCGGTTATGCATTTGCCGCCGTCAGCAAAAAAACACCAGATTATCAGGAGTCCAGTTTCCTGCTGGATCAAGCCTTAAATGCGCTCAATGGCCAAACACTGGGTGTGGCTTGCCCTTCCGCACCCGCCTTTCCAACTTCACCGGGCCACGCTATTAATATGGAACAGGTCAAGCAAACACAGAAAATTATCATTAGCCGTGCCCTCGTTATTACTCAGCGCATGCAGCAACGTGCCGAACCGCCCGCTGCATCGCCGGTGTCGGCTAAAGCAACCACGGAAACATCTGATGAAAAGGCACGCCGCGTCCAGCGCGATCTGAATCAGGCCAACAACCAGAAGATCACCGGTAAAGCCCAGGCAGAAATAAATCAACAAGAACGGGATCGCCAAGAATTGGCGCAGCTTATTCTTGCCAATAGCGACATTGAAAAAGGCAAACTAACCAGCGTGAGCGTCAGTACTGGCGATGAGGCCACCCCCAAGGCACGCCGGAAATCGGTGCCTGCGCCCCAGTAAAAAACTTTGCTACTCCGGAGATACACCGCATGAGCGTTTTTCGAATTATGTTAGCGACAAGTTTTTTTGCTGCATCCCTCGCCCACGCTGGCATGCCCGCCCTGCCCGAGATACCAACGTTATTGCCGGATAACGTCAGACAAGCTCTGATCGCCAAACGTCAGCCATTAGCACTACGCAAACTGGCGTTAGTAGAAGAAGGCAATGCCATCAATAGCACTTGCGCCAACGTAGTAAAAGACAGCAGCCAGCACCAACGTTGCCTTAGCCAGCAATCGCAATTTAATGGCAAAGTCGAGACATTACGTCTCGAGATGGACAAACTTGCAGATGAAATTGATATGGCAATTGCAGCTGAGCGCAGCCGTATCATCAAGAGCATGAATACCCTGGCCAAACACTTGGGATGGAATGCGGCGGAACAGACGCGGCTGGATAAAGCCCTGAACAACCTGGCTACCGATGGTGATCCCGCAACGAGCGATCAGATCATTCACGCCTGGAATGATGTGCTTGCTCGCGGACAAGGTAGCGACGTTGCGCGCGCAGCCGCGCAAGGTGACGGCCCGGGCTTCCCCGGCGCCGGTACACAGACCCAGTATCAAGACTGCGCCATCTTTGCGTTAGCGAATGCGGCGGGACTGCCGTATAGCGTCGTCGCCGCACGCGCGACCAAACTCATTAGCGAAGGCGAATGGCGCGATGCAACCGCGCGGGCGAATCCGCAAAATATTATCGAACAACAGGGCCTCATCGGCGGAGAAATGGTGATGCTGGCTGAAGCCTTTGGTGAAGTTGAGGTGGTGCCCAGCACAGCCTTCGCTAAGACGCTGAAAGAGGGCCGCCCCGTCATGGTAAACGTTGTGCCCCAGGATGGAAACGTCAATAGCGCACACGAAGTTGTGCTCAGCAAAACATTTCAGCATCACGGCGAAACATGGTATGAAATGATGGATTCCAACCAAGGTGCGCAGCGGCGGTTCTATGTAAATACGAAAGAACTCCATACAATACTGCAAGAAAACGGCGTGGCCTTTCGTCCCGATCCGGAAACAACACCGAAGTTATTTCGCTAGTCGGACACCATGCGCTGGCCGGTATTTTAAATTAAGGATCCCACCATGACACAATACTTACAGTTTATGGTCTTCGGTTTTTGTTTGCTTATCCAAAGCGCACACGCCGTTGACTTACCACCATTACATGAAGCAGTACGAACTGGGAATAGTGCAGCTGTCAAAGCGTTATTGGCCAAAGGCGCGGATGTCAATTTTAAAGACAGCCATTATGGTAACCCTCCCTTGCATTGGGCAGCGCAGCAAGGCAAGACGGAGATTGCCAAATTGTTGTTGGCCAAAGGTGCAGACATTAACATTAAGAATACGTCGGATGAGTCTGTATTGGAGATGGCGACGACGCATGGACACAAAGAGTTTGTTGAATTTTTACTGGTCAAGGGCGCAGATGTGAATGCCAAAGGTTTTTTTGGATGGACTGCACTGCACTCAGCCGCATTTGGCGGACATCAAGAGATTGTTAGTCTGTTACTTACCAAAGGCGCGGACGCCGCCGCCAATGATAAAAATGGGCAAACTCCACGATCATTGGCAGCGGAAAAAAAATATCAACAAATTGTTGAGCAAATAGACTTACACATTCTAAAACAGGGAACTTCTCCCCGCCAACTACTTGAGCAACTTTCTGCGAAACTTCACGCCAATCCCGATGACAGCACCCGCCGAATGATCATCAAGCTCGCCAGCGAACTTCATCCTGCACCAGCGATCCACGAAGAGGCTCGTAAACATTTCGTCGAAGGCACGACCATCGTGAAGGCGGCGAAGAATCCGGCGCAACAATTGCTTGCCGTACAGAGTTTTAGCCAAGCTGTAAGCTTGGCACCATGGTGGGGAGATGCTTATTATAATCTCGGTGTCGCGCAAGAGCTGGCCGAAAAATATGACGAGGCCGAGCGAGCCTTTAATTTCTACCTATTGACCAATCCGAGTGCCGCGGAAAAGCGCGAAGTGCAGGACCGTATCTACGCCCTTGCTGCCAAGCGCAAACTTTCAGGTGCGGAGTAAAGACAACCAACAAATGATGGACAATGAACCATGAAAACCACCCGTAAATTGATTATTTTCAACTTCACATTCCTGGCCCTGGCTACGATTGCCCACGCCCAATCGCCGCGCGAGCAACTCAAGCAGATGGTGGAGCAATTGCAGAAAACACCGAGCAACAATGTCCTGCGTGAGAAGATCATCAAGCTCACACCAACGCTGAAACCTTTGCCCGCTTTGCCAGATGAGGCGCAGCGCCGGATGGTGCGCGGTGCTGCGGCTTTCAAAAACGCCACATCAGCGGCAGGTTATCAGGATGCTGTAAAAGAATTTGAGCAAGCGACGCAGGCCGCACCTTGGTATGGCGATGCCTATTTCAATCTCGGTGTGTCGCAAGACAAAGCAGGTAACTATGAAGCCGCGTTAGGTAATCTCAAGTTCGCACACATGGCCTCTCCCAACAGCAAAGAGATTAAAACTCTGATATATGAAGTGGAATTCCGCCAGGAAAAGGCAAATTCTCCCGAAGCCCGCGCTGCGCGAGAAGTGGTGCGAGCACAGCAAGCAGAAGCGCGTTTCCTGGCCTCGCTTGAGGGCGCGAAATATCCTTGCGTACAACTTTGGGACTACTACGGATACGTTGAGCAAATTTGGACAGTCGAAATTGAAGAGGGAAAGATATATGGATATGGAGACACAATTCAGTCCACAATTGCAAATCAGCCGGTTGGTTTTAAGGCTGCCTGGTTCACCATTGATCTGCAGGGGCGCGTATCGCAAGGGCTGTCTTATGGTAGACCAGTGCGAGTTGAGATCTTTGACGGTCATCTAACCGTGAGTGTTCCCGATTCCCCGCCGACCCCGCTGCCCAACGACAAAGTAACGTGTCGCCGTTAAGCTAACAAAACCAACATTGCTGCGGAGCGCCTATTAGTGACAGCACGCATAACCAGAGTGGTGCTTACATGGGATTTTTGAATTTCCTGCGGGCAGAACCGATGATGGCCTGGTTCGTATGTTTGGCATTGTTACTCACCATTGTAACAGTAGTATCGGTGCTCTGGCACAAGAGCTCTGGGCGCGGCCAAATAGAAATAGCAAAACAAACTGCGCAGGCAACAAAACCGGTACATTTTGGAAACCAGGCTGAACTGATTATTTTGCTCGTCGGGATTTTGTTATTGTTGGCTGTGATCAGCTGGATATACGATGCTTTTTTGGATAACACACTACACAGCGTCTGGAAAAAATTATGAAGATTACCAACAACCTGATGATTATCACCCTGGCATTCCTGGCCCTGAGCGCAAACGCCCACGCCCAATCGCCGCATGAGCAACTCAAACAGATGGTGCAGCAATCGCAGAACACGCCGAACGACAACGACTTGCGTGAAAAGATCATCAAACTCGCAAAGTCATCGAAACCATCACCCGCCTTGCCCGATACGGCAGTTACCTTTGAGGGCCGCGCACGGTCTGCCTTTGCACGCGCCACATCCGTAGACGATTATCTTGTAGCGGTGCACGAATATGAACAAGCGCTGCGCTTCGCCCCCTGGGCCGCTCAGCTATACTTTGGCTTGGGCGAGACCTACGAGAAGATCGGTGATGCGGCAGTAGCCGATCTGCTATCAAGTACACAGGCCAGACAATCTTGTAGCGACGAAACCCATGATAAGGAAAGAAAACGTTTTGACGGTTATGAGCTGGCCAGGAAAAACTTCGAATTCTATTTGCTGACATTTAAAAACGTAGTCGAACATGATGCAGCGATGATCAAGTACAGAATTGCAGAACGGCAGCGACGTTTCGAGCTCTGGCGGTATCAATGGGAGACCACCTGCTGCCTGGGCTGTGGCGGCAAGCAGGATACGAAAAAATCAAATAACCGAACAAAGGACAATACACGATGAAATCCACCACCCGACTATACTTTATTGTTTCTATCCTGCTGCTGGTCTCTAGTTATACCGCACAAGCGCTAAAACCTGCGCCGTTACCGGCAGGCCATGTATTTACCATCTTGGAACAATGGCACGGTAGTTCTCACCAACGGGGCGAGTTCAGCGTCATGGTGATCTACGACGCTAAACGTTGGCAACAATTCTGGCAGGACTATCTTGTACGAGAAGCGCCCGGCAGTTTTGATGAAAACCAGCACCAAGCGGTATTCATCGAACTGGGAACACGCCCCACCGGCGGTTATGCGGTGAAAGTTGTGAACGCTTTTGAAGAGAACAACCACCTCGTGCTCGAATATATCGAACGTGAACCAGCGCCGGAGCAGTTTGTCACGCAAGCACTCGCCACGCCCTGGGTGATGGTTCTGCTGCCGCGCACCGAGCTGCGTGTCGTGACGCGCAAAACAAGCGCTCTACCGAAAAAATAATGATGATCAAACTCATGTGCGCAGCGGATTATTGTTACTATTTACCGTTTCCGAACGACTCCACCCATGGGCCAGTAAAAAAGATCGGCTAACCACGTCAGCTGGCAGGTTTTATTATTGAATTGTTCTATTTGTTTTTATTGTTTCTTACGGCGCACCAGCACATCCATCACGCCATCGAAGGCATCACGCAACGCCCAGGCCTTATCGGTATACGTCGTGCGCCTGGCGGCTTCTTTAAGACCCGTGGTGAGTGCTTGACTGGGGCCGATGCAAGCAGGCGCGTTGCGCGTGACATCGAGAATCGCGCCTTCATAAACGCGATAACAGGCCTCGACATTCCCTTGATTATACAGCGGTGCACCGATATCGATAGCACTGACGATGGCATTACCGATGTATTTCAAGTTGTCGTTGCTGCAGCCGTCGAGTAACGTCAACGCATGCTGCGGCACATTGCGTTGCAGAGTCGTGCCGCCGCTTGACGCTGACGCGCCTTTTCCTGCCGTCGAGCGCTGGATGACATCGAGCACGCCATCGAAGGCATCGCGCATGGCCCAGGATTTGTTAAACCATCCGGTCATTGCGTCCGCACGTTCCACGCCATCCAGCAACGCCCGTTTCGGCCCGGCACATTGCTCGATTTTGCGGTTGACATCCAACGCCGTCGCTGCGTAAACGCGATAACACGCTTCGTGGTTGCCTTGGTTATATAGCGGCGCGCCCACTTTAATCGCCGCACCGATTGCCGTCTGGATATCACGCAGCTGTTCTGTTGCACACCCATCCAGCAAACTTAATGCATGGGTTGGCACCTTGCGTCGCGACTTGCTCTCGGGTGGTTTCCATTCTGCCAACGGCGTTCCCTTGCCACTGCGCAACATCGACTTGAGTTGGTTAACCGGCATGCCGAAATTAAGATTTTGTCCCTGTGTCACGATCAACGTCGATATCCCAATCACCTCGCCTGATTCATTCAACAGCGGCCCGCCTGACGAACCCTGCGAGATCGGCGCTGACACTTGCAACACCGTCAGTTGCGGATTGATTTTGCGCACGGCACTTACCAGTCCATCCGAAACAGTATTGCCAAGCCCCAGTGGATGACCAATGGCCACCACGCGCTCGCCCACTTTTACTTTGGCGCTATCACCGAGCACCAAGGGCACAAGATTCTTCGCCGTGATCCGCAGCACGATCAGATCGTGTGCATTGTCGAAGTTAATGACTTCAATATCCGTAAACTCGCGTTCATCGGCCAGCGTCACGCTCGCCTGCTGGGCGTCACCGATCACATGCAAATTAGTGGCAATCAGCCCGTCACTGGCTACCACAAAACCGGTGCCCAGACCGGAAGCGGTTTTGATCAGCACGATGGACGGAATGGCCCGTGCAGCGATTTTGTCCGGCGTCAGCGCATGCGCCGCATTCAAAACCAAAACGGCATGCACAAGCACGAGGCCTTGCCAACATTTCCGGTGCCTGATCAAACTGTCTCGACGCATAAGTATTCCACCCCATTCGTAACCGCTGTTAGACACTTTAGTGCTAACCTGGAGTATGACGTCCAGCCTCCGCCTTTTACATGAGTATGCATGAGGCTTTCCGTTATGGTCAACCGTGTTTGGCAATGGCGTTTTTAATGCACTTGTCAGTTCACGGTTTCTTATAGTACGCTGGATGAATAATCCAGCGGTACACACCCACTGCGCTGATGACCGCCATCACTGCCTGCATCAGCAACAAGCCGTTGGAATTACTCAGGTAGGCCCATACGGCGAGGGCAATGTTGGATATCAGAAACAAGGGGTACGCCCACGGTGACGATTTGATATTGACCGCCAGCAACAATGCGCCGGCAATACCTGACAATGCACCGATCCATTCCACGAGTGTCAACATTTAGGTAACCTTCTCCATGATAAACAGTGACCAAATCATTCATTTACGGATCGATAACAAAAGCCGGATATTTGTCAGCATCTTTGTCGGCCTTGTGTTCGTTTTATTTTCCGGGTTGTCGGTATATTACGTGATCATCCGGCCCGAACCTAGTGACGATTTTCGCCTGGCTGCCCTCGCCCTGTTACCCACGGCCGTCATGATGCTGTTTGCCTGGCTGTTCATCTTAAAACTCAAAGGGGCCTTGAGCGAGAAAGATCTGATGGAACAAACTGCACGCATCCTCAGCAAGGAACTCCCGCAAGCCATCGCCCGCTATGTCTACAGTTTTTCTACCCGCACCGACGAGTATTACAAAGTGATGGACGGTGAAGCCGACTGGCCGGGAGAAATGGTGGATTTGTACAGCGTTGCCAACGTAAAAAAGATGAAGGAGCATCTCACTATTCGCTCCAATGCCATGATGGGTATACCGGCCTGTAATTACAGATTCAGCGGCAAAGCCGCGCCTGACAATACGCTGGCCAAAAAACTGGAGATGTTTCTACAAATCAACGTCAAACGGATTGAAGTGATTTATTCGCTGCACGCTTGTCATCTTTCGCCGGATGTTTGCAAAGCGTATTTTGACACCACCGTCCGCGGGACCACGGGGGCGGGTTATAAAGCCGAGATTGTTTGCAATGACACGTTATGCGAAATGCAGGCACGCATTGAGATCGGCATTGATATGCTGGTGAATTCCAGGGAGCGGCTATTTATTATCAACGACATCGCCATCATGACCGCACATGTGCTGCATCAGTTTGCCGGGATTCAATGTCAGAAAAATAGTTAACACCAGTATCCACTCAGGGTCGTTGCCACATACAAGTATCATCCGCCTGTCCTTTTATCCGTAACCACAGGTTATCGCCTCGGCGGAAGTGCTGACCTGAATGGCACTTACTTAAGGGTGCTGCTCCGCGAATTCACTGCGCGTGTCCCAAACACTCTGCATTCCGTCATTCCCGCGAAAGCGGGAATCCAGCCGTTTCTTCGGATATCCTGGATTCCCGCTTTCGCGGGAATGACGAAAAATTCGGACAATGGCCTTAAGTAAGCACCATTCAGTGCTGACCTCTCCTCCCTAAATTGTTAAACCTTGATGTACGACCCGCAGGTCTATACATGGCCCACAAACTCACCTGAATCGTTGTATTTGTCGCCGGTTTCTTGCAATAATGTCTCCCACAAGAATAGGTAAACACCAGGGGAAGTCGCCCAGGGTTTTTGGCCACGCTACTATAAATAATGGGAGAGGATATGTCAGACACGACCAGTCATGCGTTTTCACAGTTGGAAATCAACATTCTTAAAACCAAGGGTCTGAATGACCAACAACTTCAACACTTGGTTGCCCAGGGGATTCACAGCAAGGCCGATTTTGCAACGGTGGGTGATAGCCAGACGCTGGCGGAATTAACGGGCATCAGTGCCGAGATTGCCACCGCGATCATGCATTGGGCTACCGGCAAACCTACTGCGGGTGGTGGTGCGCATGGCGGCACACCCAATATTGTGATTGAAAGCCATGATACGGTGTATTGTGTTCACTGCAATGCCAAACAGCCCAAGGATTATAAAGTCGGCGACTTGTGTACCAAATGTGGCAAACAGGCTGAACCGGTGAATACCTGCTTTTGGTGCCACTCCCAGGGGCCGGGCAAATTCTGCCGTGATTGCGGCGCCGAATTTGTTGCGATTGGTGAACTGGATTTGGCTTTGTTGCTCAAACGCGAAGGTATCGCCAAAGATGATATCGCCGACAAACTCAAAAACATGGACGCGGAAAAGAAACAACGCCTATGGGATCGCGTGCGTAAGATGTAACACATCGCATGCAGCGTATTACCTGTGAACAATGTGACGCACCACAACCGATAGACTGGCAGGCTGGCGACCTGTGCAGTCATTGTGGCAGTGCCGTCCGGGAAGAAACGCGCTGCGCGTGGTGTACACAATGGACGCCGCAGGGGAAGTTTTGTCGTAACTGTGGTTGCGGTCTTGTCCCTTTTAATCATTACGGCGCGGCCCGCATGCTCAAAAACGCGGGGGTCGATCAATTATCACTACCGCAACGCCTGGCCGAGCTTGATCCGGATCAGATCGCAAACTTTCAGCGTCTTTATCAAACCCATCTCGCCATCATCCTGAATCGCACCGAAGAGTTACGCCTGTGTGAAACACAGTTAGTCCTGCGCGGCCACACGGATCGGCTTGAAGAACAATTAATAAAGCGCCTACCATTAGATGAAGCCGCGCAAAAAGAATTACGTCCAGGGCCACAGGGCCCTTTTAATAATCAGCCTGAGCGAATTAAAGAAATTGCAGAGCAAAGTCCTATCGAGACGACCCGAATACTCGCCTCCCTGGCGTGGATACGCTGCACTGATTTTGTTGACGACCAACAAGCAGCAATACAGTACATTAATATCGCAAAAAACGCGCTTGCCCATGAAGATGAAACAATTAGCCTTGAAGCCGCGCTAGCACTCGCGCATTGGCGAAACGCCATCCCACCCATCAGTAATTGGATAGACTGGCGACGTGTGGCGGAGATAGGCAGAAAACATTTGACCCAGCCGCGCACCAAACATTGGGCAGCCGCCGCCGCAACCACCGTGGTGTTTACAGATAAGCTGGAAGACAAAAACTTGTTGGCACAAATTGGCAAGGCCAAGGCCTTACTCGAAGAGGCCAAAACATCCACTGACCCCGACTTGGTGTTTACCGCCGCCCTACGTACTGCCGATGTTGATCTGATTGCAACCTATATTAATAGCAACGACAAGCGGCAAGCGGCCACCGCCATCATTGCGTTGGCGATGAATCAGGCCACCCTGCTTGCGCCACTGATTGAAAACGGCGCCGATGGTCTTGTGCTTACCGTGCTGCGAACATTAAAAAGTCCGATCAATCATCAGCTGCTCCCCGCGCTGCTTTCACGCATTAATACCGCCAACAAAGAAATTAAAACATTAATCTTTGACCGAGTTCATCAACAACTCGATCAATCCCAGGTGCTTGCTTTAATCAAGACATGTCAAGCAAAGCATGATCATGAATTATTCGACTTGCTGCTTCCCGAATTTTTTTCAAGCGCCCCGGAGGAAATAGTCCAGGCGGCTGCCCAACTGAACCGGTTCGAGGCAAGCAGCAAACAATGGAAGCAGGCCGTTGAAAAATCCGCGCTACCGCAAAGCGCGATACGGGAATTTACCCGCGGGCAAATAGCCGATCGGCTAAAACTGTTCGCCGAACTGGTTAACAAGATGGAGCGCGAAAAAGGTAAGTGCGCTAGCGTATTTTACCAACCACTGGTAAAGATGGTATTGGAACACGATGATATGTCTGTCGTCGAAATCGCCGCTAAAACCTTGCGTTATCATAATAAACATAATCAACACGATGCATTTCGGTTTACTCAAAAAGATATCATTGCTGTCTACCAGGATATCAATGAATTTATTGCTCGCCTGACTCGTCTGGTGTCCAATGAAACATTCATGCGGAATATATCGATTGAGGAATGGGTCACCGAATTTCTCGAAAGTTATAATCCGGCGGTTGATGATGTGTTTGCGAACACCAGGAAAGACCTGCTTGAATCGTTTTTAACTGCTTTACTGGCAGCCTTGCGTATCGATCACCGGAAATTTTTTCGTGCCGCCACAGCAAAAACACTTTATGCCGAACATACCAGCCCGGAGTTTCGTGCGCGATTATTACCCGGTTTAAAAAGCGTTATGTCCACACCAGACCTCGACTACGACATCACTTATCATATCGAAAAAGCCGTGGAACGCTTAACTGCGCTATAGTTGCCGCTCCAGCCCCATACCGCGCCTTGTTTGCGCCTCGCACCCGTCCCGCCAAGGCTCTCTTTCCTGCCGTACTTTTCTGTGACGCCCTCGACGGTCACTATGTGTGGTACCGGACAGACGACTAAAACGT
Source organism: Gammaproteobacteria bacterium (assembly GCA_043719675.1). Taxonomy (GTDB): domain Bacteria; phylum Pseudomonadota; class Gammaproteobacteria; order UBA6429; family Thiohalophilaceae; genus JACQBC01. The sequence continues at coordinate 1,327 of JAYSTO010000075.1, read as the reverse complement.
TCATTTGTATTCTCTCACGCATCGACCCGTTGCCTGGTAACGTACAGCGCGTCGTGGCGTAAAATTGGCAGGTAACTGCCTATTATTTATAGACAATTGAGGGCTACAAAATGAATTGGCATCGTGTTGAAGGCGACTGGAAGCAGCTTAAAGGAAACATCAAGGTGCGTTGGGGAAAATTGACCGACGATCAACTTGATGTAGCAGCAGGCAACCGCGACGTCCTTGCCGGTAAGATTCAGGAAGCGTATGGCATCTCGAAAGAAGAAGTAGAAAAGCAACTCATCCAGTGGCAGGCACGCCTGAACGAAACTATTCAGCATCTGTAATACATCGCCGGACAACCTGAAACATTCACCATCCTACTTTAACTCAACAAACGAAGGAAATAACTTTATGAAACTCTTAACCAATTCAATCACACTTGCACTTGGCTTGGCATTCAGTGCTGGCGCCATGGCCCAGAACATGTCAAAAAGCGAATACCAAACCGCCAAAAATCAGATTGCGGCTGAATACAAAAGTGACGCGGCTAACTGCGGATCACACGCCGATAATATGAAAGGCGTCTGTATGGCCGAGGCCAAGGGTAAAGAAAAAATCTCCAAAGCCGAGCTCAATGCCCGCCGCAGAAACTCCGCCAAAAACCATTACGATGTGCATGCGGCCAAGGCAGAAGCCGCCTACGCGGTGGCCAAGGAAAAGTGCAATGACAAGGCCGGCAATGACCGGGATGTCTGCGTGAAGGAAGCAAAGGTCGTCGAGACCCGCGCCAAAGCGGATGCCAAAGCCAGAATGAAGGCCACCATGGCGGACAAGAAAGCGAATAAACAGGCCGCTGCTGCGCACACAACCGCAGATAAAAAGAAAAGTGAAGCCAAGCATGACGCTGCTCACGAAAAAAGCGATGCCAATTATGATCTTGCAAAGGAAAAATGCGATGACTTAGCAGGCGACGCCAAGCAGAACTGCATAGATCATGCGAAGCAACACCACGGTAAGAAATAAGCCAGGATTCACAGAACATCGATCAATTTGACTGAAAAATTATTGCAAAAATATAAACGGCGCAACCTGATCTGACAGTTACCGGTTTTTTTGAAGTGACTGTCAGGTCGAGTTGCGACTGCTACCTCTAATCCCCCTTGTTCCGTATTTCGAGCAAAGGCGGAATGTCTGCCGCCGGGACTGCTCGGCTAAACAGATTGCCCTGCATAACCTGACAACCGCGCACACGCAGGAACTCGCGTTGCGCTTCTGTTTCCACACCTTCGGCGATCACATCAAGATTGAGGCTCTGCGTTAGCACGATAATGGCCGCAGCAAG
>JAYSTO010000074.1:0-3066 GCA_043719675.1 Gammaproteobacteria bacterium | reverse complement strand
CGTGGGGCATAAAAAAACCCCGTTTGGCTCAAGACCTTACGGGGTTTAAAAGTTTGCACTTTATCCCACGGAAGGTGATGAACATTTACCTTCCGCAGTTAATCAATTGGAAGGTTACGTCATACCGAGATAGCCTCGTTCTGGCGAATCACTATGTAGTTGCACATGACATTTGCCACGCAGCACGGCAACCGTCGTCACAACAGACACAATCGGTCCGCTGCGCCGGAAGGCGGCGAGTGATGCTTGATTACTTATCTGTGTTACTAACATATCTATGACCTGTAAATAAGTTGTGCCCAACACAGCACTTGATAAATCAACAATGGCGCGTAGTATATACCAAGGTTTTTTCTTTGCAAGTATCACAGACAAGATTCTTGTCTCTTGGGACAAACATATAAGGGGCCACTAATACATGTTGAAAAAAACAAGCAAAGATCGCAACGCCGTCGCCATCGGCCAACGCCTGCAACAGGCGCGGCGCATGGCGGATTTAACCAGTATCGATAAATTTATTACCAAGGCGCGCGCCTGGAAGGAGCGCCGTTCTACCTTAACCAACTACGAGGCGGGTATTTCCATGGCACCGCCAGAGGTGGCGTTGCTGTATCAGGACATCACCGGCTGCTCTGCCTGTTGGATCTATTTTGGTTCCGGGCCGATCCGCACCGCCGGTCGCGACCTGCAGGCCATTCGTCACCAAAACCTCAGTGCGCTGTACCACACGGCACAACATCAGAAGAAAATCCCCGCCTTATGCAAACAACTCGGCATCTCCCGCGCAAAACTGGACGACCATCTGCAAAACCCTTTTTTAGACATTTCCGACCGGTTCACCCGTCGCGCAGAACACTATGCCGGTAAACGTGTGGGTTATATGGATGAACAACACATTGAACTGGATCCCATCTGCGCCAGCTTTCCCGATGATATGCAACGTATCATGGAGATCTATTCCAATCTTGAACCCAGCCAACGTGTGTTGCTGTTGAAGATTGCCGAGGCGATGCAGGTTTAATGGATGCTCGGTAAGGTCACTCTGAATTCCGCACCCTGTTCCTGATTAACGACATCGACTTTACCGTGCATGGCCAGTACCATTTGCTTGACCAGGGCTAAACCAATACCGGTGCCGATGGTCTCACGGGTCAACTCATTTTCCGTGCGATAAAACAAACGGAATATCTTCCGCATCTGATCCTTGGGGACCCCCGGACCGTAATCCCGAACGCTGAACTGTATGCTGCCATCGCGTAATTTCTGACAACGGATATCCACTTGCCGCGTGGTGGCCTTGCTGGAAAACTTCAGCGCATTGTCGACCAGGTTGATGATGACCTGTATAAAATAATCGGCATCCACCTGCAACTGACTGTCCCGGCAATGCTCCGGGCAATCGAGGGTTAACACAAACCCCGCCCGTTCCACTTGGGAAGAAACCTTGGAACGCACCGTATCCATGAGTTGTGCCACCGGATAGGTCTTTAATTCAATGTGCAGGTCGTTACGCGTCATGCGTGCGAGTTGCAGGACATTATTTATCAGACGGGTGAGCCGCTCACTTTCCTCATAGATAAAATCGTAATAGGTCTTACGTTTTTCTTCACTGGCCCAGCCTTCACGCAATATTTCCCCGTACATGCGAATGGAGGTCAGCGGAGTTTTAAGTTCATGACTGACCGCCGAGACAAAATCCTGTTGTTGTTGCGCCAGGATAATCTGCCGCAGACCAAGCCGATACATCAGGAAAAACCCGCCGCATAACACGATCAACAATATGATGGTCAGCCACGAGATGACTACTCCACCCGGCCCCGCCGGAAGACTGCTGACACTGAAGATAAACTCCATGCGGCTCAACGGCATCGATAAACGCGATTGATACAACAAGGTACCTTGTAATTCCCCGGCGCTGGCTAAATACCGCTGCGCGTTTTTATCACGCAGCACCGACAGCACGTTACCTTGATATGCCACCGCCAGACTGCTCGCCTGGGATAACGCGGTTTCATAAAAGGAGGTTTCGATCATGCCCTGAATAAAAACCGTGGGATCAATTAATAATCCTTGAATATAGCGTTGACCATCACGCCAGACCTTGCGATACAAAACAAAATGGCCGCTGTCGAGCACACTGAATTCAAAGGCGTCGATCTCACTTTCAAACATGTTTACACGGGTACCACCTTTAACGGCGGCAGCCGGTTTGTCCGTAGGCAACTTACTTAATTTTTCAGGCAACACGTTGCTTTCTTTGCGTAGAACTGACTTACTCTTTTTGCTATTTGCTTTAAGTTCTGCCTGTGCTTGTTGTTGCTTGGAATGTTTTTGCTGGTAACGATCCTCAATGTTTAAATCTTCAACGCGTCCCAGACTTTTTGGCAGCATTTTGCTCGATGAGGTTGCATCTTTTTCAGACGTCAGTTTATCAAACATGGCTTGGGACGCCACTTCTTGGCTTTCCTGAGGTTTGCTTGTTTGCTGCGAGCTTGGTAGCGGCACGGATTGAGAGGTAGCAGTCAACTCGGCAACCACTGCTGCTCTTTTTTCTGATCCGTCACGCTTACTCCGCACCACGTCTGGTTTGTGTAATAAATGATTTTCACTTAAGAGTTGATAAACATGCTCGCGCAGCTGCATACGTTGACCCAGTTCGGTCTTGGTTATGCCATAGGTCACTGCCGTTGGATCGACGTCAGGTAATAACGGCGTGGAAAAACGCCCTTGGGTGTCAATCTGAAAATAACCGATAGTGCCGGGGATGGCAGATTTCACGGGATAACTGGATAAGGGTGAACGCTGCACTAATTTTGCCGCCGGGTCCCCGGCGACATTGAGAAAGGAATAATCGGTAAAGGCGCGCGCACTCTCAAGCTCAATGAGTTCGCTGTAATGACGATCAATGCGTGTGACCAGTTCCTCGGCCAAGACCCGATGCTGATGAAAAGCCTCCCATTTGAGTTGGCTGTAGGCCTGTCTGATTAATACTCCAGTGGGAATCGCCAATGCCAGAAAAAATAAGATCAATGCAACACGCAGATGTGTTTTATTCCAGCCTAACAA
>JAYSTO010000073.1:0-6935 GCA_043719675.1 Gammaproteobacteria bacterium | reverse complement strand
TGTCATGTTCAATCATTTTATGCTCAAGCACAATAGCGGCCCGTTGTACAAAGGGGCACAGCGGGTAGCTGATGAGTTTGGGTTTCATTGGTTTATCTACCGAGATTCGCCGTTGGCAAACAGTTGAGATCGGAAATGTAGTTAATAGCCGATTCGATTCGGTCAATCATTGTTTATAGCCTGGGTTATCGTTTCGTGGCATTTTCGCGTGCGACCGCGCGGTAACCGATGTCGGTGCGATAAAATGCGTCGGGCCAGTGGATCTGTTTCACTACGCGGTAGGCCTTTTGCTGGGCATCTGCCACGCTGTTGCCCAAGGCAGTGACGCACAGGACGCGGCCACCCTGGGTGATGACGTGATCGAGGTGGCGTTGCGCACCAGCGATAAATACTTTGCAATCCGGATCTGCCGTCTCTGGCAGGCCGGTGATCACGTCATCTTTGCGGTATTGGTTGGGATAACCGCCGGCGACCATCACCACGCCCAGGGCGGGGCGGTTGTCCCAACCAGCGCTGACGGTGTTGAGGTTGCCATCGAGTGCCGCGTTACACAGCAATACCAGATCGGAGCGCAGGCGCATCATGATCGGTTGGGTTTCCGGATCACCGAAACGGCAGTTGTATTCCAATACCTTGGGCACGCCGTTGCGATTGATCATCAAGCCGGCATAGAGAAAACCGGTATACGGATGACCATCGCTGGCCATGCCGCGCACGGTGGGTTCGATCACTTCGCGCATAATGCGCGAATGCAGATCCGCGGTGACCACGGGTGCGGGAGAATACGCACCCATGCCACCGGTGTTCGGGCCAGTATCACCATCGTTTAATGCCTTGTGATCTTGCGAACTGGCCATCGGTAAAATATGTTGACCATCCACCATCACAATAAAACTGGCTTCTTCACCGTCGAGAAATTCCTCAATCACCACCCGATTACCCGCCGCGCCGAATTGATTACCGGCGAGCATGTTACGTACGGCGTCAATGGCTTCCGCTTCAGTGTGCGCAACAACAACCCCTTTTCCGGCGGCAAGACCATCGGCCTTGACCACGATCGGTGCGCCGTGCTGGCGGATGTAGGTAATGGCCGGATCGATGTCAGTGAACGTGCCATAGGCCGCAGTGGGGATATTGTGGCGGGCAAGAAAATCTTTGCTGAAGGCCTTGGAGCCTTCCAATTGCGCTGCTGCTTTGTTTGGGCCAAAACAACGCAGGCCTTGCGCTTGAAAGAGATCAACCACACCCAAGACCAAAGGCACTTCGGGGCCAACAATGGTTAAACCAATCTGATTTTGTTTGGCAAAGGCAGCCAGGGCGGTGATATTGTCGGCTTCAATCGCGATATTTTCACATTTTTTTTCGGTGGCGGTGCCCGCGTTGCCGGGGGCGATGTAGACATGGCTGACCCGGGTGGATTGTGCAACCTTCCAGGCCAGGGCGTGTTCACGGCCACCGTTACCGATGATCAATATTTTCATTTTTTATTTCCTCCTGTATGCAAGGCCGCGTCGCTGTTGTGGTACATCATGTATTTAGTGGTTTCGTACAATCCCTGGGTGAGGGTTTCCATTTGCGTCATTACCTGAGGATGGAGCTTGGCGACATTCGCACGCGGATCGGCATACTGTGTGTCATACAGGGCTTTGTCACCATTGCTTTGATTGAAGCGATAGTAAAACCGATCATTCACCAGGCCAATGGTGTTATCCATCATGGTGAAAGCAACGCGTTGTTGATCAAATTGTGGATCAAGCAAATTGCGGCCCAAGGTGGTATTGGTAAATTCAGACAAGGTTAAACCGGCCACGGTGGGTAACAAGTCCAGTTCACTGGCGATCTTGTTGAGGCGTTGCGGTTTCAATAATTTCGGTGCATAGATCAAGAGCGGGACATGCAGGCCGTTCAGATCATGATGCGTATTAAACGCCGGGGTATGATCGCCACCGTAGCCGCTGATGCCGTGATCGCCGTAAAAAACGAAGATGGTATTGTCAAAATATGTTTCACGCCGCGCACTGTCGATGAAAAATCCAATGCTGTGGTCCATAAAGCGAAAGGCGTTGTATTCATCATTTTCGATGAAACCGCTTTTTTCCAGGGTCTTCTGCTCCTGTTGGTCAAGCTTGAAGCCACGGTGATCTTCGGGGATGCCATAGGGCCGGTGGTTGCCAGCGGTTTGAATAATGGCAAAGAAGGGTTTTTGCTGCTGGCGCAAGACTTGATTGGCCTCGTCAAACAAGTGCAAATCGTCAATGCCCCAGACATCCATGCGCGGTGAGGTATAACTGCCTTCTTCATAGAGCTTCAGACCGGGGATGTTGTGTGCGAGTAAGCCGCGAATATTCCCCCAGGAGGCCGAGCCGCCAATGAAATAATATTTATCATAGCCCGTGAAGGCATTGATCAGGGTGTGCTGATTGACTACCAGTGGATTACGGGTGGAGGTTTTGTTTAATTCGATGTCAGGTAACCCGGTCACCGCGGCAAAGACGGAACGCGCCGTGCCGGTCAGTGGCGAGTAATAACGGGTAAAGAGTATACCGTTCTTGGCAAATTCATCGAAACGCGGGGTGGGATTCAAGGGATTGCCAAATGTCGTGGTTTTGTAGGCAGCAAACGATTCGAGAAATACCAGTACGATATTCGGTTGGCTGTTGATGGCCGGTTTATGCTGGACATGCCGCTGGTAATTTAGGGTTTTGTCATCGGCTTGATCAATGTGTAAAAACTCATGCATCAATGGATAATATTTGCGTGTGGTGTTTTCATCAAACATGATACTGCGGTTTTTGAAGGTGTTGGCGAAGTACACCACCGGATTAGCGGCAACCGCAGCACTGAAGTTGTGCGGGCTGAAAAAGGCATCACTCCAGCGCAAGGGGTAATAGGAAAATTTACCATAGACACCAAATAACACCAGCAAAACACTGGCGGGGGCCACCATGAGTTTGCCATGCCAGCGTAAATGGTGAATCTCGCGCACTTGTTCGCGTGCCTGCAAACGATAGATAACCCAGCTGTAGATCAGCAGGGATGCCATGAACACCACGACCCAGGTAATGACCGAGTAGGTTTGCCAAACCATTTGCATGGAGATGTTGAAATTTTCGAGAAAGCGCAGCACGGTCGCGTCGATACGACGATTAAGGTAGGCGTAATGGCCAAAGTCGAAGGCGTAGACAAACAACAGGGCAAACATGATGGTGATCAGGTAAATCAGCCAGATGTGTCGCATTACTTTAGATTGGAAGGGACTGAGTCGACTTATCCAACCCAGCAAAAACACCGGCGCAATCATCAGCAAAGCTAACTGCAGGTCATATTTGCTGCCCAGATAAAATGCCGTGATGGTATGACCTGCGGGTGCGGGATCGCCGGGGTTTTGAAATACCAGCCAGAAAACCAGGCGCAGGACGAAAAAAATTGCCACATTGAGCACGGTGACAAAGAATAAAAAGCGCAACAGGCGCGGGATTTTTTGTAGTGTCTTTCGCATGGGCGTTACAGTTGGTAAATGTGGCGCAGTATACCATATTGAAAAAAGGGGACTAGTGAATAGACCGGCGGGTGGCATCATTTTGCTTGACAGCGCTTGCGCACGCAATGAATCATGCAACTCCACTGTCGATTCGGTATTGCAAAACGGGTTGTTCGTCGATAGGAGGATAAAATGGTAATGAGGATAGTAAAATGAATTTTTGGCGTATTTTACGCAATAGCATGATAGTTCTGTTGGCCTTGGGGTTGATCGCCGGGATCGGCCGGATTGCTGTGATGGCTTGGGGCGGCATTTATCATGGTGCACGCGCACCTTATTTACAATTACCGGCGACAACCGCGATGACGATTCACTGGCAAACCTCTGCTGCGGAACGTGGCGTGGTGCAGTACGGATTGTCGCCAGGGCAGTGGCTTGGTTCGACTCAGGAATCCCATGTCCGTGAAGCACATGAAGTGCGACTGAGCGGATTAACACCGGCGACGCGGTATTACTATGCCGTGGGCACGGATCAACACATCAGTTACGGAGGTAATAGCGACTACTGGTTTGAGACCTCGCCGCCAACCGGTGCGCTTGTGGCGGTGCGAGGTTTGGTGTTGGGTGATCCCGGTTATGCAAGCGACGGGGCACAAGCGCGGGTGCGTGATGCCGCAAGACAATGGCTGCAACAACATGCGCGGCCAGGGCGTGCTGATCTGGATATGTTGTTGGCCACGGGGGATCTGGCCTATTCGTCGGGTAGCAATCCGCAATTCCAGGAAAATTTTTTTCAACCCTATGCCGTGTTGTTACGTAACACGCCGGTGTGGCCAACCTATGGCAATCATGACGCGCGGCGCTGGGCTTATTTTAAAATTTTTAATTTACCGGCCAATGCCGAAGCCGGTGGTGTTGCCTCCGCGACTGAACATTATTATTCATTGGATTATGGTCCCGTGCATGTTGTCGTATTGGATTCACAAGCGACTGTCTTGAGTAAAGGTGGCCGGATGTACGATTGGTTACAACGGGATTTACAAGCAACGCAGCAACCGTGGTTGCTTGCGATGTTTCACCACCCTCCTTATACCAAGGGTAGCCACGATTCGGATAGCTGGCGTGACAGCTGGGGACGGATGGTGGAAATGCGTAAAAATTATTTGCCGTTACTTGAACAGCACGGCGTCGATTTGGTGTTGAGTGGCCACAGTCACATGTATGAACGTTCGTATTTGCTGGATTGTCATTACGGTACATCCGACTCGCTTAAGCCATTTATGATCCGCAGTAAGGATGCGCAGAGCGTGTATCACAAACAATCGTTAACACGTGGGCCACATCAAGGCACCGTGTATGCGGTGGTGGGGTCCTCAGCGAAGTTGGATAATGGTTCGCTCAATCACCCCGTCTTGCCGGGCTCACGCCAAGAACGCGGCGCTTTGTTATTTGATGTGGAGGGCAACAGCCTGCACGCACGATTCATCAATGAGAATAGCGCGATCAGCGATGAGTTTACGATCATTAAAGGGGTTGCCATCGGGATCAGCAGCAATGCCGAGTGTCATCAGACGCAGTAAAAATAAGTGGTGTGGTCAGAAAGTGGATTTACACCAGCCGCTCGATTGTCCAATACACACCGATCAGGGCGATACCGGCGCTAGCCGGTATTACAACATGCGTGCGGTAGCCACGTTTTTGTGAAAACCATTTGCCTACAAATATATAGCCGAGCAGGATCACGGCAAGTTGACCCAATTCCACACCCAGATTAAAGGTCAACAGTCCCAGTATAAATTCACCTTGCGGCAAACCCACCTCGTTCAGCACACCGGCAAAGCCTAAGCCATGCAACAGACCAAACAGGAATACAATGACAACGCGCCAGGTATGCAGGCGTGTGGTCAACATATTTTCTACCGCGACATAGACAATCGACAGGGCAATTAATGGTTCAACCACTGACGCTGGCAATGATAATATTCCATACATTGACAGGCCCAGCGTGATGGAGTGCGCCAGTGTGAATGCGGTCACTTGCCACAGTAACAGTTTGTATCGCGCACTCAACAGAAACAGACCCAGTACAAAAAGAATATGATCCAGGCCCAAGGGTAGAATGTGGGTAAATCCCAGGCTGATGTATCGGCCTGCCAATGACCAACGGTTTTGTGATTTAAATCCTTCACCAAGCAGGTAGGGATCGCTCTTGGCACCGTCCTGCAAATAAATTGCCGTGACGTTGCCTTGTGTATCCGGCTTTTCAACAGGAAAACGCACGACGCTATCACCGAACGCCGCAGAGTAACGCCAGGTGAAAACGCGGGCATTGGCGGGCAATGAACCCTGTAAAAGAAGGCGGGAAATACGCGCACGTTGTGTATCGCCGATCTCGGGGATGTTGATGGTGATTAATTGGGGTATCACGCGCTGATTATCCAAATGAACTTCAATGCCTGCATGGTATCGCGGCAAAAACGCCGTAAACCGTTGTTGCAACTCAGTGGGGGACAAGCCGCGAAGCTGCCGATATTGATCAGCCTCTGGCGACGCTTCGGTGTCGCGGTGTTTGGGGCTTATCCCGGCGATGAGCGCTTCGATGTTGAGCTGTACCTCAAGATTAAATTGCCGCGCATTCTTGAAGTCCACCGTCACAATGGTGGGACGCAGTTCGTGGGCAAGTGCAGGTAATCCGCACAGCAGTCCTGTTATGCAGCAAAAGATGATCCGGAAGAATGTTGTTTTCATTAATTTCATTTCGTTTCATAATTGCCATCGTTATCGGCTATCACCATGGATGTACATCTCATGACTTCACCTGGGCACGTTACCCTGTTAGGGATGGTAACTTTAGGCATCCTCAGCATGACTACGCAGGCGCACGACTTTTGGATTGAACCCACGACCTTTACGCCGGAAGCCGGGGCACAAGTCGCGCTGCGACTCTATGCGGGTGAAGATTTTAAAGGGGAGGGCGTGGTATTTATTGCCCCCGGGGTCGAACGTTTTTGGGCGGTGGACGCCCGTGGCGAAACGAAGGTGCAGGCAAATTCCGGGGATGACCCAGCGGGCAAACTCACCCTTCGCGAGCAGGGTTTGACCGTGGTGGGTTATCAAAGCAAGGGCACCGCGATCAGTTTTGCCAATATTGGCGAGTTTGAAAAATACTTGGATAAAGAAGGTTTGGAACGGCACCGGGAACTGGCCAGAAAGAAAACTACGATTAAACCTGCTATCTCGGAAGTTTATTCGCGTCATGTAAAATCATTATTACGTGTTACTGAAAAGCAAGGCATCACACCGGCGGATCGTGAGTTAGGTCTTAAACTCGAATTGATCATGGAACAATTGCCGTCAAATACTGATCCGGCGCGGCTGCAACTTAAATATAAAGGCAAGCCGTTGGCGGATACGCTGGTGGTGGCGTTTAATAAAAAAGATCCGGCTAAGAAAT
>JAYSTO010000072.1:0-6948 GCA_043719675.1 Gammaproteobacteria bacterium | reverse complement strand
TCAGCCTTGTTTTCTCATTGTGGGTTTTGATAAGCTCGGCCAGTCTTGCTTTTTCTGCATTAAGCGGTTTGGGATCGGTGGCGTATTTGTATGCATTTTCTATCAATTCAGCAGCCCTGGCGAGTTCCATTTTATCCATCGACTCCTTGATCTTACTGAGATACATCGCATAGAGACCGGCTTTGGTCGTCAATAACCATTCGTCGGGTTTGTTTGCTAACAATTCGGTCAACGCCTTAATTTCTTCCCATATATCGTTTTCCCATTGAGCGGAGAAAGTGTTCTCCGACAATAATCGTTCTATTTTCTTTTTATATAAATCATATTTTATTTTAAATTCAATCGCGTCCAAATTCACCACCGGCTGTTGCGGTTGCTGCGTTGGACTTTGTGGACTAAATATCAAAAACCCAATGACTGACAACACGGTGATAAGCAGCAGTGACGCCAGAACGATGTATGATGATTTTGCCTTTGGCAATATTTCTCTATAAAACTCATCGACAGTTGCAACCCGGTCTTCCCGGCGAAACGCCAGGGCCTTTTCGATGACCTTCCACTGCCCCTTTTTTATATCATTGATGCGCTTGGGTTTCAACTTGCGGTTAAATGCCTCATCAGCAGGCATTTTGTTAAAGGGGTGTTCCCCTGTTAACATCTCATAGGCAATACACCCCAACGCATAGATGTCATCGCGCACATCGGGCTTTTTACCACGCAGCATTTCACGACTGGCATACGCGGGGGTCAACGCGCCGAGTGTACCTGCATCAAATACCGTTTTGTCATCCGTGTTGCCACCACGATCAATACCTGCAACAGCGCGAGCAATACCGAAATCAAATATTTTTGCTTTACCTTCATTGGTAATAAAGATATTCCCCGGCTTAAAGTCCGAGTGCACAATATTTTCGCTATGGGCTTGAATCAACGCAGGACATATACCATCCAAAATGGCCCACACATCATTGCGTGGCAATCCGGTGGTACTATATTGTTTAATCAGTTGATCAAGCGGCTTGCCCTCAAGATACTCCATCGTCATAAAAACGATGTCCCCATCACGATCAAAGTCGTATACCTTTACCACATTGGGGTGGGCAATACGCTGGCCTTTTCGTGATTCACGTTGAAGTGCGATAAAGGACTCGGGATGCGCCTTAAATTCTTCACTCAAAACCTTGATGGCGACATAGGGGTCTCTGTCGTGTGCTTCCACCTTATGGCGGTCTTTTGCCTTGTACACCACCCCCATACCACCGACACCCAAGACTTTTTCCAGGATAAAGCGTTGTTTTAATACTTTTACAAATTCAGTTGTGGAATAGTTCTCCGAGGTATTGGTAGTAGATGCAGCATGTTGCTTGACACGTGTTTGCTGATTCGGCGGCATCCGGGTTTGGTCCGCACCAGTTTTATTAGCGGTGGGTTTGATTCGCGTTAAGTCAGGTTGTGCGGCATTTTTGCCGGTGTTCCGATTATCAAGGCGGGTATGATCCGTTTTTTTAAACACAGTTCTATCTGCCTGTTCTTTCGCAGCATCGTTGGCCTTATTATTGGCCGCGTCCTTATCTTTAGAGTCGCTCATAGAGAGTATTTATAATTCTCAGTAACTAAGCAGCATCCTGCCGCAGACCTTTTACCACTATAACTGAAACGTTGTCAGACGCGTTATTTTGTAGTGCGTTTTCAATCAGTCCATCGACAATGTCTTTTTGATCTTTCATAGTGACAAATTTTAGCAAGGTCTCTTTATCGACCGAGTTATATAACCCATCACTACACAACAAAAAGGTGTCCCCTAATTGCACGCCGAATATTTCAATATCAACATAAAGTTCGTTGTTGGTACCAACCGCCCTTGTTATTACATTGGAATCCGGGTGTGTCGCCGCCTCTTCTTCCGTTATTGCGCCTTGTTGCAATAACTCAGAAATTTCACTATGGTCCCGCGATATTTGTGACAGTTCGTCGCGTCTGAATAAATATAATCGTGAATCACCCGCCCACAGACAGACGCCGACTTGGCCATGAATTAACAAACACACAAACGTGCTGCCGATTATTCGGCCTTCTAACATTAACTCCGCGTACTCGAGTAACCGTTGGTTTACATCAAGAATGGCATTTTCTATATTATCAACGAAGTCATTGAGATGCGCTGATTTCTCAAGCGTTGCCAATGTGTCAACAACCATTTTACTTGCGATGTTGCCAGCCTCATGCCCCCCCATCCCGTCGGCAACCACCCATAAACCAATTTCCGGTTTTGAAAGAACAGAGTCTTCATTAATCTTTCGCACGGTACCAATATTGGACTCAGAGGTACTCGACCATCGAATCGGGCGTCTTATCGTTATATCATTCATGACAATGAACAGTTCACTTAAATTTATACAATCGTAATGGTCTTATGAAAATCCGTCATAACGTATAATATGACGAATAATCATCGGTAATGTAGCTATTGTCTTCATCATTAATTTTTTAATAAATATGTTTGCGGCCAACCCCATTGTGTCCATTGCCCATCCAGCATTGCAGGAATCTTGCTTACCGATGGCAGTCCTTGAACACCAAACAGGCACGGCGCTATTCGCTCCGAGCCCCGTGTTGTCCAGACACTATAACTGCTAAATGATTTCACCAGCAGGGAGTCCAATAAATAAGGATAAATCGATGTTGGAGATTGTTCCTCAAAATCCATATTAATTTGGATCGAATTCGACTCCAGCGTTGTACCGCTGCTGACATAATTGGACTGTGGATTCAAACTGAGTTTATTCAGTTCATCCACCAAATCATCCACGGTATATTGACCATCCAGGGCTTGTAGCGATAACTCCTCAATACTTGCATACCAATCAGTCTGCGTGGAGACAAAATCAATGGGATTGATCGCATCGGATAATTGAACCACAACTGAAAATGGATAGTAGCGGCCCACCTGATCCACACTTGGCATTAAGATCCCGGCCCAGCGGTTTTCATCGATAACGCCGGGAGAAAATACAAACCGCCATATTGGACTGGTAAGGTATATATCAAGCCACTCCCCACCAAGCTGTTCTTTAGAGCCTGCAATGTAATATTGCATCCATTCATCCCACGACGAAATAAAATTCGCGGGCAAATTTCTTTGAATAAAATCTCCGTGCATAGGCAACTTACCAAACACACCGGGCTGAGTCATCACTTTCATTTAGATTCCTGCTGGGCACTGGAAGGAGCCTAAGAGATCCTTATTAAAAGGATTGTGGATGCTTTTTGCCCTGATTTCATATTGAATGGTATGTTTATTTCCTGTTGTCGTTGTTGCACCACTGTCTAATTCACTACGACTACCTTCGGCAACACTGTAAGTGACGTAAAATACGCTTGCTACCGAGGTAGGGGTTAACTTAGAACGATCTTGCAGTCTGAACCAGGCCCAGGGCCCATCATAGGTTAATGAATGCTGTTGATCATTCAGATCCTCAAAAAGAATGCGCACCCGGCTGTGCTGATCATCTGCCGCCCATTTGAAGGTTTCCCAGAACTTAGGGCCGTGACTGTAAGTAATACGTGATTCACCTACTTCCAGCATGAAACGGGCATCGGTTTTTTTCATGTCAAAGGGTTTTAACTGAAAGGTCAAACTCGGCATGGAGGCATTTTCCGTAAAGAATACGCTTTTGATATCGTGCGCCCGCTTCATCTGCGCGATGCCAGACGCAGAGATGCCAATACCATAATTGTCAACACCACGAGGCGCCCAGCCTCGCCCAACATCGACGAAGGGTTTTACAAACTCCGTGGTAAATTTGTCAATGGTGCCGCCTGGCTTGAAAAATTCGATAAAATCCAGGATGGCGATTTCATCACGCGCACTATTATTCAGCGGATATTTACCCGCCAGTCCATTCATACATGGTGTATAAACCTGGGCCTTCCACTCGTTACTCAAATAGCCATGTGCGGATTGCAAAATCACCTTCCAGGACTCCTGCGACACTGTGGTTAACCAACGGTTCAACGGATCCGGCAGGGTCTTGGCATAGATCATTAACGAGATGATGGGACTTTCCGAGCTGCCTTGATAACGCCCTTTGGCAATTTCAAATGCCTTTTTGCTGGGTTCCGGTGAGATGGCAATTTGATTCACATATTCTTTTAGTTGTTGTAACTTCAGAATTGCCTCATTTACTTGCGCCGGTTTGCTCGCCGATTCACGCATCAACTTATTGATGGGGTTAAACTGTGTATCCACCGGCGTGAATTCAATTTTCGCCGCAAGTGCCCCGACCAGTTGTCCTTTTAGACTGTCTTTCTTGCCATCTTTCGCGTCATCGACGGCATTGGTTACGGCCTGATTGGTGAGCTGTGTGTTTTTCGCACCTATCTTGAGCAATCCCAATAGTGGTGATTGGACCGGATCGGTAAGACTTGTTAACACCTCATTGGCCTCTTGCACCGTCTGAAACGGTTTGACGTTCAGCGCATTGTAATAATTTAACCAGAGTGCCTTGTATTCGGCCATGTAGTACTCTTTTACTTTCTCACTGATTTCTTTTAAATCTTCTTTAAACACGCCCTCACTACCCGGTGCATCATCAAACAACACCCATTTTTCCCGTGAAAAACTCGCGATCAATTCTGAATCTGGTGAAAAGCTGACGCTATCATAGCCGTCTTTGGTGAATAACAAGGGAATTTGTAAATGCTGGTTTACACCGTCGTTCATTACATACGCCGTGCGCAGTGAACCACCGACCTCATCTGTAAAATTGGCCTTCTGTGAAAATTTTGCGTCCGAACGAATCAGTTTATAGATCCGTTGCGCCAGCGGTAAGCGTTGCAAGATCAGGCGAACTGATTTTACCAAGTCCTGATTTATCTGAACCGACGCCTGCTTTGGTTCAAGCAGTATCGCCAAATGCGCCTTCAGTTCATTCCGCGTCGCTTCCTGTCCTGCGAATTCTTTGCCCCAACTCGCTGAAAACCAGTCAATAATGGCCTGTTTGTCCATGTGTTCGGTTTTATTAAACATCAGATAGACACGAAAAATGTTATATAGATCGTCACCTTCAATGCCGCGCTTTATGTTGCTTTCGAGATATTTGATAACCCGGGGCAACAATAGTTTTCGGAGCTGTAGTTCATAAGCCTTGGTGGCGGCAGTCGCGACAGTGCCGTCATACATGCCTAAATTGGCAAACCAAGGGTGTGCCTCCCGTTCATAGACTGTACTGGCTTTCGCTAACGCATTCAGAGTTGGCAATATCGTTCTGATATCCTCTGACCATGTGTTTAGTCGTTTACTTTCTGCATAAAAATCCCCGATGTGTGAATCGACTTCGCGAATGTAAAACGCATTCTGGCCGTATGCGCCAAGCCAAACAATAAACATGACTACCGTGAGTAAAGCCAACCCCACATAACTGGCACGCTGGGTCCAACGGATAAACGATTCGTATTTTCGATTGGCGCCAACCAGCTCTGATTCTGGAAAGATAACGCTGCGGAACAATTGTCCGAGAAAATAACTTTTACCCTGTGCCAGACCACTTTGTACCGACTGACGATCAAAACCGAAGTTCGCCGAGACCGATGACATTAAACGATCAATGGGTGTGCCATCTTGCACACCACTGGAAAAATAGACGCCGCGTAAATACGGTTGGTAGCGATAACGATTTTTTGCAAACGTCTGTTGCACAAATTCCAACACGATCTTTTGCAGGTTTTCCATTTGTTGCGGAAAACCCTGGATAGCCCCACGCCGGTTGACATCGCGTTCCTGTTGTACGCGCCAAATCACCCTCTCGTATAACCGTTTGATCAGTTTACGATACTCATCGCCAAGAAAATCAAAATCGGGGGTCTGCAAGGCCTTGGGAGCGTTGGGTAAGGAAATGCCAAATACCTGTTCCCTGTCATCTTTCGCCAGGTCTTCGAAAAATTCGGAGAAGCCCGCTATCAGGTCACACTTGGTAAACATGATGTAAACAGGGAAACGTATTTCCATTTTATCCATCAGTTCATCAATACGGGTGCGAATGGTTTTTGCGTGTTTAAGACGTTCTTCTTCTGTTTGTGTTAACAAGTCCTGCACGCTAATCGCAACAATGGCACCATTGATGGGCCGACGGCGACGGTGTTTTTTCAACAGATCAAGAAATCCTTCCCAGGCGGCACTATCAACCACTTTATGGCTGTCCTGTGTGGTATATCGCCCTGCGGTATCGATTAATACGGCTTCATTGGTAAACCACCAGTCACAATTACGCGTGCCGCCAACGCCACGCAAGGCCCCTTTGCCGAATTGTTCCGCCAGTGGAAAATCAAGACTGGAGTTGACCAATGCCGTGGTTTTACCGGCTCCGGGTGGGCCGATGATGATATACCAGGGTAATTCATACAGCCCGCGTTTTAAGCCAAGACCTTTGAACTTGTGTTTTTTTAATAATGCCAGTGCTTGCGAGAATCGCTCGCCAATCTGCAGCATTTCTTCGGACTTCTGATTGGAGGTCAGGCCGCCCTGTGCGCTTGACGGGCTGTTTTGTAAATCATTGACCAATTCTTCATTGTTTTTCTTGCCGGCCATCTGGATGCGCAGGTTGTTTAATCCCCACAATACAACAATAACCATGATAATAACTAACCGCGTCACCTGACCTTCCAAGGGCGCATAGTTACTTGAACCAAACTTAAAGTATGGCCCGATAAACCAGATCAACAGCGATAAAACTATCAAACCGATGATCGAGATAACAATTCTGTTTTTAAAAAACTCAATAATTTTTTTCATTTCCTAACCCAGTGCCTCATCCCTATTTAGTTAACTTAAGATTATTACCTTGCGTATTAACTTCGCTATTCGAGACATCATTCAGTCGTTGAACGACATTTGAAGAATCGTTATACATAAAGTAACGGATACCACTATAACCCAACACTAATATCCCG
>JAYSTO010000071.1:0-3071 GCA_043719675.1 Gammaproteobacteria bacterium | reverse complement strand
AATTGCGTCAGGATCAATTCGCTTTTGAAAACTTCTCAGTGATTGATACCGTGATCATGGGTCATACGCAATTGTGGGCCGTCAAACAAGAACGTGATCGCATTTATTCACTGCCGGACATGAGCGAAGCCGACGGCATGAAGGTTGCCGATCTGGAACATGAATTTGCGGAAATGGATGGTTACACCGCCGAGGCGCGTGCCGGTGAATTGTTGCTGGGCCTGGAAATTCCCCTGGAACAACACAACGGCCCGATGAGCGTGGTGGCGCCGGGTTGGAAATTGCGTGTGTTACTGGCGCAGGCCTTGTTCGCCGATCCCGACATCATGTTATTGGATGAACCGACCAATAACCTGGATATCAATACCATTCGTTGGTTGGAAAGCATACTCAACGCCCGTAACAGCACCATGGTCATCATCTCGCATGATCGCCATTTTTTGAATAGCGTCTGCACCCACATGGCCGATCTGGATTTCGGTGAATTGCGCGTCTATCCCGGTAACTACGACGAATACATGACGGCCTCGACCCAGGCGCGTGAACGCCTGCTGTCGGATAACGCCAAGAAAAAGGCACAGATCTCTGAATTACAAACCTTTGTCAGCCGCTTTTCTGCCAACGCCTCCAAGGCGCGCCAGGCCACTTCGCGTGCGCGGCAAATTGAGAAGATCACCCTCGACGAAGTTAAACCCTCCAGTCGCGCCAATCCTTTTATTCGTTTCACCCAGGACAAAAAACTCTATCGCCTGGCAATGCAGGTCGAGGGCTTGAGCAAGGGTTATGGGCAAAAACCCTTATTCAAAGATCTGGATATACTGGTCGAAGTCGGTGAACGCATCGCTGTGATCGGCCCCAATGGGATTGGTAAATCCACCCTGTTACGTTGTTTAGCTGGTGATCTGACGCCTGACAGTGGTGTGGTAAAACTATCAGAAAATGCCACGCCCGGTTATTTTGCGCAGGATCATGCCGCCGACTTTGCCAATGACATGACCTTGTTTGAATGGATGAGTCGTTGGAAACAAAAAGGTGATGATGAACAATGGGTACGCGGCACCTTGGGCCGCATGTTGTTTTCGCAGGATGATATCAACAAATCCGTCAAGATCATCTCCGGTGGTGAACAAGGCCGTATGTTATTCGGCAAACTGATGTTACTACGACCCAATATTTTGATCATGGACGAGCCCACCAATCACTTGGACATGGAATCCATTGAATCCTTAAACCAGGCATTAGAAGAATACCCTGGCACCCTGATCTTCGTCAGCCATGACCGCGAGTTTGTCTCATCGCTGGCGACCCGTATCGTTGAAATGACCCCGCACGGTATTGTTAATTTTAACGGTACTTACGAAGATTACTTGCGCAACCAAGGTGTGGAAAACCGCCAGGCGGGAAGCCGTTGACGCGGAAAGACATTGCTTTACATGGCTGCGCTGTTTAACTGGCCCATTTCTTGCTGATCATTATGTATGTTGTGATGGATAGTGTTACTAACCCGTCACAAGGAAAGGATACCTTTCAACCAAGATCGTCAGCAGCAGGGAGGCTGCTGACGAGCCTACACGGATGTATTTACGGCGTGTCTTGTTTGAAAGGTATCCTTTCCTTGTGACTCAGTAATAAATACAAAAAAGAGTAAATCATGCTTTATTTTCTTGCCCGGAGTGTCTGGTTATTGTGGTGTTGGCTGGAGTTAACCGTTTTCACCCTGGTGCTCTATGCCTTATCGTGGTTGCCGCGCCCACTCACCCGTACGTATTACCACACGTTATTTCTGCACTGGTGCAAATTTTTTGTTCGTGCCTTGGGTGTGAATTTGCGTTTACATCAGAAAAATCTGAAGCCGTTACCCAAACAATTCATCTTGATCGCGAATCATCCCTCCGCACTGGAGGATGTCGGCATACCCGCCTTATTTGATGTCTACCCGCTGGCCAAACAAGGTGTGCGTCATTGGTATTTTGTCGGCCGGATCAATTACGCGGCGGATACCTTATTTGTCAACCGGGAAGACAAGGAATCACGGCATGCCGCCTTTGATCAAATCGTTGACCGGCTCAAACAAGGGCAGAATATCGCGTTGTTTCCCGAGGGCGGCTGCAAGGGCCGACGGATTTATAAGACCTTTTATTACGGTGCCTTTGATGCCTCGCTGAAAACCGGCATTCCGATCGTACCGGTGTTTCTGCATCACGAAGCGCAAGAAACCTTTGAATGGCAAGACCCGAGTACCTTGATTGATAAACTCTGGCACTTCATGACCAGTCAGAATAACCGTGTTAACTATTATGTGTACGATGCGATTTATCCCGAGGGTTTCACTGACAAACAAAGCTACTCCGAACAGGTACACCATCAATATCTGCAATGGCAGAAACAATATTTGGAATAATCAGGTCAAGACGGGTTCGAATAGATAAATTCACTGCCGGAAAAAATACGGCACCGCCAACAAACCCACCCCCACCAGCACCATCAAATACACATTGGTAATAAAATACGGGAAGACCATCAGCGCCACGCCCACCACAAACGGCACTACCACGCGTTGCCGCGATCCATAAATAAAGAACCCCACGCCAAACGCCCCAAACAACACCGACCAGATAAGTCCTGCCTCGCTATCCAAGAAATAGTAACCTCAGTGATAAACCAATCCCAGTCATTGTAGTAGAATATCGATGGTTGGCGTGAAACGTAACTCATACAATAACCGATTCATTTTTAATTTTCCCATTTTTACCCCAACAGGGCACAACCGATGAACAACAAATTAATGATCCTCCCCTCGCGTGATTACAAAATGACACGTCTGGTACGTATTCCCGATGATTTTGAAGAACATGAAGCCTTCCGTTATGTTACCGGCCTGATCGCGGAAATTGAGGAAGGCAATCCGGTTTACAACTGGGATGAGATCGCCGATATTCTCGAAGACTCCGGATTTGAAATCATTGACTTCATCCTGGGCCCGGCATTGGATTAATACATCCTGATATCCTGATAATAATGTGTGTGTTACTGCTGGATTCGAGAACCA
The DNA here is from genome assembly GCA_043719675.1 of Gammaproteobacteria bacterium. GTDB lineage: Bacteria > Pseudomonadota > Gammaproteobacteria > UBA6429 > Thiohalophilaceae > JACQBC01. The sequence goes on along the minus strand of JAYSTO010000071.1, from coordinate 22 downwards.
ATCTGCCTCCTGGCCGGGGGAT
>JAYSTO010000008.1:0-8481 GCA_043719675.1 Gammaproteobacteria bacterium | reverse complement strand
CATGAATGATCACCTGCGGCAAAGCGCGTTTAAGCAAGGCAAAGGTCGGGAGGCTGAGCATAAAGTCGCCGAGTTTGTCGTTGCGTACCACCAGTATTTTTGTTGGTTGTGTTTTCATTGGATTTCACTGAGATACATAGCCTGATAATATATGATTCGTTCTGACTTGTTCAGTCATTTTATAGGATCGTTATGAAACTTTGGTTTGTACGTGGCGCCTGGGTCTCACGCAAGGCCAGAACAGTGATAGCTGGCATCGAACCCAAAGAGGTGAAACGTATTGCGGTGATCCGCCATGGCGCACTGGGTGATTTGGTAATGGTGCGGCCATTTTTGCTAGAGATTCGCAAGCATTTTCCCAACGCCGAACTGACCTTGAGCCTGGTCAGTAATTATACCTATTCCGCGCCAACCGAATTAGTGGATCGTGTGCACGTGGTGTACGGCAATGATCGCCGCGATGTTTCTGTGCGCGAACAAATCCGCAAGGCACGTGAGCTGGGTCCACAGGACATTATTTTTGACTGCGCCGATACCACACGGGGTTATTGGCTGACAGTATTGAGTACGGCAAAATTGAAAATCGGCTATCCGTTTCGGACCTGGCAGCGTTATGTGTTTTACGATGCCGCCGTATTTCGTTCAGATTTTGTTTTTGAAGCGGATAGCATGCTGCATATGCTGCAGCTCTTTGGTTTTAAAACGCAGCACCCGCCAGCGCCCTGCATTCCTGGTGAAACCAGGGTTCATCCGCGCAAATATGTGATGTATTTTCCCTCTGCCTCAACACCTAGCAAATGCTGGCCAAATGATAGTTTTGCCGAATTGATTAAACGTATGGCGGTAAACTATGCCCATTTTGATCATATTGTGATACAAGGTGTGGCCAAATGGGAAACCATCGAACCCATCATGCAGCAACTCAAAGGCCACGCTAACGTCACTGGCGTTAAACCGGAGTCACTGGCGGAATGTATTAGCTGGGTAAAAGGTTCGATAGTGGTTGTGGCTAACGACACGGGTATCCGTAATCTTGCGATAGTCGCTGGCATTCCGACCGTCGGTATCCTGTTTTCAACCTATATGCCCTACCGGTACTGGCCCACCTATGGTTTGCACGATGTCGTGTTTACACCGGATGCGCAGGTGCCGGACGTTGACATGGTTTATGCGTCAGTCGATACCATCATGAAAAAGCTGAATGCAACAGGATGAATATACTGCATTTGTTATCGCAAACACATTTAACCGGCGCCGAGGTCTACGCGGCGACCTTATGTAAGTACCAGTTGCGCGATGGTCATCGCTGTTTTATCGTTTCGGATACCTTACATGTGGTAAGCGCAGCGACCTACATTGCAATGCCGATTCATAATCGGCATTTGCTTAATCGAATCAAAAACATTGTGAAGTTAATCCGTTTGTGTCGCCGTGAACAGATTGATGTTATCCATGCGCATTCCCGGGCAGGCAGCTGGCTGGCAAATATTGTGCGCTGGTTTGTACCGGTGACCTTTGTCTCGACGGTGCATGGCCGACAGAGTGTGCATGCCTCCAGTCAACGCGCCAATGTTTATGGGCCACATATCATCGTGGTCTGCGAACACCTGGCTGAGCATTTGCGTGATGAATTGAAAATTCAGCACGCCCAATTTCATTTGATTCGCAATGGCATTGAATAAGATCGCCTGGATTGGCCGTTTCACCGGGCCCAAAGGCGAACTCGCCGCACGGATTGTGCGCGAGGTGGCGCCGCAGTTTCCCCATTGCCAATTCACCTTTGTGGGCGGAGCAACAACACTGGAGATACCGGCCAGTGAAAAAAACCATGTGCAAATCATCAGCGAATTTATTACTGATATTCGCGGTGAAATTAATAAACACGACTTAATCATCGGCGCCGGACGTGTCGCAATGGAGGCGATGCGTTGTGGTGTACCGGTGATCGCGGTGGGCGAGCGGCGCTATGTCGGCTTGATCAACAGCAGCACGATTGATCTGGCCAAACAAACCAATTTTGGCGACAGCGACTGGCAAAGCGATTTTAATCTGCCGACCTTGATCGCTGATCTGAAAAAAATCATAAGCGGTGAGCAACCGATCGATACCACACAATACAACGAATTTCTCCGTGACTATGCCGCTGAATATGTGCATCAGCAGGTGCTGAAGGTTTATGCACAAGCGCGGCTTGAACGTTATTTACAAAATTTTGCCGAGATCCCGGTATTGATGTATCACCGCGTCGTGGCTCAGCCGCTGCAAGCGTCGCGTTACAATATTTATGTCACGCGTGAGGAATTGGCCTGGCAGTTGGCAAACCTGACAAGGCGTGGTTTTACCACGACAACCTTCCGTGAGTTATGGCAGGGTGCGCAACCCGACAAACCGATTATTCTCACCTTTGATGATGGCTACCAGGATAACCACGATAATTTATTGCCGCTGCTGGAGAGGCATCGCAGCAACGCGGTTATTTTTGCCCTGGGTGATCGCAGGCTGCTGCGCAACGAATGGGATATTGCCAGCGGTGAACCGGCGGCACCGCTCATGACCGATGCCATGTTAAAACGTTGCCACGACAGTGGTCTGATCGAGATTGGTTCACACGGTATGAGCCACGCACATTTACCACAACTCAATGAACCATTACTCACACTGGAAGTTAACGAATCCAAGCAGGCGCTGGAGAACGTGCTCAACACCAGGATTATTTCTTTTGCCTATCCGTACGGTGATTACACGGATCGCGAAGTGGCAGCCGTGCAGCAGGCAGGTTATCTGTTTGGACTTGGCACCGTTAATGGCCCCGTGCAGCTCGCCAGTGATCGTTTCCGGATCCGGCGCATCAATATGTTCCCCGCTACCAAGCCGAGCGCATTCTGGAAAAAGACCTCGGGGTTTTATTTACGTTATTGCAAGCTAAAAGGTAAAGATTTTTAATAGCATTATTTCTGGCTTGACTCAATCCGTCGTTCCAGCGCAATACCATTACCAACAAAGGCGACGTGCTCTTTGTTAACGATATCTTTAGCGTGTTTTAATGTGTAGGTGACTGTTTTCCCCGCCGGGATAGGCTGGCGGAGATAACGCTGCTGGCTCGACACATATTCACGTAGCGATGCTAGCGTATTGTAGTTATAGGTGTCGTAAGGGTTATTGAAGTCTGCCGGATCAATATCAATATATACGTCTTTCCCCGCATGCTGCTCTAACTGCTGCGCCACCTGCTCCAACTTGGCGAAGCTGGGCATAAAGTGATCGGCGACGTGAATCTGTTTGTTCATATAGTTGTAGTAGGCAATCATCAGATACAAGTTAAACACAGTGATTAATGGCAGGTAAAACCGCAAGGCGATATTTTTTGTCCGACTGCTGAGCCGTAGTATATAGAGTCCAGGCAAAATAAATAATAACGGCAAAATGATGATCGCGTAACGACCGGCATAACTGTGTCCGGTGAAGACATAAAGTAATAACGAGGGCAGGATAAGAATACCAAGGAAGGTCATCACCGGGGATGTTTTAAACATGATTCGTGGGATACGCCAGTGATGACGCAGCAAGGACACAAACCGTGCGACAAAACTGCCACAAACAAAGAAGGCCACAACGAAGGCGAGAATGTTTACCGCCAACAAAACGTAATAAGACAGAAACGCCGTATCTCCAAATTGTTTCAATTCCTCAATATATTCTCCGGCCCATCTTCCCGGGTGGTTGGACAACAGGGTGGGCGGGATGGTCAGTATTTTTAAAACCCCGGTTGAGAATTTACCGGGTTCGCTGTGTAACATGGCCTTGGTGTTTTGCCAGTGTTGTGTTCCATCGCCGATGAGATAGGGTACATATAGTGCGATGCCGACGAGGATTCCAAAAACCAACCATTTTTTATTGATCGTGGCGGGGCACAGGTACAACAGCAACAGGATGGCGGGGAAATAAAATACGCCTATCATATGAAATTGTAATATTGCCGCACACAGCACACACACCCAGAAGATAAGTCTGGAGTTGTCTTGCTGGCTGGTGCGCCACAGCGAAATAAATAACAACGCACCCAAAAAGGCCAGCATCATTGGATTCCATGTACCAACGGAATAATAAATCGGCCAGGGGCCGGTAGAAAATAAAAATGCGCTTAACAGCGCGTAGCCGGGGTTGAGTAAGTAACGCGCCAATATATAGACCAGCCAGATCGTCACAGTATTGATGAGTATCATCATCATGATGACACCGTCAGGTGAATTACCACCGAGCTTATAGGAAATCACCCAAAACAGGGTCCACAGCGGACCGGGCAGGCTGCCGCTGTTGAAGGCGGGCTGGCCGAGGTAAAATGCTGTCGGATCACCGGCAAGAAAACGCAACGCCATGCTGTAGGCGGAGATCTCATCCGGCATCGCGGCATAGTGGTAGGCCTGGCCGACCGCAAAACCGTAAAACCGCAGGCAAAAACCCAACAGTATAATGATCAACAACAGCAAACGATGTGGTGTTGTTACCGGGTTTTGTAGATCCGTAAGTACTTTATGCCATACATCAGCGGATATAATTTTATTCATGAGGGTGGGTGGGCGCGGCAAAGGTCCACAGTTTATTGACGCTAAAATTCCAGACCAAAACAATGATCGTCGCCAAAATTTGTGCCAGCAGATAATACAAGTCAAGCCAGGTGAGGGCAACATGCATCACGGCACTATTGGCGATGGCACCAACCAAGGCGACAAGACCAAACTTGATCATTGTATCCCGGTGAGATAGGGTGCTGGCGAAGGTGTATTGATAATTCAGAAAATAATTAATCAACGCACCGACAATAAAGCCCAGGGTGGAGGCGAGCAGCGGGGCAATGCGCAGGGCTTCGACGAGTACAACCAATGTTACATAGTGTCCCGCCGTGCCAATGGCACCGATCCCGGTAAACAACAAAAACTGTTGAACGGTATGTTTATTTAAACTGGACATGATCAACGGTGTTATTTATTTTGTTCTGGCAGGTTACGCGGCGGTAAATATTGATTAATGAAATACAGTGGCCGCTGTTTGGTTTCGGTAAAGATCCGGCCAATGTATTCACCAAGCACACCAATGGACATCAGTTGCACGCCACCCAAAAATAACATGACGACGAGCAAGGAAGGATAACCGGCAACGGGATTACCAAACAACAGCGTTGTGATCAATATATAAATGCCGTAAGCAAAAGCGCCGAAGGCCGTACATAAACCAATGTAGCTTGAGAATTTGAGCGGCGCGGTGGTGAAGGTGGTAATGCCTTCAATCGCAAGATTCCACAGTTTCCAGTAATTCCATTTGGTCTCACCGGCAAAACGCGGGTCACGGTCATACAATACGGCCTTTTGTTTGTAACCGATCCAGGTGAACAGACCTTTCATAAAACGGTGATGTTCCAGCAAGGTATTAAGCGCGTCCACGGCACGGCGGCTCAATAAACGAAAGTCGCCGGTGTCTTCCGGTAGTTTGATGCGACTGAGGCGTTGCATAATACGATAGAAGGCGGCGGCAGACAGTTTTTTGAAGAAGGTTTCACCTTCGCGGCGTGCCCGTTTGGCGTACACCACATCATAACCGTTATGCCATTCCTTGATCAGGGCCGGGATCAGCTCCGGCGGGTCCTGCAGATCAGCATCAATCACAATCACCGCATCGCCAAGGGCCTGGTGTAATCCGGCGGTAAGTGCGATCTCCTTGCCGAAGTTACGACTGAGATCCAGCACTGCAACACGCGGGTCCTGATCATGTAAGCCCTGCAAGACCAGCAAGGTGTTATCAGTACTGCCGTCATTGATATAAATTATCTCGGCGGCGCTGGACAGTTCGTCCAGCACTGCCCGCAATCGCCGATGAAATTCCGGCAACACCGCGTCTTCATTGTAGGCAGGGATGATAATTGAAAGTAACACGTTTGTTTCTGTCAAAGCACATCTCCAACTGTTTGCGCGGTGGCTGGTTTAATAGGACGGGTTAATTTACGCCAAAATGCAGTAATTACCAAGCAACAAGCTCCGATTGTTTAGAGGCATGTTAGCCGGTACGAATGTCGTAGATCACACGATCAAGCATGGCGTTGACGGCTTGTGCAGTGATTAAATCCATTGTTCCCGGATCACGGACACGGGTTCCCCACGGAACCTCGGCAACATTTTTCGCAAATTTGCGCTGCACCGCCTGCGGGTATTGGTTGACGACATACTGCGGCCATGAATACGGGCATGCACGTTCCGGGTTGGTGGCGGCATAAAGACCAATCACGGGAACACCCACGGCATTGGCCAAGTGCGCGGTACCCGCATCAGGGGCAATCACCACCGACGCCTTGCTCAAGATGGCCAGTAATTGTTTCAGGTTCGTTTTACCCACGAGGTCAATCAGCGGAATAGGGCAGAGGGATTCAATTTTTTCCGCCATGTCGCGTTCAATGACACTCGGACCACCGGTGAGTACTACGCGCAGTCCATGATGTCGGTTGGCATACTCGGCCACGGCGGCATAACCGGTCGCGTGCCAGTTGCGATAGGCCATACTCGAACAGGGGCTGATGACCAATATCGGTTGCTCACCCGGCAACTGCTGCAGGGCAAAGTCTTGCGCGGCGGCAGGGATAGGGATATTCCATTCATAACACTGCGCCGGGATACCCAGGCTCCGGGTAAAACCGAAAAAACTGTCGATCACGTGTTGGTGTGGTTTGGCGACGATACGGTCCGTGGTAAACAGCCATTGCAGGTCTTTGGCGCGCTGTTTATCAAAACCCAATTTGATCGGGCTGCGCACCAGTAACGCAATCAGGCTGGCGCGTAAAGACATTTGCATGTGCAACAGGGCGTCAAAATGACGTGCCTTGAGCTGTTGGCGTAGTGCCCAATAGGCTCGCCAGCCCTGGCGCTTATCGACGACAATAAATTCAATACCGGGGATATCCACCACCAGCGCATATTCGGTCCGGCCGATGATCCAGGTCAGATGGGTCTGCGGCCAATGGTATTGCAAAGTACGGACAATTGGCAGGGTATGGCTGATGTCACCCATGGCAGAAAGGCGTAGAATGCAGAGATGTTGAGGCGCATCGTCAAAGGGTAACGGCATCGAAGTGAATCCAAAAGAATACCAGGACAAGAAGTGTCACATCCTATACGACAGTGACGCCATAGGCCAAGTCGAATCGGACTGGTTTTTGCCGGAAACCTGGCAGGCCCGTCATGCTGTGGTGGGTCAGGCGCAGGGGCGCGGCACAACGTGGTATGTGCAACAGGATCAACAACAGTGGGTATTGCGCCAGTATCGGCGAGGCGGCTGGGTAGCCAACCTCACCACCGATCATTATGTCTGGCAAGGCTTGGCGCAGACCCGCGCCTGGCAAGAGTGGCACCTGCTGGCAGAATTACATGCCAAAGGCTTGCCGGTGCCTGCTCCCATCGCCGCCCACGTCTGCCAGCAAGGGTTGTTTTATACCGCGCAAATCATCACGACCCGTATCCCTGAAGTACATTCACTCTCCACCTTATTGCAGCAAAAACGCCTGCCGAGCGCTGTGTGGCAGCGACTGGGCGCCACGCTCAAGCGTTTTCATCAACAAGGTGTGTATCACGCCGATTTAAATGCACACAATATTCTGCTGGGCGCCAATTACAGTGCCTACCTCATCGATTTTGACAAAGGCAGTATTCGTGACCCCGGGGTGTGGCGGTTGGCAAATATCCTGCGTCTGAAGCGGTCCCTGCGCAAACTCGCAAGGACGCAGTCGCCGTTTTATTTTAATGAACTTGAATGGGCGACGTTGTTGGAAGGTTATGCTAACGCATAATGAGTGTTGTTATTTTCAACGTAATGAAAAAACTTTGTTGAACCGCTGACGCGGTGCTGATTCCCATTCTCGCCCGTAGGCGAGTTACTTTTTCTTGCATGCCCAAGAAAAAGTAACCAAAAAGAAGGGCACCCGACGCGGACGCAAGCGTGTGAGGGGCGGGGCTTTTCTGGAATGACGCCGGACAACGCGCCCTCCCTGGCGCGATGCCCGGCGGCGCAACGTCGTGTTGCGCCATTTTTTTGATACAGAAAATCCCCGCCCCACACGCGTCCGCACACGGGGGAAGAACGCGTGTAACTGCCGCAGTCTGCAAAAAGAAGCTGATACATCTCGTGGCTTCGGCTCTTCATTCCCTGTCGCGGGTGTGTTTGCAGAAGAGATTTTCAGCATCAATAAACACCGCGCGACAGGGATGTCGCGCCACCTGACGGCGTTCAGGACGATGTACAGGAAGTACAAGTGTCGCGGGAGACAGGAAGTCGGGAGCGACCGAACGCTCGGCAGGTGTCCTTCCTGAAAAACTCTTCTGCAAACAGGCTCCACCCGCGTTGGGCGACCCACAGGGATGTGGGAAGGTAGAGCAATGCAGGAGCAATTGCCGAGAGAGTTTCTTTGGTTACTTTCTTGTCGGTACAAGAAAGTAACCCGCC
>JAYSTO010000070.1:0-3076 GCA_043719675.1 Gammaproteobacteria bacterium | reverse complement strand
ACGGCGCGTTCCTGGCTGGTGATGGGGTTGGCGCGCGAGGGGGCTTGCGGCAAGCCTGCCATCATCGCTGTTTGTGCCAAGCTTAATTCGCCCAGCGTCTTACCGTAATACACCTGGGCGGCGGCAGAAAAGCCATAGGCCCGCTTACCCAGGTAAATTTTGTTGAGATACAGTTCCAGGATTTCGTTTTTGGTTAGCTGGGTTTCAATCTTGAGCGCGAGGAAGATTTCACTGATTTTGCGCATATAGGTTTTTTCGCGGCTCAGAAAAAAGTTGCGTGCCACCTGCATGGTGATAGTGCTACCACCCTGGGATTTATCCCCTTCAGTGACTTGGTTAAGTATTGCGCGCAAGATGCCTTTGTAGTCCACACCGGGGTGTTCGAAGAAGCGATCATCTTCTGCAGCGATAACGGCATGAATCAACGGTTCGGGAAAATCCTGATATTTTATTGGGTTACGCTTCATTTCACCGAACTCAGCAATCAGCTGGCCGCTCCGGGTAAAGACCCGCAAGGGGACCTGGAGACGTATGTCATCGAGCGATCCGATATCGGGTAGCTTCGGTGCTACGTAAAGGTAAAGTCCGAGCAGGCCCAGGACGCCAATAAGAAATAGGCTTAGCAGGGTGGCGCCGCTATAGATAAGGGTCTTTTTTATGACGGGTTTCACAGTACGAGATCCAGGGCAAGGCGTTACAATTCAAACGTTCCAGGTAAAAGTCCCTGAGTATGACCGAGGGCAGGGTAAGTATATCCGTCAGCGCAATTTAAGACTATGTACCATTTGTATTTATCTTTGTGATGACCTATAGTTGACTCTGGTAGTTAATGTAACAATGTACATATGTGATCTAACCCCCAGGGATATATAAGAAAATCATGGCGCTCGGCGACCTTTTTAAGCCCTCGAACCCAACAGTGATTGGGCTGGATATCAGTTCTACTGCGGTGAAGCTATTGGAATTAGGCCGTAGCGGTGATCGGCTGCGTGTCGAATCGTATGCCGTGGAGCCACTGCCACCCAACTCGGTAATTGAAAAAAATATTTCCGATGTTGAAGCCGTGGGTGAGGCAATTAAACGTGCTGTTAAGCGATCGGGTACACGTACACGGTTTGCGGCCGCAGCAGTATCCGGCTCGGCGGTTATTACCAAAATGATCTCGATGCCCGCTTCTTTATCCGAAGATGAAATGGATCAACAGATCCAAATGGAAGCAGACCAATATATTCCCTACCCGCTGGAAGAAGTAAATCTGGATTTTGAGGTGATCGGGCCATCCAAGAATGATTCCGACCGTGTGGATGTGTTGTTGGCGGCATCACGCAGTGAAAACGTGGAAGTGCGCGTCGCTGCCATTGAATTGGCGGGATTAAAGGCACGCATTGTGGATGTTGAGGCTTATGCGATGGAAAATGCCTTTTCCTTGCTCGCCTCGCTGTTGCCGGAACAAGGTATCGATCAAACCATCGCGGTGATTGATATTGGCGCGACGATGACCACGCTGAACGTGCTGCATGACCTGAAGACTATATATACCCGCGAGCAGGTGTTTGGCGGCAAGCAATTGACCGAAGAAATTCAACGCCGTTATGGTTTGTCTTACGAAGAAGCGGGTATGGCCAAACGTCAGGGCGGCTTGCCTGACAACTACGAACCCGAAGTGCTTGAGCCGTTTAAAGAGGCCATGGCGCAACAAGTCAGCCGTTCGCTGCAATTCTTTTTTTCGTCCAGCCAATATACCCAGGTTGATCACATTGTCTTGGCCGGTGGCAGCTCCATGATTCCCGGTGTCGACGAATTAATTGCAAGTAAAATCGGTGTGCATACGTCGATCGCCAATCCATTTACCAATATGGTTATCGCCTCACGTGTTAAGGCGCAAAGCTTGAGTAATGATGCGCCGGCGTTGATGATTGCGACCGGCCTTGCCATGCGGAGCTTCGACTAATGGCAAAAATTAACCTATTACCCTGGCGGCAGGAACGACGCAGAGAACAACAGCGGCAATTTTTTACCTTGATGGGATTGTCGGCGGTGTTGGTGGTGTTAGTGGTAATCGCCGTGTATTTGGAATACACGCGGCAGATTGGCGTGCAGCAGTCGCGGAACAAATATCTGCGGGATTACTCGACGAAGCTGGATGATCAGATCAAGGAAGTCAGTGAACTGGAAGCGAAGAAGTCGCTCATGGAGCAACGTATGGAGGCGATTAAAACCCTGCAACGTAACCGTCCGGAAATGGTGCATTTATTTGATGAACTCGTGCGGATTATTCCCGAGGGCGTCCATTTGCTGAGCTTGAAGCAATCGAGTAATAGTCTTGATTTGATTGGGTTTGCGCAATCCAATGCGCGGGTATCGTCATTTATGCGCAACATTGATCAGTCGATGTGGTTCACGGAACCGCAATTGATCAGTATCGAGGAAGATCTAAAGTCCAAAGAAGCCTCGATCAAATTCACACTCAAAGCCAAACACATAAATAAAACCGAACAGGCCGCGACGGCAGCGTCTGCAATGGGCGCAACCGGCAATCCCAGTACCAGTACAACACTGCCGCCGACGATAACGCCGGACGCCTCAAAACCGACGGGTACTCCGCCCGTTAATCCAGTCACTGACAAACCTGCACCAGCCATGGATAACACCAAACCGTTACCCGTGACCGATGGTGGCAAGCCGGCCGCGGAGAAAAAACCGTGAAGAATGTCGATTTAGGTAATCTGGATTTCAACAATATCGGCGCGTGGCCGATGCCATTAAAAGTGACGTTGGTCGTTATTGTCAGCGTGATCGTCGCCGTGGCGGGATTTTTCCTGTTTATCCAGGGTCAACGCACGGCGTTACAACTACATGCACAACAGGAACAGACCCTCAAGCATGAGATTGAAGGCAAACAAGCCAAGGCAAATAACCTGGAACAGTTGCGCGATCAGATCGTTAAAATTCAGGATATTTTAAATACCATGGAACGGCAATTACCGAAGAAGACGGAGGTAGATGCCCTGCTCAATGACATCTCCGAAAAGGGTATTGGTAACGGTGTGAAGTTCCAGTTGTTCAAGCCACAGGC
>JAYSTO010000069.1:0-20955 GCA_043719675.1 Gammaproteobacteria bacterium | reverse complement strand
GATGATTAAGTGGAGCCCAGGTCATTTATACCTGCGCAGGTTTCCGGTACACTTTAACAAATTTTCAGGGGCTATAAACGGTTACCAAAATATAACTTATGCGATCCAATCAACCAAAAGCCAGTGTGATTATTTCCGTCTACAAGGATACCGAGGCCTTGCGTAGTATTTTGCAAGGTTTGGCGCATCAGACCGAGAAGAATTTCGAAATTATCGTCACGGAAGACGGTGAATTTGACGAGCTTACTCAGTACCTGGCCACACAAAAAGATACCACACGCCCGGTTATCCATCTGACCCAGCCTGATCAGGGTTTTCGCAAGACCCGCGCCGTAAATCGCGGGGTTGCCGCTGCTAATGCAGATTATGTTATGTTCCTTGATGGTGATTGCATCCCCCATCCGCAACATGTTGCGATGCATCTGGCGCACGCGGCAAAGGGCCGTATCTGTACGGGCAGGAAGGTTAACCTGGGGCCGAAGGTTTCCGCGTGGATTCGTTTATCCCCGCGTCGCATTAAACTGCTCATAAACAAACTCACTTTTTTCCTGCTGGCGATTCCGCTGCACCTTGATCACATCCGTAACTTTGAAACCGGGATGGGTGGTAAACTATTTCATCACTTTGCCAAGAATCGTTATCTTGGCATCATGGGTTGTAACTTCTCGTGTTTTAAAGAAGATATGATTAAAATCAATGGTTACAACGAAGACCTGCCCGGAATCGGTGGTGAGGATGACGATCTGGAATGGCGTTTTAATGGCATGAATATCTTTACCAAGAGCATCAAGTTTTTGGCGCCGGTATATCATCTGTATCATGACAGCCGACGTCTGGATTTTGAGATCAATGTCCGTATCATGAACGAGAATCGCGCTAAAAAACAGTTCGTCTGTATCAATGGACTACACCAGCATCTAAAATCACCGCCCTAAATAACTGTTCCGAATTCCTGTCCACCTTGTTTAATAACGCTGCATGCGGCCAGTGTGTCGTCCCCCCCTTTGAAAAAGGGGGAGATGATTCGTTGATGCCGCTATCCTGCGAATTGTTTTGAGGCAGGATGGTATTTCCGCTGCAACAAAACTTACCGGTAACGCAACCCGCCGCTTCGGTTAGTGGATACCATTTAGGAACAGTTATTTAGTTACACCAATTCCTGCATACATAAAGCTAAGGCCTGTTGCCAGGGAGACATGAATATCCCCAACGCCGATTCTATTTTTGCATTGGCGAGTACCGAATACGTCGGGCGTGTCGCGGGCAAGGGATACTCGTTTGTGGCAATGGGTTTCAATACTATTTTCTCGTGTCGCTGACACCGCTGTAAGATCTCCTTACTGAACCCATACCAACTCGTCTGTCCACCAGCGCTTAAATGATAGAGTCCGGACTTCGCACCGATATCCTCACGATCATCGAGATACCTGCTCACCAGTATCGTCGTCGCCACTGCAAGCATTCTGCTCCAGGTCGGGGCGCCAATCTGATCATCCACTATTTTCAGCTCATCACGTTCCGCACTCAAGCGCAGAATTGTTTTCAGAAAATTACTCCCGCGCAAACCATAGACCCAGCTGGTGCGCAAAATAAAATGATGTTTGGCCATCGCACTGACGGCCTGTTCACCGGCCAGTTTGGTCTTACCATATACATTCAGTGGTGCGGTAGGATCCATCTCGGTATACGCAGCGCCTTTTTTCCCATCGAATACATAGTCGGTGGAGTAATGCACCAATAGTGTATTTTTTTGCTTGGCGATTTCTGCAAGCATCCCTGGCGCCACACCGTTGATGGCCATGGCAATGGATTCGTCTGTTTCTGCCTTATCCACGGCCGTATACGCAGCCGCATTAATAATGATCTCCGGTGACCAGTTGTTGAAGGCGGCGCGGATCGAATCCGGATCGGCTAAATCAAGGTGCCGGTCGGCGGCGGCACGCGCTAACGTCACGACATTCCCCAGTGGGGCCAGGCTGCGCTGTAATTCCCAGGCGACTTGGCCGTGATAACCTATCAACGCAATGGTTGGTTTGTTTAACATGGCCGGATAGCCCGTTAGAACCGCAGTAACTTATTCGCCGGGACTGCCGACAAGAGAATGCCCTGTTTATCCTTGTCCGCCAGGATGGGATGGGCTATCGGCCACGCGATGCCGATCGCCGGGTCATTCCACAAGATAGTGATTTCTGCCGCGGGGTTATAGACATCCGTACATTTGTAAGCAAATTGCGCCGCGTCGCTGGTCACGCAAAATCCATGGGCAAAGCCCGGAGGTACGTACAACTGGCGTTTATTCTCCGCCGATAACTCAACGCCTAACCATTTTCCAAAATTGGCGGAGTCCTGGCGGATGTCCACCACCACGTCGAACACACTGCCTTGTAACACATACACCAGCTTGCCTTGTACGTTTTCATATTGATAATGCAAGCCACGCAACACATCCCGCTGTGAAAACGACAGGTTGTCCTGCACAAAATTGGCATTGATCCCGTGTTGCCGATAGCGTTCCAACTGCCAGGTCTCGAAAAAATAACCCCGTGTATCACCAAACACCTTGGGTTCAATAAGGAGTACGCCGGGTAACGCGGTGGGAGTGACTTTCATTAATAGTAACCCTGCTTGAGTAATGATTGCAGATAGTCACCGTATTGGCTTTTGTTGAGTTTGGCCGCCAACACCAGTAACTGTTCGTCATTGATCCAACCCTGGCGCCAGGCAATTTCCTCCGGGCACGCCACTTTTAATCCCTGGCGGCTCTCAATCGTTTCAATAAAATTACCTGCCTGAATTAAGGATTCATGCGTCCCGGTATCCAGCCAGGCGGTGCCACGGCCCAGTTTCACGAGGTGTAACTCGTTATTGTTGAGATAGATGTTATTGATATCGGTAATTTCCAATTCGCCGCGCGCCGAGGGTTTTAAATGCTTCGCGTAAGACACGACCTTGTTGTCGTAAAAATACAGCCCGGTGATGGCATAGTTCGAACGGGGGTGCTTGGGTTTTTCCGCAATCCCGGTCATCTTGCCCGAGGCATCGAATTCCGCCACGCCGTACCGTTCCGGATCTTTGACCCAATAGCCAAATACCGTCGCGCCCTGTTGTTGCTGACACGCGCTGCGCAAGGTCTCCGCAAAGCCGTGACCGTAATAAATATTGTCACCCAACACCAGACAACACCGATCCTGGCCAATGAAGGATTCACCAAGAATAAAGGCCTCAGCAATGCCATTGGGTTCATCCTGGGTGACGTAACTGAGAGTCAAACCCCACTGGCGACCATCACCCAGCAGGCGAATAAAAAAGGGTTGTTCGAGGGTGGTGGTGACAATGAGAATATCGCGAATGTCCGCCAGCATTAAGGTCGTCAGCGGATAATAGATCATGGGTTTATCATAGACCGGTAATAATTGCTTGCTGATCGCCTGGGTCAGCGGATGCAGCCGGGTGCCCGCGCCGCCGGCCAGGATGATACCTTTGATAGTGTTTTGACTCATGGCGTTATCCTTTACGTGGCCACACCCAGGCGCTGGCGTGCGTAGACGTTGGTCGTGACTGTGCGACACCACGCTTGATTTGCCAGGTACCATTGCACCGTTTTACGTAAGCCACTCACAAAGTTCTCTTGTGGCTGCCAATTAAGCTCGGCCTTTATTTTGCTGGCGTCAATCGCATAACGCTGATCATGGCCGGGGCGATCCTGCACGAACGCGATGAGCTGCGCATGAGGTTTGTAGGCTGAATGCGGTACTAATTCGTCCAGCAGTTGACAGACGGTTTTCACCACGTCGATATTGCGCTGTTCGCTATTGCCGCCGATATTGTATTTCTCATCCACGCGCCCGTTTAATAACACGGTTAAAATGCCACGGCAGTGATCTTCCACGTATAACCAGTCGCGAATATTGCTGCCTTGCCCGTAGATCGGCAGCGGTTTACCTTCGAGGGCATTGAGAATGATTAACGGGATCAATTTCTCGGGGTACTGATACGGCCCGTAATTATTCGAGCAGTTGGTGATGACCACTGGCAGGCCATAGGTATGATGGTAGGCCCGGACAAAATGATCGGAGGCGGCCTTGGATGCCGCATACGGGGAATTGGGGGCATAAGCTGTCTGTTCGGTAAACAGCCCCTCTGGTCCCAAGGAACCATAGACCTCATCGGTGGAGATGTGCAGAAAACGAAACGCGGCACGGGCGGTGTCGGTCAACCCTTTCCAATACGCCAGGCAGCTGTCCAACAAGACTTGGGTCTCGACCACGTTGGTATGGACAAAGGCGGCGGGACCATCAATCGACCGATCAACATGACTCTCGGCGGCAAAGTTCACCACGTACCGCGGGCGATGCGTGGCAAGCAAGCTATCGACTAAGGCCCGATCACCGATCCGCCCCTCGACAAACACATGCCGCGGGTTGTTTGCCAGTGCTTGCAGGCTGGCGCGATGGCCCGCATAGGTCAACGCGTCAAGGTTAACAACACGATACCCTTGCGCCACCAGCATGTGTACAAAATTACTGCCGATGAAGCCGGCGCCGCCGGTTACCAGTATTGTTATGTCAGAGGTCTTCATGGTTCGATTATCACAGGCGTAGGGAGCGATATCCATTATAAACATATCCAGGCAAGATTGGTAAAACAGACCCCCCCACATCCTGTGCATAATAGTTGTTCCGTATGATAAATTAATTGTGCGTAGCATTGGCCTTAATTCGAGGGCATAGTGGGACGGATGATACCTATGCTAAACTTTATCCGATACTCTGGAACAGTAGTAGGGTTTAGCTGCCCCAAGGCAAATCTCTTTTATACTATTGTCACGGTGAACATAGATCGGGATGTATTATTCAGGAGTCTTAACCCTGCCGATAGTGATGCCACTTGCATAACTTGTGTTTCTAATTGAGCGTAGACATGAAAATATCCGTTTATGGCGGCACAGGTTTCATTGGCGGTGTTTTTTGCCGAAAATTTCCGGATGCTGTCGTAAAAATAAAAAGAGACGCAAGAAAGCCTGAATCCAAAGAAATTCTCTATCTCATAAGCACTACCAGTAACTATAACGTCCTGGAAAGCCTGAAGATAGATGTTGATATCAACCTGTCCGTGTTAATGGAGGTACTGGAGACCTGCAAGGACGAAGACATTGTTTTTAACTATATAAGTACTGGGTTTGTCTATGGCAATGATATCATTGACGCCAGTGAAACAGAATATTGTACGCCGCGAGGGTTTTACTCCATCACTAAAAGGGCAGCGGAGATGCTCCTGATTTCTTTTTGCGAGACCTTCAATGTCAAATATAGAATTTTACGCCTGGCAAATGTGTATGGCACCGAAGACAGCGAGACGAGCGGTAAGAAAAATGCACTCGGATTCCTGATTGGTTTATTGAAGGAAAATAAAACGATAAGCCTTTATGATGGTGGGGATGTCTTAAGAGATTATATGCATGTGGAGGATATTTGTAGCGCGATCAAGTTGGTGATGGAAAAAGGCGAGACAAACAGTATTTATAATATTGCCAGCGGAAAACCAAAGAAATTTTATGACATCATCCTGCTGGCAAAACAATATATCGGCAGTAACAGCACTATTACCCCGATAGAAGCTCCTGCATTTTACAAACTGGCACAGGTCAAAAATTTTTCTTTAAACGTCAGCAAACTGAAGTACCTGGGGTTTGAAGAAACCATACCTTTGGAACAAGGGATAAAATTATTATGTCGCTAAAAGAACTGATTACTGAATTTATTGCCAAGGCCAGAGAGGAAGATGCAAATTTATTCCCTTTTATGGCCAACAAGAAAATATTCAACCAGGAAAAGGATTCTGTGTATTATTCAGGCCCCTATTGGGACGATCAGGAGATTGAAGCTGTATTTCACAGTATTCTAAAAGGAAAATGGCTGTCTGCCGGTGAGTCGGTGAATCGATTCGAGAAAAATTTTTCTAAAAAATTCAACCTGGGCCATTCCTTGATGGTCAACTCCGGCAGCTCCGCCAACCTTGTTTTGATTGCGGCGCTAAAAAAATATTTTAACTGGTCTGATGGAGATGAAGTTATTGTCTCTTGCGTCGGTTTTCCGACCACCATTAATCCAATTATTCAAAATAACCTAAAACCAGTATTTGTTGACATTAACTGGGATGATCTCAATTGGGATATAAATGAGGTGGCGCGAAAAATCAGCCCGAAGACCAAAGCCATTTTTTCCTCACCGGTTCTTGGTAATACCTATGACCTGGAAAAAATCATTGATATCTGTTCTAAAAATAAAATAAAGCTTATTGCTGATAATTGTGACAGCCTCGGCAGTAAATGGAACGGTAAATTCCTAACCGATTATGCCGTTGCTTCATCCTGCTCCTTCTATCCCGCACATCATATAACAACGATTGAGGGCGGCATGGTTTCTTCAAATATTCAGGAGATCGTCGATCTTGCCAGAAGCTTCGCCTGGTGGGGACGAGGTTGTCATTGTGTGGGCAAGCAAAACCTTCTTGCCAACGGTGTTTGTGGCAAAAGATTCGATAAATGGATCGAGGGATATGATGAAACTGTCGATCATAAATATTTATTTGAGAACATCGGATATAATTTAAAACCAACTGATCTGCAAGGCGCAGTCGGCGTTGTTCAATTGAAAAAATTCGATGAGGTTCATGAGATTCGTCGCAGCAACAAAGAACGGCTGGATTCAATTTTCTTACGTATAGATGGCCTTAGGACCCTAAATGAACTTCCCCAGGCAGAAACGAGTTGGTTTGGCGTTCCTCTGGTATGCACGGATAAGTCACACAAAAGAAGTCTGGTTAAATTCCTGGAAGACAATAAAATCCAAACCAGAAATTACTTTGCCGGTAATATTTTAATGCATCCCGCCTACCGTGGCATCGACGATTTCAAGAAATACCCCGTCGCCAACGAAGTAATGGACAGAGTGTTTTTTGTCGGCTGCTCGCCCACAATCTCTAATGAGATGATTAATTATATCGAAATCGTGGTAGACAGATTTATTTCGCTGGCTAAGCACTCCGGATAAGCAATGAAAGATGGCGTCGCTATTTATTGTGTCTGTTTTCCTGGACATGAGCCTTTGAAATTTCAGAAATACCAAAAAAACATCATGTGTAATGCGGCAAGTATTTCTATCGAATACAGAAAAAAACTCACCGAGAAAGGCTTCATGTTTGACGATACTGGCGACAATATCTCAAAATTAAACTGGACACTGGGCGATCTTACCGCAACCTACTGGATTTGGAAAAACTCAAAGGATAAAATTGTCGGAACAAGCCAATACCGAAGATTCTGGGATGACACTATTACCGATATTGAATTTACCGATAATGTTTTGTACGTACAGGAACCAGTACAACTTGATCGATCATTAAAAGAACAATATATCGAATGCCATGGGGCATTAGGCATATCAATATTAGATAACTTATCCAAGTCTAAAGAAATACCACTTACACCACAAATGCTGGAAAGTACCTATTCCCTTAATTACCTGTATTCCTGCAATATGTTTATTGCTAATAAAGCGTTATACGATAAATTCTGTGAAGTACTTTTTGGGATTGTTTTCAAAATACATGAGGTTTATGGTGAAGCCATCAAGGAGCTTGATGCATACAACCGAAGAACGCCGGCATTTTTAGCGGAAAGAGTTGTTACCGCACTAATTGAAAATCGAGAACATTTTTTTCCTGGCGTGAAGATCGCTACCCTTAAATGGGCGTTTAGGAAGAAAACTATCCTGCAAAAATTAAAATCCCATTTTTCAAAAATGGGTGGCTATCCAAGAAGATGAACATATTTCTGAAGATCCCGTTGTTTAATAACGCTAAAATCTTCCCGGTCAATCTGCGCCATTTCTTCCTCATTTAAACGATAGGCAAGAATATTCAAAGCATCTTCCGGATTTTCACCATAGGCCAGCTTCTTTTTACCGTTTTTCATGGTAAAAAGATACAAGAGATGGTGATTGCTAAAACTGCTCAATGCTTAACCCTTTACAAACCTATCGATTCAAAAAATCTACGCAACTTATTCTCTCTTGGCATGATTTGATCATCGTATTTCCCAGCCAATAACTCACGATAAAAAGGGTAATCGATTCCTTTAAGCTTTTCCACCCCAGGATTTCTGTGATAATTTTCTTTTGTCATAAGACTTTTACCTTCAGCCATCAGCTGATATCCGAGGATAGAACCAGGATAGGGTGCGTAATAAGCGATGGAAAGCTTGGCCCGTTTCATTTGTTTCATCATACGCATTGTTTTAAATGCATCTTCCCGAGTTTCGCCAGGTACGCCAACAATGATATTTGCCCAGAATGTAGCGGGTTTCCTTCCTTCTGATTTCATTTTGTCGCCTAATCGATTCACAAGATCAATGGTAAAAAGGTTATCTTCTTCTGTACATTCCTTATTTAATATTTTAAGCACCCTATCGCTGCCCGACTCAAAACCGATGGAGATGGTATTCCAGTTAGTTTCAAGCACCAGCGCTTCAAAAAGTTCTGGCCATTGCCGCACCGTGTCTGACCGACCTGCGGCCCAGTACGGCCATACCTTATTTGCTCTCTTTGGATATTTCTCAACCCATTCTTCCAACCACTTTGGATTTTGGAAGAACATCGAGTCATGAATAACGACCGAGCCAATACCGTACTTATCATCCAGATAATTAAGCTCGTCTATTACCATGTCCACAGGCCGTCGTCCCATTCTTGGTATAAATGAACTCTCATTGCAAAAAGAACACTGCCAAGGACATACCCGGCTGGTAATAATTGTTGCAATCGGACCGGGTCCCCAGCCGCAAGAAGGCTCCAACGGCCAGTTCATACGTCGACTCGTGTGACGAACTGAAGGCTGCGGCCAGAGGCTTCTATCTACCATAGGCCACTCAGCAAGGGACTGTGCGCCATTGCTGTCAAAAATTCGTGGAAATAACTTCGGATCTCTTACCAAATCTAAAATAATATGTTCACCGGGTCCTTTGCAAATTTTGTCAAACGTTTCTACCGCCTCCATTTCACTGGGAGCGACGGTTGCATGCATCCCGCCGACAACAACTAATCCATTGGGATTTAGTTTTTTGAACAGCTGCGAGGCAGCCACTGCGATTGGAAACGTATAGCTTCTAACATTCATCAAAAGGACATTATATCCATCAAGACAGGGTGAAAGCTCTTCCCAGGATGAAACTGAACGGGTAGATGCGATATCGGTGAAAATCGCATTCTGATGCATGATCGTGCGCAGCAGTCCAAGCCCGTGATCCTGCCATTTGCCCTGAGGATCTTTCTTTGTATTAAGCGTGTTGAACTCACCCAAATCAAGCCAGAGGATGGGGGATGTTTTACTATTTTTTTCGTGTTTTAGAGTCGCCATAATATGCTCGTAGATACGCTGATTTAACCTGGTTCAGCATTTTTCTGCTGACGGAAATCCTCTTTAAGGTTCGTAGTTTCTAGCACAAAACCAGAGCGGGTGCAAACTTTGAATATATTTTAAAACATCTTAAATTTAGCAGGTGGTAACTATATCGTTATCTTGATGGGGGTCCGCTGTACTTTACAGATGTGATCTGACAACAAGAATTTGTCATCCTGATGAGTAAGTTTCTAAAAGCATCATCGCCTGCCTTCACACTGACAACTTAAATTTGGCTTGGCCGATGTAAACACATAAACCACCAGGCCAAAAAAAAAGGCCCCGTCATCACTGACGGGGCCTTTTTGTCGGCTTGCGGGCCGAACAACTATCGACAAAATTTACATCATGCCGTCCATACCACCCATACCACCGCCACCAGCGCCGTGTGCATGTGCTTTATCGTCAGCAGGCATGTCCGCCACCATTGCTTCGGTGGTGATCATTAAACCCGCTACCGATGCCGCATTTTGTAATGCGGTACGTGTTACCTTGGTAGGATCCAGGATACCCATGGCGATCATGTCACCGTATTCACCGGTTGCGGCGTTATATCCAAACGAACCTTTGCCTTCCATGACCTTGTTGACCACGACCGAAGACTCATCACCGGCGTTTTCGACGATCATGCGCATGGGTTCTTCCATCGCGCGACGCGCAATGTTGATACCGATGTCTTGATCGTGATTGTCGCCTTTGAGGCCTTTGATCCCCTGGATGGCACGGATCAGCGCTACACCGCCACCAGGTACCACACCTTCTTCAACGGCGGCACGGGTCGCGTGTAAGGCATCTTCAACGCGGGCCTTCTTTTCTTTCATTTCGACTTCGGTTGCCGCGCCAACTTTGATCACCGCTACACCACCAGCCAATTTAGCAACGCGTTCTTGCAGTTTTTCCTTATCGTAGTCAGACGAGGTTTCTTCGATCTGGGCACGCACTTGCTTGACGCGCGCTTCGATGTCAGCACTTTTACCTGCACCATCAATCACCGTGGTTTCTTCTTTCGTTACGATGATGCGTTTGGCGCTGCCTAAATCACTGATGGTTGCCTTTTCTAACGACAGACCTACTTCTTCAGAGATCACAGTGGCACCGGTCAATACCGCGATGTCTTGCAGCATGGCTTTACGGCGATCACCGAAACCAGGGGCCTTAACGGCAACAACCTTAACAATGCCACGGATGTTGTTGACCACGAGGGTGGCGAGGGCTTCGCCTTCCACGTCTTCAGAAACAATCAACAGCGGTTTACCGGATTTGGCGACGGCTTCTAAGATCGGCAGCATTTCACGGATATTGGAGATCTTCTTGTCGTTTAACAGGATCAGCGGACTTTCCAGCTCGCAGCTCATGTTTTGTTGGTTGTTAACAAAATACGGCGACAGGTAACCGCGATCAAACTGCATACCTTCAACTACGTCCAGCTCGTTATCCAGACCGGTACCTTCTTCAACGGTGATTACACCTTCTTTACCCACCTTTTCCATTGCCTTGGCAATGATGTCACCGATGTTATGGTCGGAGTTGGCGGAGATGGCACCGACTTGCGCAATAGCCTTATTATCCGAGCAGGGTTTGGATAATTTCTTCAGCTCTTCAACGGAAGCGGTCACGGCTTTGTCGATACCGCGCTTGAGATCCATCGGATTCATGCCAGCGGCAACAGCCTTCATGCCTTCAACCAGGATCGATTGCGCCAATACCGTGGCGGTCGTGGTACCGTCACCAGCGACGTCAGAGGTTTGTGAAGACACTTCCTTCACCATCTGCGCGCCCATGTTTTCGAATTTGTCTTTGAGTTCGATTTCTTTGGCAACCGAGACACCGTCTTTGGTAATGGTTGGAGCACCGAAGCTCTTTTCCAACACCACGTTACGGCCTTTCGGTCCCAAGGTTACTTTGACGGCATTTGCCAGGACATTCACACCAGCCAGCATGCGGCGGCGT
Source organism: Gammaproteobacteria bacterium (assembly GCA_043719675.1). Lineage (GTDB taxonomy): Bacteria > Pseudomonadota > Gammaproteobacteria > UBA6429 > Thiohalophilaceae > JACQBC01. The sequence continues at coordinate 9,549 of JAYSTO010000069.1, read as the reverse complement.
GCGTCATCACTAAAACGGACTTCTTTAGCACCCATAATTGAATTCCTCTTGCGATTAATTGATGTACTTAAACAGTATGCTTAAAACAGGCCTCGAAGTTATTCGAGCACGCCCATGATGTCTTCTTCACGCAGAACCAATACTTCTTGGCCTTCGAGCTTTACTTCAGTCCCGGAAAATTTACCGAACAGGACTTTGTCGCCCTTCTTCAGTTCCATGGGACGGACATTGCCATTTTCCAGAATTTTGCCCTTGCCTACGGCCATGACTTCACCCTGGACGGGTTTTTCAGTAGCAGAATCAGGAATAACGATACCACCAGCAGATTTACGCTCTTCTTCTAAGCGACGAACTATCACACGATCATGTAAAGGACGAATTTTCATTCGCTTCCTCCTTAATTTAGGCCATTGAAATCAATAAGATATGTTACAACTTGCTGTTACTTCGGTGAGGGTGTTTTAGCACTCCCCATTGACGAGTGCTAATGATAGCCCTCGTCACCAGACTGTCAAGTGTGGATATCAACAGTCTGGCCAGCAGCACCGGTTCAATAAGGCTCAGGGCAGGGCTTTTCAACTGGGAACCCGAGGGAATTTTCTTTTGCTGCCCTACAGTGCGACCAGTATTTCCCGACATGGCGCCGCGCAATGCGCAACACTCGCTGTTGTTGTCTGCCGCGACTTGCTATCTTTAGCCGATGGAAACGCCCGCCCAGGACTACCGTTTGGTTGTCACCACCTGCCCATCCATGGCGCTGGCCGAGCAAATTGCCCGCGCCCTGATTGATCGCCGCTGCGCGGCCTGTGTGAATATTATTCCGGGGGTGAGGTCAATCTATCGCTGGCACGGTAAGATAGCCGATGACAATGAGGTCCTCTTGCTGGTGAAAACGATAGAAACCTGCCTACCCCAGGTACAGAGTTGCATTCGGGAATTGCATACGTACGACGTGCCGGAGATGATCGTGCTGCCTATCATCAATGGTTTTACCCCTTATTTAAATTGGATAACAGAATCGGTGACCCCTCCATGATTAAGCCTTTATTATTACGTTCCTTGTTGGTGTTGTTTAGCTTGCTGAGTTTATTGGTCCACGCCGCCGATGAACCCTTGCAGGCGGAAGAGGCGTTTCGTGTCGAGACCAAGATTATCAACGACACCACCCTGCGCGCCACCTGGACGATTGCCCCGGATTATTATCTGTATCGCAGCAAGATCCGTTTTGAATCCCTCACCCCGGGTATCGAACTGGGCAGCGCCAAATTTCCTGCTGGTACACAACATCACGGTTTAACGCCGGAAGGTAAAGAGGGCATGGTCGAGGTTTATTTTAAATCCGTCACTTTTGAGATTCCTTTTACCCGTAAAGACCCGGCACTCACCAGTCTGAAATTAATGGCCTACTCACAAGGTTGCGCGGACAAATTGGGAATTTGTTATCCACCGCAAAAACGTGAAAAGACTCTGACCCTTGCCGCAGCAAAAGAAACGAAAGGCACAGCACTCTCATCACTCAATAGTTTCAGCAAACAATTGGGGATTCAAAATGATGACAGTCCCCTACCGGTGAGTCAGGCCTTTCAGGCCAATGTCATGCTGATTGATAACAAGACCCTGCGGGTCTCCTGGCATATCGCGCCCGACTATTATCTATACCGCGAAAAAATTAAATTCGAAACCAACACCCCCGGCGTCGAATTGGGAAAAGCTAAATCTCCGGCGGGCAAGAAAAAACACGGCATCACCCCCGAAGGCAAAGAGGGTGAAGTTGAAACGTATATGGATGAAGTCAGCATCGATATTCCGTTTACTCTCAAAGACAGCAAGTTAACAAGTTTTGTGCTGATCTTGCATTCGCAAGGCTGCGCGGAAAAACGCGGGATCTGTTATCCGCCACAAAAAAATCCGTTTACCGTTGATCTTGCCAAGCAAAATGTCATGCCCGGCGCCGACAGCAAAGCGGCGACTCCCGCGCAAATGACACCTGTCGCCGACGTCCAAGTGGATGACGACAGCCTGACACAGCAAGAACGTATCGCTAACAAATTCAGTATATTGTTTAAAACAGGCTCTACTTTTCTTATCTTGTTGTCCTTGGTAGGCGTCGGCCTCTTGGTTGCCTTCACCGCCTGCATGTACCCGATGATCCCCATTGTCACCAGCATCATCGCCGGTCAAGGCGAACATACCTCCGCAATGAAAGGCTTTATCTTATCGCTGGTGTATGTCGCCGCCTTTGCGGTTGTATTCGGCATCGTGGGTGCCGCGATGGGCTTGGGTGGAGAACAAATCGGTATTCAAGGCTTTTTGCAGCACCCAATCGTGCTCTCGGTGTTTGCAATTTTATTCATCGTACTCGCCTTCGCGATGTTCGGTTTTTACAACATTCAAATGCCCAGCAGTATTCAAAGCAAACTCACCGAGATCAGCGGCAAACAACAAGGCGGTACGCTTTTTGGTGTGGCCATCATGGGCGCGTTATCGGCCCTGATCATTGGCCCGTGTGGTGGCCCCATCACCTTTGCCGTTATGACCATCTCCGCCGCATCGAATAGCGCCGTGCTGGGATTCATATACATGTTCCTGTTCGGTTTTGGTATGGGCTTACCGCTGTTACTCGTTGGTGCTGGCGGTGGTACGTTTCTACCTCGTGCGGGTGACTGGATGAATGTTGTAAAAGGTGTGGCCGGTGTCATCTTACTCGCCGTGGCCTTGTTCATGGTCAGCAGTGTGTTACCTGAAACACTCTACATGCTGTTGTGGGCCGGGTTGTTCATCGTTTCCGCCGTGTATATGGGCGCGTTTGATCGCATCCAGGAGAGTCAAACCGGCTGGTTAAAATTCTGGAAAGGTGTGGGCATTGTTTTATTTATCTACGGTGTGATCGTCTTACTCGGCGGCTTGACGGGCGCACGCAATGTGTTGGATCCCCTGCACGGTTCTAAGCTGCTGGCCCAAGCCAATGTCGCCGGAGCCGCCGCAGGTAAATCATTCATCCCCTCAGCATCTGCTACTGCCGCCACCGGCAAGGCCACCGTGGTGAAAGGCGGCCTAACCTTTATCAAAATAAAATCACATGCCGATGTGCAACGCGAAATTGCCCAGGCCAATCAAGCCGGTCACACCGTGATGCTCGACTTCTACGCCGACTGGTGTGTGTATTGCAAACAATTTGATGATTACATCTTTATAGACCCGAATGTCCAAAAGGCATTGGCAAATACCATCCTGTTACAAGCCGATGTGACCGCGATGGATGAAACGGATCTTGCTTTGATCAAAGAATTAGGCGCACCGCCACAACCACCGACCATCCTGTTTTTTAAATTGGATGGCACCGAAGCCAGGTCAGCGCGCGTCATTGGTATCATGGATGCGACAAAATTTGCGGCGCGCGTGAATAAGGCCTTTGCGAATTAAGTTTTTTATGAAAATAAAAATCGCTTATCTTGCCGCCGCCCTCGTCATTACGGCAGCGGGTGTTGCTGCCTATTTACAATTTTTCGGTCACCGTACATCAACACCGTCCGTCATCAAGGCACCTGCTGTCACGGTAGTCGGCCAACCACGGCCCGCCTTCACGTTGCTCGACCTGCACGCCAAGCCACGCGATATCGCCGAGTGGGATGGTAAAGTGGTTCTCGTCAATTTCTGGGCGACCTGGTGCCCGCCGTGTGTACGCGAAATGCCGGCATTGATGCAATTACGCGAGGCCTATCAGGGCAAAGGTTTTGAGATTGTCGGCGTCGCGCTGGATAGCAAGGATGCGGTGGCGGCCTTTATCGATCCGCTGGGCATTGAATATCCCATCCTCATCGGTGAACAAGAAGGGTTACAACTGACCGCCCTGTATGGCAATCGTCTTGGGGTGTTACCTTATTCGGTGATCATTGACCGTAAAGGCGTGATCCAACACACCCTGATCAGCGAACTTCACTACGCCGACGTCGAAAAACTGATTCTACCCCTACTGTGACGCTGCACCCCGCCAACGGGGTAGATATAACAAATTTTCGCCGATCCGGCGGCCAACTCCGCACATGACGCCTCCTCCCGGTGAACTGCTGGACTTTTGCGGTTGATTCAAGGAAAATCTCTCCCCGAACTGTCTCTGCGGCGAATGATCAAGAAAATAAGCAGAACATGCCGCGATCGTGACCCCAACGAACCAAGATACAGAGTAACCAGCGCATGGCAGTGATATTGGTCCTCAACGGCCCCAATTTGAATATGCTCGGGCAACGTGAGCCGCAACACTATGGCAGTGTTACTTTAGCGGCGATCATTGAACGTTTACACGCACAGGCCAAACAAGCCGGACATACCGTTGAAGCGCAGCAAAGCAACGCCGAGCATGAGCTGGTCAACGCGGTGCAACAGGCAACCACACGCAACGTTGCCTTCATCATTATTAATCCCGCCGCCTTTACTCACACCAGCGTCGCCCTGCGTGATGCCTTGGCCGCTGTCAAAATTCCGTTTATCGAAGTGCACTTGTCGAACGTACATGCCCGCGAAGAGTTTCGTCGTTTTTCGTATTTTTCTGATTTAGCCGTGGGCGTGATCAGCGGTTTGGGTCCGCAAGGTTATGAACTTGCCTTGCAAGCCGCACTGACACGCCTGAACAACTAACCTTTCAACCCACGAGCCGCCAAACCATGGACATACGCAAAGTCAAAAAACTGATCGAGTTGCTGGAAGAATCCGGCATCGCCGAGATCGAAATCCGCGAGGGCGAAGAAACCGTACGCATCAGCCGTTATGGCCCGCATCCCCAAACCTTCGCCGCCCCACAGATGTACGCCATGCCACCCGCGGCGCCGGTGGCAGCACCTATCGCGGCCCCTGCTGCAGACAAAGGCAACGGCAGTGCGGGGCAAGAGATCAGCGGCCACTCCATGCGCTCACCCATGGTGGGCACGTTTTACCGCTCCTCTGCACCCGGCGCCAAAGCCTTTGTGGAAGTAGGCAGTAACGTCAAGACCGGTGACACCATTTGTATTATTGAAGCGATGAAACTGCTCAATCAGATCGAGGCCGACAAGACCGGGGTAATTAAAGCCATCCTGGTGGAAAACGGCCAACCGGTGGAATACAACCAGCCATTGTTTGTGATCGAATAAAACCAACCCTTGCTATATCCGAATCGTAGCAACTTAACTAAAAATCGAAACCAGACATGATTGACAAAATCCTGATTGCAAACCGAGGCGAGATCGCGCTGCGCATTTTGCGTGCCTGTCGTGAGTTGGGCATCAAAACTGTCGCGGTACATTCCGAGGCGGATCGCAATCTCAAACACGTCCGTCTTGCGGATGAATCGGTGTGTATCGGCCCGGCCCGTTCCACCGATAGTTATCTGAATATTCCCGCCGTCATCAGTGCCGCCGAAGTCACTGACGCCCAAGCAATTCATCCCGGTTATGGCTTTCTCTCGGAAAACGCCGACTTCGCTGAGCGTGTCGAGCAAAGCGGTTTTATTTTTATCGGTCCTCGGCCACAAACCATTCGCTTGATGGGCGACAAGATCTCCGCCATTGAGGCAATGAAAAAAGCCGGGGTACCTACGGTACCGGGCTCGGATGGTCCGGTGGGTGATGACGACCAAGCCACCTTACGCACGGCACATGCCATTGGTTATCCCATTATTATTAAGGCTGCCGGTGGCGGCGGTGGTCGTGGCATGCGCGTGGTACACACCGAGGCCGCGTTATTAAATTCCATTTCGCTCACGCGCAACGAGGCTGGTGCCGCCTTCAGCAATAGCACCGTGTACATGGAAAAATATCTGGAGAATCCGCGGCACGTGGAAATCCAGGTGTTATCGGATGAACACGGTAATGCGATTTATTTGGGTGAGCGTGATTGCTCGATGCAGCGCCGCCATCAGAAGGTCATTGAAGAGGCCCCCGCGCCGGGAATTACCGCCGAGATGCGCGTGCGCATCGGTTCACGCTGTGCGCAGGCCTGTGTCGATATTGGTTATCGGGGTGCAGGGACCTTTGAGTTTCTTTATCAGGACGGCGAATTTTATTTTATCGAAATGAACACCCGCGTCCAGGTTGAACACCCGGTCACCGAGATGATCACCAACATGGATATCGTTAAAGAACAGATTTTCATTGCCGCAGGCCTACCCTTGAGCGTGCAACAACAAGACATCGTGCTGCGCGGCCATGCGATCGAGTGCCGGATCAATGCCGAGGACCCGGCGACGTTTATGCCTTGCCCCGGCACGATCACGGCCTACCACGCGCCTGGCGGCCCAGGAATACGGGTTGATTCACACATCTACAATGGTTACGTGGTGCCCCCCTATTACGACTCGATGATCGGTAAGTTCATTGCCTACGGCAATGATCGCGCCTCCGCCATTGCCCGTATGCGCGTGGCCTTATCGGAAGCCGTGATTGAAGGGATCAAAACCAACATCCCCTTGCACATGGAATTATTGCAGGACGCCGCATTTATCGCCGGTGGCACCAACATTCATTATCTGGAAAAGAAACTTGCTGCGAAAAAAGAAAACCCGGCGACCTAACCTCATGTCCGCGCGATAACCTTAAGTCATGGCGTGGTTACAACTCAAACTCAATAGCAGTGCCGCTGACGCAGATTACTTCGCCGAGCTGTTACAACAACTCGGCGCTTTGTCAGTTACCTATGTGGATGCCGCCGATCAACCCTTGTACGAACCTGGGGTCAACGAAACACCGTTGTGGCAAGCCACCGACGTCATTGCCCTGTTCCCCGCCGATACCGACCTTGCCGCGCTCACCGTAGCATTACAGCAGCACGCCGATCGCACCTTACCCACACTGCGTGCCGATCCGTTGGAAGATAAAGACTGGATACGCGCCTGGATGGATCACTATCGACCCATGCACTTTGGCCATGACCTATGGATCTGTCCGAGTCACTGTGTGCCACCGGTAGCGGGTGCCATTAACGTTATCCTGGATCCGGGCCTGGCCTTTGGTACCGGCACCCATCCCACCACCGCCATGTGTTTACAGTGGTTAGCCACCCACCCGCCACACGCTATCCCGGTTATCGATTACGGTTGTGGCTCAGGAATTCTTGCAGTGGCGGCGGCAAAGCTGGGTGCACGTGAGGTGTACGCCATCGACAACGACCCGCAAGCCTTGCTTGCCACGGCGCGTAATGCTCAGCAAAATGCCGTGACGGCGCAGATCCATGCCGCCGCCGCGGGTGTCGCGCTTCCTCAGGTGTCCTTGCTCATCGCCAATATCCTGGCCGGGCCGCTGATTGACTTAGCCACACAATTTGCCACGCTGGTGCAACCCGGTGGTAACATAGTTCTTTCCGGCATCCTCTCGTCGCAGGCCGACGCCGTGATGACCGCCTATCGAGATAGATTTACGCTGTTGGTATTTGCACAGCAGGAAGATTGGATGTGCCTGGCGGGACAACGGCACTGAAACTATTTAGGTTGTAAGGCCATATCGATTCATGACTAACGCCCTGTATACCCGCTGCCCCCAATGCCAAACCTGCTTTCGGGTCACCCCAAGCCAATTGAAGAAGGCCAAAGGCAAGGTGCGTTGCGGCAGTTGTTCCCATGTATTCGACGCACGCGGCCACCTGCTTGATGCCATGCCAGCAGCCAACAGCCCATCACCGACAAAAAAAATCACTTCCCCGCCTCCGGCAAAAACAACTCCACCACCCGCCGCTCCCAAGGTGACAACCCCCGTTGCCGCGCCGCCACGCGCCACCAGCCCACCCCAATTTATAGATTCGATCATTGATGATCGCTCACGCTATACCAATTTGGATAAGCTCGGCCATATTGAGATCCCCGGTGAACTGAGTATGGAGATTGATCTCGGCAAACACGCACCGGATAAGACGCCTGCCGCACCCACCGCAGAGAAACTATCGATCAAAATTAACCATTATGAGGATACCGACAGCAAGGAAAAACCCGCAACCCGTGCCGAGTTGGCAGGTATTGCGGCCATCTTTCATGAGGTCAATAGTGAGATTGCCCAACCGGCGGCAAATGAATTCAGCGAGGAAATCGTTTTAAATGGCGGGGTTGGCGCGGCCAAACTTGAATTTGATCCGAGTGAATTGCCCACCGCTGCCACCTTTCAATCCTCCACTGATCGCATATCGATCAATGATACCCCGGACTCATTTTTACGGGATGCAGGCAATGTTGAGTTTGAACCAGAGGAGTTTGTTGCAAAAAAACCGCCCACACGTGACAAACGTGAACTCGAAATGCCGTACTCCTTGCGAAGCAGTTATACTGAACTGGAAACCCAGCCCAGACCATTGTGGCTACAATCCCTGTTAGTCATACTGCTGGTTGTACTGATGGCGGTTTTACTCGTGCAATTCATCATGAACCGCCACGTGCAATTGGTGCACCGTTTCCCGTTTCTGGCCAGCAGCATGACCCAGTTTTGCCTGCACCTGCCCTGTCACTACACAGGACAACGTGATGTCACCAAGATCCAGCTCATCAATCGCGACGTGCGCAGCCACCCCACTGCCAAGAATGCCCTGTTGATCAGCGTCTCGTTTGTCAACCAGGCCGACTTTGATCAGCCTTACCCCAATATCCTGCTCAATTTATCCAATCTCAGTGGTGATTTCGTGGCGCGTCGCCAGTTCAGTCCTCCGGAATATTTGGATAAACTCTATAACCAATTTCTGTTATTGGAGTCCGGCACGCCGGTACATGTCACCTTGGCGGTGATTGATCCGGGCGATGATGCGATAAATTTTGAATTTAGTTTTCATTAATCACTAATATTGTGGTCGTTATTCAATGCACAGCCAGCCTACCGTGTCACACAATTATCACTTTATCCCTTCACCGCAAGCGAGTATCATTTGTTCCCTTTGATAAATACCGATATCCACACACCATGCGCATAGGCCCCTACGAGTTGCCCAGTAATGTGATCGTCGCACCCATGGCGGGCGTGACTGATCGCCCTTTTCGTCAATTGTGCAAACAATTGGGGGCGGGTATGGCAGTGTCGGAAATGGTATCGGCCAATTCGTTGTTGTGGGGCAGTGAAAAAACCCAGCGGCGTGCCAATCATATCGGCGAGACCGAACCCAAATCGATACAAATCGCCGGTACTGACCCGCAGATGATGGCCGACGCGGCCAAATACAATGCCGATCAGGGCGCACAAATCATTGATATCAATATGGGCTGCCCGGCAAAAAAGGTCTGCAACGTCATGGCTGGCTCGGCCTTATTAAAAGATGAGCCCTTGGTAAAACAAATTATCGAGGCAGTCGTCCGAGCGGTGGCTATCCCGGTCACTCTCAAGATTCGTACCGGCTGGGACACGAGTAATAAAAACGCCCTAAGCGTGGCGCACATCGCCGAGCAGGCAGGTATCCAGGCGCTGACCATCCATGGCCGCACCCGTGCCTGCCAGTACACGGGCGAGGCAGAGTACGACACCATCGCCCGTGTCAAGGAGCAAATTTCCATTCCTGTTATCGCTAACGGCGATATCACTAGCCCAGAAAAAGCCAAATTTGTGCTAGAGT